>NZ_JBUEGB010000001.1:0-525530 GCF_054963695.1 Micromonospora sp. RTBAU3-60 | reverse complement strand
GGCTAGCCCCGCGGATCAAGGCGGGCCTGGGCGCCACGGACTTTGATCACCTATGGTCGGCGTAGGCACCGGGCGACGTCCTTTAGTCGGCTGATGCCGCCAGCCGTACCCGGGCGTCGAGCAGCGCAAACAGCAGGACGGGGCCCGGCGTCGGAACGCCGGACCCCGTCGCTGGTGGTGCGGGTGTTACTTGACAACGTTGAACGCGTCGACCATGCCGGCACCGTAGAACCCGTTCCGCTCACCGCCGGAGCAGTACGACGGGCCGATGTTGTGCGGCAGCGTGGCCGGCGGAACCGGCACCGGCCAGTTCGGCACCGGGTCGTAGACGCCGGCCGGGCAGGACTGCGCCACCGACGTACGCTCCAGGAACGCCGACAGCTGGCCCGGGGTCATCCCCGGGTGCGCCGACAGCGCCAGCGCCGCGACACCGGTGGCGTGCGGGCCGGACATCGAGGTGCCCTGCTTGTACCCCCACCCGTCGGTCCGGGTGCGGGTGTTGAAGGTGGTCGACAGGATCTGGTCCGCGGTGGTCGGGCCGGCGCCCTTCGTGCGGAACCGGCTGTCACCACCCGGGGCCGTCACGTCGATGACCCCCTGACCGTACGAGGAGTAGTAGCTCTTCTGCCCGGTCGGGCCCACCGCGGAGACGGTGACCACACCCGGCGCCTCGGCCGGCAGGTCGAGGCAGGCGCTGTTGAGATCCACGCGAGGCGTGGGCTCCTGGCCCTCCGGCAGGTTGTTCGGGCTGTCGTAGTCGGTGTTCTTGTGGGCCAGGTCGTAGTTCGAGTTGCCCGCGGACGCGATGTTGAGCACGCCCTTGGACTGCGAGTAACGAATGGCCCGCTGCACCGCCTGCCACACCGGACGCTGGCGCGCGTCGTTGCGGCAGTTCAACTCCCACGGGTCGATGAAGTAGCTGTTGTTGGTCAGCTGCATCCCGTGCTCGGCGGCCCACATGAACCCGCAGACCGCAGCCTCCGGGAAGATGGAGCCGCCGTTGTCGACGACCTTGACCGCCGCCACCTTCACCCCCGGCGCGATGCCGGTCACGCCGACGCCGTTGACGGCGGCGGCGATGGTGCCGGCCACGTGCGTGCCGTGGTCGGAGTTGGTCGGGTTCCAGGCCGCCTCGGTGGTGTCGGTGACACCGCCGATGCAGGACACGCTCTTGTCCTTGGCGATCTGGCTGGCCAGGTCGGGGTGGCTGCTGGAAATGCCGCTGTCCAGTACACCGACCACGACATTCGAGCTGCCGTTGTTGACCGCGTGGGCCTGCGGAACGTGGATCATGTCCATGTCCCACTGCTGGCCGTACATGGGCTCCTTGGTCGGGTCGCCGGTGGCGTTGGCGACGTCGGCCGCGGAGACCTCGACGGTCTCGCCCTCTTCGAGGGCGGTGCCCAGGCCGGCGGTGGACGCGACCGACTCGACGCCCGCGCCCGCCACCTGGGTGGCGAAGTTCGGGTTGGTCGAGCGGACGACGAGCACGCCGATCTGGTCGTAGCTGGCCACCACGGTGCCCTTGGCGGCCGCCACGCGGGCGGCGGCCTTGTCGGTCTTGGCGCCCTGCGGGGCGAGGACCAGGAACGTGGTGTCCGGTCCGGTGGCCGCCGCCGGTGCCAGCCCGCCGGTGAGGGCGAGGCCGACGCCGAGCGTCACCGCGGACGCGGCGGCCAGTGTCTTGCGACGGAGGTTCTTCACACAGACTCCCAGGGGGCCGATCCAGCCGTACCGCACTCCCTGGAGGGGAGGGGCCGGCGGAAAACGAGCAGGCTGCTCGCCTTCGACGGTTCAGCGTAGGGAGTGGGTGTGGTGTTACACACACCCGAACGGACGAACAACAACCGTCAGACGGTGGTCAAACCCCCGGTCAGTTGACTGGGTCGGTCGGTCTCTCTGCCGATGCCACGGCAGCATGTTCCAACCGGCCGTATTCCCGCTGAAAATCATTGACACATTTCACTGGTTCGAAGACGATGATTGTCGTCTGTATTACAGACCGGCCTCGGGGGGGTCGCGCAGCGTAACTGTCGCGCGTCATGGCTGCATCAGGTTCGTCGCGCGTCCCTGGGCCCGACCGTCTTGGTCACACCAGGAGGATGCATGGCCGCACCGTATGCCGACCTCACTCCCATCCTCGTCATCCTGGCCGTCGTCGCGCTCGTGCTCATGCGGGCCCGGCGCAATCCGTCGTGGCCGGTCAAGCTCGCGCTGGCCCTCGGGGCGGGGCTGTGGATGGCGCTCGCTGCCGGAGCGATCTGGATGGTGAGCCAGGCAACCGCCGCTCAGCTGCCCGGACCGCAGCCGGCCGCCTCATCCAGTGATCCGTGTTCCGCAGGTCAAACACCGAAACGCTTCACAGTCTCGCTCATCAATCTGCCGATCTTCCTCAACCGCTTCGGGGACGTGGTGCCGGAAGGCCGCATGTACGTGCTCGATGAGAACATCGAAAAGGTCCGGAGCGGCTTCGCCAATGCCGCCAACCCCGCCAAGGCGGACGAGAACGACCTGATCGAGCCCCTGACGTTGCGTGTCAATCGGGGCGACTGCGTCGAGGTGCAGTTCACGAACCGCCTCAACGAAGAGGCGCCGTCCCTCACCCGGCAGGTACGCGACAATGCGATCTTCACACTGCCTGGGGAGACTGTGCGCGCTCCGGGCACGGTCACCACGGCGCCCCGCGAGTTCGCCCCCGCGCTCACGGTTCCCGACAACGACTTTGACCGCACCGTGGCGCCGAACGCTTCGATGCACTTCGACGGGCTTGACTACGACGTCAAGGGCTCGGACGGCACCATCGCCGGCTACAACCCCGACTCCACCGCCCGCCCCGGCCAGACCATCACCTACCGGTTGTTCGCTCAGGTGGAGGGTGAGTTCCAGTTCAAGGACGGAGCGGACTTCTCGTCCCAGCAGACCCGCCCGGTCGACAGCACCGGCAAGGTCCGCTTCATCGGCTCGCACTCCTTTGGAGCGTTCGGCGCCATCATCGTTGAGCCGCCCGGCGCAACCTGGGTGGACTCCCGCACGGGCGAGCCGCTCTCGTCGGGCACGCGGGCCGTCGTGCAGCGGCCGGACGGCTCCGACTTCCGGGAGAACGTGCTGTTCATGCACGACGAGGTGGAGGCGGAGCCGGGCATCCTGACCCGCTTCTGCCGCAGCGAATCGAGCGGCGAACAGGGTGGCAACGAGTGCGTGCAGCCGACGGCTGCCCAACTGGAGCTGCTGACCGAGGGGACGCTGCCGGGCCTCGGCGGCGGTGACGCGGATGCCCTCGTCCAAGGCGAGGTGCCGGTCAAGCTGGAATGGTTCGCCTTCAACTACCGCTCCGAACCCGGATTCAACCGGGAAGAGGTGGGCTGTCCGGCCGCCACCCGCGCGGCCCAGGAGTACGACGCGGAGCGCTGCATCGGAGAGGAGACAGCCCTCTCCTCGTGGGCGTACGGCGATCCCGGCGGCGGCGACCTGGTGTTCGCCAACTACCGCGGTGAGCCGACGCAGGTCCGGCTGCTGCACCCGGCCGAGTTGGAGACCCACACGTTCCACTGGCACGTGAACCGCTGGATGTTCGACCCGGCTGACGAGGGTGGGTTGGATCAGATCAGCAAGCCCACCCACCGGACGACGACCACCAACGTCCTCGACGTGCAGGCGGTGTCGCCCGGCAGCCACTACGGTCTGGTCGTCCAGGGCGGCGCCGGATCGGCACACCGGGACAAGCCGGCCACCTTCGGCGACATCATCTTCCACTGCCACCTCTACCCGCACTTCGCCACCGGCATGTGGGGGCTCAACCGCACTCTCGACAAGTTCGAGGATGGGAGCCGGTGGAACCCGGACGGGACGCCCATCCCGGCACTTGAACCACTGGCCGACTTCGACTATCAGAAGGACGTGGACGGGGTGAACCCGCCGCCTTCGCCAACGACGGGGACGCCTGGCTTCCCGCTGTTCGTACCCGGCAAATTCGGATTCAAGGCTCCGAAACCGCCGCTCGGAGTGCCCGAGCGCAGCGAAGCCGGCGTCTTCCCGCCGACGGCGTTGGAGCAGGCCGCGGCGGACCCGGGGGCCAAGGTGCCCGGAGGCTACTTCCAGGATCCCTGTCCCGCCGGTCGCCCGACAAAGACGTACGAGGTGGCCGCGATCGAGATCAGTCAGGAGTACAACCCCGAGCTGAAATGGACGAATCCGCAGTCCCGGGTCTACGTGCTGCAGTCGGACAAACAGGCGGTGCGGGACGGGCGAAAACCGGAGCCCTTCGCGCCGATCCTGAACGTCGGGGACTGCGTCGTCTACAAGCTGACCAACGAGTTGCCCCGGCAGTTCGGCGGCAATGTCTTCGACCGCGCTCAGGAGACGAACGAGGTCGGCCTGCACCAGCACATGGTCCAGTTCGACGTGCTGTCGTCCGACGGGGCGGCCAACGGCTGGAACTACGACCAGGGCGCCGACATCGACCAGACCATCACCTACCGCGACTTCGTCCACGAGAACACGAGCACCAACTCCTTCCACGACCACTTCTTCCCCAACGTCCATCAGGACAACGGGCTCTTCGGTGGTTCGACCATCCACCCGGCTGGATGCGTGCCGTCTCCGAACCCTCGGCCCGATTCACCAATCGGGACGATCTTCGACCTGCACTGCACACCCACGACCGACTACGCCGGCCAGCAGACCGACGGCAAGGATTACCGCAACTTCTCGCTCTTCATAGAGGACCACGTGCCGGTCTTCCAGCCGGGCGACCCGAACACCAGCAACGACGACGCCTTCGTCACCAACGACGGCGTGCCGGTGCACCCGCCCAAGTTCCCGTCCAGCACTGATGACCAGGGCGTCATGGGGATCAACTACCGCCTCGAGCCGTTCGAGGCGCGCAGGAACGCCGACCCGGCGGACCTGTTCAACTCATCGGTCCACGGCGATCCGTTCACACCGCTGTTGCATGCGTACGGCGGGGATCCGGTGAAGTTCCAGATTTTCCAGTTGTCACAGGAGGAGTCGCACGGCTTCAACCTCGAGCGCTTCCGCTGGAAGTTCGAACCCAAGGACCCTGAGTCGAACGTCGTGCAGGCGCAGCACATCGGCATCCTGGAGTACTTCGAGCTAGCGATGCCACTGGACCAGTTCCCGCCCCTGACCCAGCATGTGATGACGCAGGACTTCGAGTACTACCTCGGCGGCGCCGACGACTTTTTCCTCGGCGCCTGGGGCAAGGTGCGCCTGTACTCCTGTTCGAACCCCGAGTTCGGGCCGCCGCCGTCGGTCCGCACACTGCCCGATTACCCGGCTGACCACTGTATCGGCGGGGACGTCCTGCCCTCGGGCGCGGCCAGGGCCGAGGCGTCGGAAAACGCGAGTTCAGCCGCCGAGACCTGCACGACGGGAGCGGACCGGTCCTTCAGCATCGTGGCGATCAACAAGGACGTCACCTACAACAACGCCGGTGACCACGACCCCAACGGCCTGATGTACGCGCTGGCGGCCGACGAGAACGCGATCCGGACCGGCAAGAAGCCGCCCGAGCCGTTGGTGATCAGGGCGAACGCCGGTGACTGCATCGCCGTCACGTTCACGAACAAGCTCGACCCGGCCAAGATGGTCCCGCACTGCCACGAGGCGATCGAACCGGGGCAACTCGGGTTCAAGCGCGGGGTGCTGAGTTATCCAGCCTGCATAGACCAGCCACCGAAGAACGAACACAACGTGCCCGGCTTCCAGCCGTTCCCGGTCAGCGCGAAGGCCTCCATCACCGCGCAATTCGTGGAATCGACGCCTCCGGTCGCGGTGGCACCCGGGGCGAGCACGGTGTACCGCTGGAAGATTCCGACGAATGTCACCGGAATGGCCCTGCTGCGCGACGGCGCGGACGTCCAGAACCACCTGCACCACGGCCTGTACGGCGCGCTGGTCATCGAACCCGCCGGGTCGAACTGGGTCAACCCGGTCGATGGTCGCGCCCTCACCAGTGGCACGAGCGCCGTCATAACCCACCCCACTCAACCGGACTTCCGGGAGAACATCGTCCTGCTCAACAGCGATCTGGCGCTGTTCCGGAAGGACACGAACGGCAACACCGCAGACGACCCGCCGGTGCCGGACAACTTCGATCTGGTCACCCCGCCGAGTCGGGAGGCCGACGACCCCGAGGACCAGGGCGAGTTCTCGGTGAACTATCGCAACGAACCCTGGTCGCACCGGTACGCGACGGACCAGAACATCACCAACATCTTCAGCTCAGCGATACACGGCGATCCGTCGACACCGCTGTTCCAGTCGTATGCCGGTGACAAGACCGTCTTCCGGGTCGGGCAGGCCGTGGGTGACCCGCGTTCGACGAGCTTCAGCCTGCACGACCACACCTGGCGGCGTTCGCCGAACGACCCGCAGTCCCAGATCGCCGCGAGCCAGGGCCAGTTCAACCCAGGGGTGGTCTACGACATCGTCCTCGACCCGGCCGTCACCGGCGGGGCTGGGGGCCGCCGCGCTGCGGCGGGCGACTACCTCTACCACACCAACACCCTCGCTCGTCACATGACCGGGGGGCAATGGGGGCTGTTCCGGGTGCATGCCACAGCGCAGTCCAATCTGATCCAACTTGCCGATCATCCGCTCGGGCCGTCAGGGAGTGCCAGCGGAACCACCCCGCAGTCCCTGGCCTGGCTCGGTACACCGGCACCGGCCAGCCGCCGCGGACGCCGAGGGAGGCGACGGTGACCAGCAAACTCAGGCTGCCCGATGAGATGTTGGGCAGGCCGCCGTCGCGAGGGCCGGTCAGAAGACCGGCCGGCCGCGGCCGGAGCAAGCGGCACCGGGGCCCGAGTCCGTTCCGCCAAGGCATGATCCTCGGCATCTGTCTGGGGATGACCGTCGCGCTGATGATCGGAGCGTTGGGATTTCTGCTCACTCGACCGACCGCCGTAACGGGCGCGTCGACGGGGCAAGCCGAGAAGAAGGGGGCCGGCCAGCCGGCGGCAGGCCAGGAGCAGCCGGCGGCGTCGATCGATGTGACGGCCCAGCACATCGGCGACCTGCAGGTGCGGATCGAAGCCAAGGTCAGCGCACCCGGCTCCTACGACCCGATCACGAAGGGGCAGGTGTTCGCCTACACCGACATGGTGGCCATGCCGCTGTCCCACAAGAAGGGTCCGGTTGTGATGGCCGAGGTGGCCGGCCGGCCCGGCACGTATCAGGCTGTTACCCAGGTGCCCATGATCGGCGAGTACAACGTCACTGTCGAGGTGCGGCAACCGATGGCATCGCGAGCGGACAAGCGGGTTGATGTGCAGGGGGTGACGAAGAGCTGACGCCTGTCCACGAAACCTGAGGTCGTGGGCCGGCTCCTTGGGGAGCCGGCCCACGACCACGTGGCGGGGACTCGCAGCAGATGTCAGTTCAGACGGTCGCCGGGGTGTGCGGGACCTGAATGCTCAGCGCGCAGACCCGCAGCAAGGCGGGGGTGATGACGTCACGCCGGCTCGGCATGGACCTCGTCCTCCCGGGTTCGCGGGGCCCCTTCCTCGGACAGGTGGGTGACGTCGTTGAACATGTCCAGGGCGAGCCGGCCGGCGGGGCCGACCGACCAGCCGGTGACCGAGCAGTTGGCGATCGAGTGTGCCCGGGTCAGCGCCAGCAGTTCGCCCTCGGTGAGCCCCTCCACCAGGTAGCGGAGCACGAAGACCAGGGCGTCGTGGCCGAACAGCAGCACCCGGCGGCCCTCGTGGTCGCGGCGCAGGTCGCCGAGGAGCGCGCGCAGCCGCAGCGCCACGTCGGGCCAGGACTCGCCGCCGGGCGGCCGGTAGTAGAACTTGCCGAGCCGGGTCCGGCGTTCCGCCTCCATGGGGAACCGCTGCCGCACCCCGTGCTCGGTCAGCCCGTCGAGGACGCCCTGCTCCCGGTCGCGCAACCGCTCGTCCCGGCTGACCGGGATGCCCGTGCCGGCCAGCGCCAGGTCGGCCGTCTGCACCGCCCGCAGGTACGGCGACACCACGGCCAGGTCCGGGCGGTGCGCCTCGGGCAGCCCGGCGAGCCAGCGTCCGGTGGCCCGGGACTGCTCCTGCCCGGTCGGCGACAGCGGCACGTCCGCGTCGCGCTCGTGGGTGAGTCCGATCAGTTCGGCCCCGGCCGCCTCCGCCCGGCTCGCCGCGACGTTGGCCGTGCTCTCGCCGTGCCGCACGATCCACAACGCCGCCAGTTCCGCCATGCGGCCTCCGGTACCCGGGCCGCCGGGCGGTAACCGCGCGTCCGCCGGACCGGCGGGGCGTGAACCCGTCGCGGGCGGGTATGCGCTGGCGCTACCGGAAGCCGAGACATGGGGGAGGTATGTCGTGGCCACGACCATGACCAAGGAACAGATGAGCCCGGTGCGGGACAAGAACTACGACCTGATCCACACGCTGCAGATGTCGTTGGAGAACATTTACCGGATGGACACGTACATCGCCGACGCGGACCAGCGCGGCGACACGGAACTCGCCAACTGGTTCCGCAAGATCCAGGAGAACAACCGCAAGGCCGGTGACCAGGGCAAGCAGATGCTCATGGCGCGGATGCAGCAGGAAGGTCGCTGAGCACCGGCGCGGCCGGGGCCGGGACGCGCGCCGGTCCCGGCAGCCGCGACCCTTTCCCGGGCAGTGCCGCCCGGCTGACCGCTGCCCGGAACGGGGCAGCGGTCGGACCCGTCGATGGAACAGAATGTCCCGTCCGACACGACGGGATGGAGCCATCGATGACGGTCCTCAAGGGTCTGCGGGAAGCCCTGGTGCTGCTGGTGATCGCGCTGGTGGTGGTCGCGGCCGGCGCGGGTGTCTGGGTCGCGGTGTCCGGCGGTCAGTTCGTCTCCCGGTTCGCCGTCGCCCTGATCGTCGTCGGCGCGTTGCTCGGGGTCACCGGCGACCTGACCCTCAGCCGGGTGGGCATGCTCGGCGCCCGGGCGGCCTTCGGGCTCGCGCCCGAGCGGGAGACGGGCGGCGGCGGCCGGGTCCTGACCGGCGTCGGGATCTTCCTGTTCGTCGGGCTGCCGCTCGTCGTCGTGGGCGTCATGCTGGTCTCCTGACCCTCCGCTGCGCGGCGGGCGACCGTGGCGGCCCGTCGCCCGCTACCGTGTGAGGCGTGGCGACCACGGCGGCCGAGGAGATCCGGGTAGGCGAGCGGGTGGTCCGCGTCTCCAGCCCCGACAAGCCGTACTTCCCGGAGCGCGGGCTGACCAAGCTCGACGTGGTCCGCTACTTCCTCGCCGTCGGCGACGGCATCCTGCGTGCCCTGCGCGACCGGCCCACCATGCTGGAGCGGTGGCCGCGCGGCGTGTTCGAGGGCGCGAAGATCGCCACCCGGCAGGACAACCGGGGCGACGCGTTCTATCAGAAGCGGCTGCCGGCCGGGGCGCCCGAGTGGGTACGCACCGCGCACATCACCTTCCCCAGCGGCCGGACCGCCGACGAGGTGGCCCCGAGCGAACTGGCCGTGGTGATCTGGGCGGTCAACCTGGGCACCCTGCGCTTCCACCCGTGGCCGGTGTCCGCCGGCGACGTGGAGCGCCCCGACCAGCTCCGCATCGACCTGGACCCGATGCCGGGGGTGGACTTCGCCCAGGTGGTCCCGGTCGCCCACGAGGTGCGCGCGTTCCTCGACGAGCTGGGGATGGTCGGCTACCCGAAGACCACCGGTGGTCGGGGCATCCACGTCTACCTGTCCATCGAGCCGCGGTGGAGCTTCGGCGAGTGCCGGCGTGCGGTGCTGGCGCTGGGCCGGGAGATGCAGCGCCGGCTGCCCGACCTGGTGACCACCACCTGGTGGCGGGAGCAGCGGGACCGGCCGGTCTTCGTGGACTACAACCAGATGGCCCGCGACCACACCATCACGTCGGCGTACTCGATCCGGCCCACCCCGCAGGCGCTGGTCTCCGCCCCGCTCGACTGGTCGGAGCTGGACGACGCGCGGCCGGAGGACTTCGACGTGGTGAGCATGCCGGCCCGGTTCGCCGAGCGGGGCGACCCGCACGCCGGCCTGGACGACCGCCGGTTCTCCCTGGAGCCGCTGCTGGAGTTGGCCGACCGGGAGGGCCTGGAGGCGCCGCCGGAACGCTGACAGCTACTGCTGCCACGGGCTCTGCGCCCCGTCGAACTCCTCGAAGACCAGCCAGGTACGCGTCGACAGCACCCCGGCGATGCTCTGCACCCGCTCCAGCACCACGTCCCGCAGGGTGGCGTTGTCCGGCGCCCGCACCAGGGCCAGCACGTCGTGCTCGCCGCTGAGCAGTGCGACGTGCTCGACGTAGCGCACCCGGGCCAGTTCCTCGGACACCTCCCGCCAGGTGTTCTGCTCGATCGTCAGCGCGATGTACGCCGACGTGCCCAGCCCGGCGGGCTCCGGCGCCACCCGGGCCCGGAACCCGGTGATCACCCCGTCCCGGATCAGGCGCTCCACCCGGGCGTACGCGTTGGTGCGCGAGACGTGCACCCGTTCGGCCAGCGTACGCATGGAGATCCGGCCGTCGTCGACCAGTTCGCGCAGGATCCGCCGGTCCACCTCGTCGAGCGGCCCGGCCGAACGTCCCGTTCCGCCCGCCACGCCCGGTACCGGGCTGGTCTCCTGGCTCATGAACCGCTCCCACTCATGCCATTCGTCCCGCGTTCAGCCGGCAACTTGAGTCAATCATCCGACGGCGTGAGCATAGGTCCACCACACGTCCAGGAGGTCCCCGCCGTGACGACCACACCCCAGGCGGTCCGCAGGGCATCCCCCCGCACCCGCCGGAAGGCCAACCCTTCCGTCCCCGACCCGTCGGCCGGCCTGCTGCCGCGTACCGAACCGGTCCGGCTGCTCAACCCGGACGGCACCCCGCTGCCGGCCCGGGACGACTACCCCGAGCCGCCGCTCGACGCGCTGCGCGAGATGTACCGGCGGATGGTCGTCGGCCGCCGCTTCGACGTGCAGGCCACCGCGCTGACCAAGCAGGGCCGCCTCGCCGTCTACCCGTCCTCGCGGGGCCAGGAGGCGTGCCAGGTCGGTGGGGTCCTCGCGCTGCGCGACACCGACTGGGTCTTCCCGACCTACCGCGAGTCGATGGCGCTGACCGCCCGGGGCATCGACCCGGTCGAGGTGCTCACCCTGCTGCGCGGCGACTGGCACTGCGGGTACGACCCGGCCGCCCGGCACACCGCGCCGCAGTGCACCCCGCTCGCCACCCAGTGCGTGCACGCCGCCGGCCTGGCCTACGGCGAGTCGTACCAGGGGCGGGACACCGTGGCGCTGGCCTTCATCGGGGACGGCGCGACCAGCGAGGGTGACTTCCATGAGGGGGTCAACTTCGCCGCCGTGTTCAAGGCCCCGGTCGTCTACTTCCTGCAGAACAACAAGTACGCGATCAGCGTCCCGCTGTCCCGGCAGACCGCCGCGCCGAGCCTGGCGTACAAGGGCGTCGGCTACGGCGTGCCCAGCGAGCAGGTCGACGGCAACGACCCGGTGGCCGTGCTCGCGGTGCTCACCCGCGCCGTGGAGCACGCCCGGTCGGGCCAGGGGCCGTTCCTGGTCGAGGCGCACACCTACCGGATGGAGCCGCACACCAACGCCGACGACCAGACCCGCTACCGGGACGCCGAGGAGGTCGAGGCGTGGCGGGACCGCGACCCGATCGCCCGGCTGGAGGCGTACCTGCGGGCCCGGCGCGAGCTGGACGACGCCGCGGTCGCCGCGATCGCCGACGAGGCCGAGGCCTACGCCGCCGCGCTGCGCGACCGGATGAACGCCCAGCCGACGGTCGACCCGCTCAGCCTCTTCGACCACGTGTACGCGGAGCCGACCCCGCAGCTGGTCGAGCAGCGCGAGCAGGTCCGCGCCGAGCTGGCCGCCGACCGCGACGAGGAGAGGGACGCCTGATGGCCACCATGACCATGGCGAAGGCGCTCAACGCCGCGCTCGCCGACGCGCTGCTCGACGACGAGCGGGTGGTCGTCTTCGGCGAGGACGTCGGGCAGCTGGGCGGCGTCTTCCGGATCACCGACGGCCTGCAGGCCCGGTTCGGCGACAAGCGCTGCTTCGACACTCCGCTCGCGGAGGCCGGCATCGTCGGCTTCGCCGTCGGCCTGGCCATGTCCGGGCTGCGGCCGGTGGTCGAGATGCAGTTCGACGCGTTCGCGTACCCGGCGTTCGAGCAGATCGCCTCGCACGTGGCAAAGCTGCGCAACCGCACCCGTGGCGCGCTCAGCGTGCCGATCGTCATCCGGGTGCCGTACGCCGGCGGGATCGGCGGGGTGGAGCACCACTGCGACTCCTCCGAGGCGTACTACGCGCACACCCCGGGCCTGAAGGTGGTCACCCCGGCCACCGTCGGGGACGCGTACTCGCTGCTGCGCGAGGCGATCGACGACCCGGACCCGGTCGTGTTCATGGAGCCGAAGAAGCTCTACTTCTCCAGCGCCGAGGCGGAGCTGCCGGCGCGTACCGCGCCGTTCGGCAAGGCCGTGGTGCGCCGGGCGGGCACCGACGCCACCCTGGTGGCGTATGGGCCGGCGGTGCCGGTCGCGCTGGAGGCGGCCGAGGCGGCCCGGGAGGAGGGCTGGGACCTCGAGGTCGTCGACGTACGCACCATCGTGCCGTTCGACGACGCCACGGTCACCGCGTCGGTGCGGAAGACCGGCCGGTGCGTGGTGATCCAGGAGGCGCAGGGCTTCGCCGGGGTCGGCGCGGAGATCGCCGCCAGGGTGCAGGAGCGCTGCTTCCACGCCCTGCACGCCCCGGTGCTGCGGGTGTCCGGCCTGGACATCCCGTACCCGGCGCCGATGCTGGAACACACCCACCTGCCCTCGGTGGACCGGGTGCTGGACACCGTGGCCCGCCTGCAGTGGGACGACCAGCCCGACGCCCGGTGGGTGGCGGCATGAGCACCGCCCTGGGCACTCTGGACTTCCTCCTGCCGGACCTGGGCGAGGGGCTCAGCGAGGCGGAGATCGTCGAGTGGCGGGTCGCCGTCGGCGACGTGGTCGCCGTGGACCAGTCCGTGGTCGAGGTGGAGACCGCCAAGGCGGTCGTCGACGTGCCCTGCCCGTACGCCGGTCGGGTCGTGGCCCTGCACGGCGCGGCGGGTGAGGTCCGGCCGGTCGGCCAGCCGCTGATCACCATCGCGCCGCTGGACGGCGGCGGGAGCGCGGAGCCGGCCGGGCACGCCACCTACCGCGAGGAGGAGCGGGCCGGCTCCGGCAACGTGCTGATCGGGTACGGCACCGGGCACGGCGGCTCCGGCCGGCGGCGTCGCCCCCGGCTCGCGCTGGCCCCGGAGCCCCCGGCCGCCGCGCCGGCCCCGACCGGCCGGTCGGCGGACCGGGCCGGCGGGCCGGCGGCGGCCGACCCGGCCCCGGGTGGCGCGGCGAGCGGCGGCGCCGGGGTGGCCGTGGGCCCGGCCCCGCGGACGGCGGCGCTGGTCATCTCCCCGATCGTGCGGCGGCTGGCGAAGGAGCGCGGGGTCGACCTGGCGTCGGTGCGCGGCACCGGCCCCGGCGGGGTGATCCGCCGCGCCGACGTGGAGGCCGCCTCGGCCGCCCCGGCGCCCCGGCTGGCCGCCGTGCCGGACGCGCACGTCGGGCTCGCCCCCGGCGGGGACGGTGACGTGGTCATCCCGCTGACCGGCATCCGCAAGGTCATCGCCGACAAGCTCTCCCGCAGTCGGCGGGAGATCCCCGAGGTGACCATCTGGGTCGACGTGGACGCGACCGGGCTGCTGGCGACCCGGGCCGCGATCAACGCGGCCACCCCGGACGCGCCGGTCAGCATCCTGGCGCTGCTGGCCCGGATCTGCCTGAGTGGTCTGCGAAAGTACCCGCAGCTCAACGCGCACGTGGACACCGAGGGGCAGCGGATCATCCAGTCGGCCGGGGTGCACCTGGGCATCGCCGCGCAGACCGACCGGGGCCTGGTCGTCCCGGTGCTGCGCGACGCCCAGCGGCTGACCACCCGGGAGTTGGCCGCCGCCCTCGCGGAGACCACCGCGGCGGCCCGCGCCGGTACCCTGCCTCCCGCGCGGCTGACCGGCGGCACCTTCACCCTGAACAACTACGGGGTGTTCGGGGTGGACGGCTCCACCCCGATCATCAACCACCCGGAGGCGGCGCTGCTGGGCGTCGGCCGCATCGTGGACAAGCCCTGGGTGGTCGACGGGCAGCTCGCGGTCCGCAAGGTGACGCAGCTCAGCCTCACCTTCGACCACCGGGTCTGCGACGGCGGCGTGGCCGGCGGCTTCCTGCGGCACGTGGCGGACTGCGTCGAGCAGCCCGCGCTGCTGGTGGCGAACGTCTGACCTGCCGACCCGGCCCCGGCCCCGGCCACGCCTGGGGCCGGGGCCGTTCTTCGTTTCTCCGCCGCCGGACCGGGAAAGCGAGCCCGGTCGCCGAGGGGGAGGAACGGGATGCAGCACTCGCACGTGCCCTCCGCCGGTGGCGTACGCCCGCACCCGGTCGCCGGCGCGCCGCTGATGTGCAACGCCCGGGAGCACGGGCTGACCGGGGACGGGACGACCAACGACCAGCCCGCGTTCGCCGCGCTGGTGGACCGGCTGGGGGACGCGTACGCCGCCGACCGGCGGGCCCGGGTGATCTACTGCCCGCCCGGGGTGTACTCGATCCGGGACGCCGGCACGGTCTGGCGCAGCGGCGTGTCGCTGCTGGGCGCCGGTCCGGGCGCGACCCGGTTCGTGCTGAGCAACTCGGGCAACCGGGCCGATCCCACCCCGCTGGCCTTCCACACGGCGGCGCTGCACGGCGCGGACCGGGAGCGTCACCTGGCGGACTGCACCTTCGCCGACTTCGAGATCGACGGCTCCGGGGTGGCGTCGGCCGAGTACAACCCGCTGGCCAAGGGGCTGGGGCTCCAGTACGTCGTGCGGGGCGTGTTCCGCAACCTCTACATCCACCACACCGCGGGCACCGGCCTGGGCTGCGACTTCCTCCAGGACTGCCTGATCGACGGCGTGCTGGTGGCCGGTTGCGGGCGGCTGGACAACGGCATCGAGATGGGCGGGGCCGGTGTCGGCGTCGGGGTCGGCGGGTGGGGGAGCATCGAGCGGGTCAACATCATCAACTGCTCGGCGGTCGGCAACGCCACGAGCGGGATCTTCCTGGAGTTGCAGCAGGCCGGGGCGTTGCGGCCACGCGGGATCCGGATCATCGGCTGCCACGCCCAGGGCAACCGCTTCGGCATCACCGACTGGGGCGCCAACGGCCTGATCGTCTCCGCCTGCACGCTGACCGGGAACCTGGAGGCGGGATTCCACGTCTCGGCCAAGGGCACCACGGGCACCGCCGGTCGCGGCGGCATCCTCACCGACTGCGTGATCGACGGCAACGTGCGTGACGGGGTCAGCATCGGCAACACCCCCGGGCCGTACACCATCCGGGGCAACCGGATCACCGGCAACGGCCGGTACGGGTACCACCAGCGCAGCCTGGGCGGCGAGGAGCAGGAGTGCGCCCGGGAGATCGTCATCGAGGGCAACGACTTCTACGGCAACAGCCTGGACGCGATCCGGATCGACCGGCCGATCGTTGACGCGATCATCGTCGGTAACCGGATCCGGAGCAACGGACGGCAGTGTGGCCCGGTCGTCCGGGGCGGCGGCGAGTCGGTGCGTTACAGCGAGAAGCTGGTGGTCGACCGGCGGGCCGAGTGGCAGGAGGACGAGCACCGGGGCAAGGTGGTCCGGGTCGGCGGCCGGATGGCGCTGGTGGCCGCGAACAACGCCACTGAGCTCACCCTGGCGCCGGTCCGCCCCGACGCGGTCACCGCCTGGAGCGCGGACGTCCCGACGCCCGGCACCGCGTACGAGCTGCCGGCGGCGCCCGGGGCCCGGGCCGGCATCACCGTGCACGCCGCGCTCGACTCGGCCAGCATCCGGGGCAACCGGGTCTGGGACAGCCTGCAGCCGGCCACCCAGACCCACGGGTTCTGGATCACCGAACGGGGCAGTTGCGTGGACTGCCGGGTGGAGGACAACGACCTGGCCGGCAACGCCGAGGGCCCCACCCGGCTCGACACCCCGCCGATCGGCGGCCGGTGGGAACGCAACCACGGCGACGACGAATGGGACTGAGGGGTCGAACAATTCCCATTCCCGTACGCGCCCGACAGACGTGAAGTCGCCCCGGTCAAGCAATTGCCGGGAACAGCCGACAGCTTCTGCGGCGACCGACAGAATGTGAACGAAGGGGGAGTGGAAATGGGGTGCGGAAAATGGACCTGAGGCGGCGAATGACGCTGTTCGCGGTGACCATCGCAGCCACGCCACTGGCGGTCGGCGCGTGCACCGCCGGGCCGAAGTCGGTGGTGAAGCACGGTCAGGCTGCCGGCCCTTCGATCACGGTGACACCGGCCGACCGGACGAAGGACGTGCCGGTCAGCGCCGAGGTGGGGGCCACCGTCAAGGACGGGAAGATCACCGGCGTGCGGCTGACCGACGACAAGGGCGCGCAGGTGCCGGCGGAGCCCCGCGAGGACGGGTCCAGTTGGGTCCCGTCGCGCCCGCTGCAGAATTCGCGGACGTACACGGCGGAGGTGACCGCCACCGGCGACAAGGGGAAGACGGCCACGCAGAAGACGACGTTCACCACAATGGCGAAATCGACCAAACAGGCGATCAAGAGTACTTTGTATTTCACCGGGGAACAGACGTACGGGACGGCCATGCCGTTGGTGGTCGCTTTTGAGCCGGGCATTCCGAAGGAGGCCCGGGCGGATGCGCAACGCCGGTTGTTCGTGAAGACCGATCCGCCGCAGCCGGGCACCTGGTCGTGGCTGGCCGACGGCACGCAGGCCTACTACCGGGCGCCCGACTTCTGGAAGCCGGGCACGAAGATCAGCGTGCGGGCCGGCTTGGAGGGGCTGCCGATCGGGAAGGACCAGATCGGGGACGCGGACCGCTCGGCGAGTTCGAAGATCGATCGACAGGTCTCGCTCGATATCGACAACGCCACCAAGCAGATGTCCGTCTACCAGGACGGCAAGCTGCTCAAGAAGATCCCGGTCAGCCTCGGCAAGCCGGACACGCCCAGCTCCAGCGGCAACATGGTGATCATGGAGAAGTTCGACCGGACCACCTTTGACACCCGGGGTGAGGCGAACGGCGGGTACGTGGTCGACGTGGACGACGCCCAGCGCCTCACCTGGGGCGGCGAGTTCATCCACGCCGCGCCCTGGTCGGAAGGGGAACAGGGCTACACCAACACCTCGCACGGCTGCGCCAACGTCTCCACCTCGGCGGCGGACTGGCTGATGGGCATCACCCACGTCGGTGACCTGGTCACGGTCAAGGGCACGGAGGTGCAGTTGCAGGCCGGCAACGGCTGGACCGCCTGGAACGTCGGCTGGGACGAGTTCGCCAAGGGCAGCGCGCTGCCGGTGCCGGCGGGGCTCAAGCCCACCGTCAGCGCCACGCCGCACCCGGGCGCGGTGGCCGGCGGCTCGGCGCCCGCCCCCGCCCCCTCCAGCAGCGGCGGCTGACCACCGGGGGAGGAACGACCATGGTCGGCCCGCCGTAACGGCGGGCCGACCCCTCGGTCGCCTCGGCGGTGTCCCTGCGGGAACCACGGCGGGTCGACCGTAGGCGGTCAGGCCAGGTCGACGCGGGCCACGCCCGCCGCGGTCAGGCTGCCCAACCAGAGCCGCTGCCCGTGCTGCCGCACCCCGGTGATCATCGGGTACGTCCCGCTCGGCCCGTGCAGCGTCCGCAGCACCCGCCCGGTGCCGTCCACCAGCGCGACCAGCCCGTACCGGCGCGGCTGCGGCTGCACCGCGCCCGGCAGCAGCGCGACGAGTTGGCGTACCCGGGGATGCGGCAGCAGCTTCTCCATGATCGGCAGCCGGGGGCTGGGCAGCGCGATCCAGTAGGTGCCGTCGCCCACCGCGGACACGTTGTCCGGATAGGCCGGCAGGTCGGTCAGCACCGTGGCCCGGCCCTCCGGCAGGTCCACCCGGAGCAGCCGGTGGGTCGCCGTCTCCACCAGCATCAGTGCGGACTCGTCCGGCGTCAGCGCCACCCCGTTGGGGAAGTACAGGCCGTCCGTCACCACCTCGGTGCGTCCGGTCCGCCGGTCGTACGCGAGCACCCGCCCGTTGGGGCGGTGCTCCAGCAGGTCCCGCTTCCAGTGCGACAGCGGGAACCGGTCGGAGGAGTCGGTGAAGTAGATCGTGCCGTCCCGGGCCACCGTGGCGTTGTCGGCGAGGTGCACGGCCTCGCCGCCGGTCAGCTCGCGCACCGCCCCGTCCGGCGTGACCCGCAGCAGCCCCCGGTACGCGTCGCAGACCACCAGCCCGCCGTCGACCGGGTCCAGCTCGATGCCGAGCGGCCGGCCGCCGGTCTCGGCCAGCAGGGTGGGGCGGGTGCCGGCCGGGCAGTCCGCCGGCCACCACCAGAGCCGGCCCTGCTCGTCGCCGCTGACCACCCGGCCGTCCGGGTCGATCAGCACGTCCTCCGGGCCGTGCCCGCCGTTGGGCAGCGGCAGCAGATCGGCCCGGTCGAGCCGGTCGTCGGTGGGGGCCCACGGCCCGGCCAACGGCGGCGGCACGGTGGCCGGCTCGCGGACCGGCCGGATCAGCAGGGGCGGACGCTGGCGGGGGACGGCCATCGGGTCATTGTTCCCCGCCGATGTCCTGCCGGGCAGCTCCCGACGGCGTGTCGTGGTTCCGCTGACGGGCCGACCCGCGGGCCTGGGGGACAACCCCGAGGGTCTCGGGGTCGGACCCGGGACGTACCCGGATCCCGGGTTCCGGCAGGCCGGAAGTGTCGGTCCCCCAGGATAGATTTCTCGGCATGGGGCAGCACAACGACCGGTTCCACGTCGAGATCACCGTGGGCGACCACGAGGTCGACCTCCGGGCGGTCGGCGAGATCGACATCGCCACCGTGGCGTCGTTCCGGGCCGCGCTCTGGGCGGCCCCGGCGCGACCCGTGCTGCGGGTGGACCTCTCCGGCGTGCGGCTGCTCTCCGCGGCCGGCGTGCGCACGCTGGTCGCGGCGCACCTGCGGGTCCGGGCCCGGGGCGGCGAGCTGGTGCTGGTCGATCCCGGTCCGGTGGTCGCCCGGGTGCTGCGGGCCACCGGGCTGCACCGGGTGATGCCGGTCCGGGAGTCGGTCGTCGCGGCGGAGCTCGTCGCGGCCTGACCGTCGACCGTCTCAGCAGGACGGCCCGGGGCCGCCGGCATGGGCTGCCGACGGCCCGGTGGGCCGAGTCAGCGGACGCCGAGCAGGTCCACCACGAAGATCAGGGTCTCGTTCGGCTTGATGGCGCCGCCGGCGCCCCGCGCGCCGTAGCCCAGGTGCGGCGGGATGGTCAGCCGGCGACGGCCGCCGACCTTCATGCCGACCACGCCCTGGTCCCAGCCCGCGATGACCTGGCCGCCGCCGAGCGGGAACTCGAACGGCTCACCCCGGTTCCACGAGGCGTCGAACTCGCGGCCGGTCGAGTGGGCCACGCCGACGTAGTGCACGGTGGCGAGCTGGCCGGGGCGGGCCTCCGGGCCCTCGCCGACCGTGATGTCCTCAACGACGAGATCGGCGGGCGGCGCGCCCTCGATCGGGCCAACCTCGGGCTTCTGCATGAGCGGGTCTCCTCGGTGTTCCGGGTGTGGTCCCCGTCGATCCTGCCGGATCGCGACCGGCCGATCCGCGCCGGTCCCGCCAAAGGGACCGGTCGTCGCCCGAAAGGGCGGGCGCCACCTGCGGTGACGCCCGCCCGGGGCTCAGTTCACCTGAGCCAGGGGAGCCGCTGGACGAAGGGGAGCCGCGCCCAGACCCGGCCGAGGCCGAGGGTGTCGCCGGCGCCGACCAGGGCCAGGACCGCCAGCACACCGGCGTAGATCAGGTGGTCGTCCATGAAGGGGTTGTTCGCGGGCGGCAGCACGGCCGTCCACATCATGACCAGCAGCAGCCCGCCGGCGACCGCCGCGATCCGGGTGCCGATGCCGAGCAGCAGCGCCACACCGATGCCGAGCAGGCCGAGCATGAACAGCCAGTCCGCCCAGGCCGCGCCGGCGATGCCCTGGTAGAAGCCCTGGAACGGGCCGGCCGTGCCGAAGGCCAGGAAGCCCTTGGTCGGGCTGCCGCCGTTGATCCAGGCGGCCTTCGCCGCGGTCTCGTGCCCGAGGCCGAACATCTTGTCCAGGAAGGCCCAGAGGAAGGTCCAGCCCAGCGCGATCCGCAGGCCGGCGAGGACGTACCGGAGGGCCCTCGCGCGGGTGGTCTCGACGTTACGGGTGGTGGCGACCGCCGGAACCCTGGTGTTCGCCGGAATCTTGTTGTTGGCGGTGACCCGTTCGATCGTCGCGGTCATGGTGTCCACGCCCCTTCTGTGGCTCGCACCGCGCTTTCCGGTGGCAACTCCATTCCAGCCCGGCACATGGGCGGCGAGCAGGGCCGACCGGGCCGCTCCTGCCCGGGACCTTGGACCCGTTTCCGGCCGGTCCGGTCGGCCTGCCCCCGGCCGGTCCACCGCCTCTGACCCGCGCCACCGTGGCGGTCCTAGCGTCGTGAGTGGAAAGAGGAGGTCGTGATGCGGGCGTGGCAGGTGGGCGACGTGATGACCAGCGACGTGGCGACAGTGGAGGCGGACACCAGGGCGGTCGACCCGGCGCACCCCAACGTTGCCTGACCGTCGGCGGCCGCGGGCCCACCCGACCGGTGGGCCCGCGCCGTGCTTAGACCGGACGGGCGAGCTGGGCGGCGAGCAGCGCGGGCGCCTCGGCGAGGGAAGGCCCGTACCAGGTCAGGTGGCGGCCCGACACCAGCACGGCCGGTACGCCGGGAAAGGCCTCCGGCCCGTCGTCGGCCGTGAAACGGTACGGCTCGTCCGGCAGCACCACCAGGTCCGGCCGTCGCCCGCGCAGCTCGTCCAGGCTCGGGCGGGGATAGCGTTCCGCGTGGTCGGCCCACTGGTTGGCGACCCCGAGCCGGTGCAGCACGTCACCGGCGAAGGTGTCCCGGCCGAGCACCACCCACGGCCGCCGCCACACCGGCACCACCGCCGCCCGGCGCGCGGTCGGGGCGGGCAGGTCGGCCCAGGCCCGGCGGGCGGCCCGCAACCAGTCCGGCTCGCCGGTCACGCCTAGCGCGGCGACCAGCTCGCCGAGCTGGGTCAGCGCTTCCGGCACCGTCCGGGGGAAGGTGACCCGCACCGGTACGCCGGCCGCTTGCAGTGCCGCCGCGTCGGCCCGCCGGTTCTCCTCCTCGTTGAGCAGCACCAGATCGGGCTGGAGCGCGAGCACCCGGTCCAGGTCCGGGTACTTGCTCCCGCCCACCCGGGCGACGTCCAGCCCGTCCGGATGGCTGCACCAGTCGGTCGCCCCCACCAGCACCTCGGGCCGGGTCAGCGCCACCGCCTCGGTCAACGACGGCACCAGCGACACCACCCGCACGTCGGGCCCTCCCCTCGGTCCCGTCCATGCTCCCGCAGGCGGTCGGCAGACCGACGAGCGGGCGGGTCAGCGCGGGGACTCGGCTACCAGGGCGGTCACGTCCAGGTGGGCCGGCTGGCAACCGACCGTCGCCGCGAACCGCCGGACCGCGGCGTCCACGTGCGCGCGGGCCGCGTCGAGACCCGCGTCCGGGTCCAGGCACACCTCCACCCAGACGTCCGGCCGGCCGATCGGGCCGGTTAGCACCACCCGGGCGCGGCGTACTCCGGGAGCCCGGCACAGATCCCGCTCCAGCGCGGCGGTCAGCACCTCGCTCGCCACCCGGGTACGCCCGCGCCCGTCACCGGGATGCGCCAGGGTCCCGGCCAGCTGGCCCGGCACCCGCAGCCCGGCAACCAGCAGCCGTTGCCCGAGCAGGGTCACCAGCACCCCGCCGACCGCCACCGCGAGGGGGCTCCACGGCGTACCGGCGCGCCACCAGGTGGCCGGGCCGGCCGCGAGCAACGGGACGCCGCCGCCGGGCAGCCAGCCCAGCCCGACAGCCAGCGCCGCTCCGCCGACGGCCACGAGCGCCAGGGCGAGCACCGTCCACAACAGCCGGTGGGCGGCGTTGCTCACGTGGGCCGCCGGGCCGGTAGGAGCCGGACCTCGATCCGGCTCCGGCGCGGGGCGGCCAGCCGGTCGAGTTCGCGGCGCAGGGCGAACTCGACGTCGGCGCGGGCCGCCGGATCGGCGGTGGCGATCACCCGGGGCCGCCAGGCGTCCCCTCGCCGGCGCAGGCGTACCCGGGCCCGGCGGACGCTGGGCACGGCGCAGACCGCGCGGGCCAGCCGCCGTTCCACCGACCGGCGGTGCAGGTGCCAGCCGTCGTCCGCGGCGAGCCGAAGCCGGGCCGGGCGCCACCGGCGCAGTTCGGCGGCGAGCACGACCAACCCGAGCAGGGCCATGCCGGCGGCGACCGCCCGGACCGGGGCGTCCTGCCAGCGGGTGGTGGTGAGCGTCGCGTACCAGTGGTGGATCAGCGGACCGGGACGGCCGAGCGCGGCGAGCAGCCCCTCGGCCACGGCGAGCGCCCCGGCGGCGAGCAGGGCGACGGCGAGCAGCAGGGTGGCGATCCGGTTGGCCGTCCGCACGTCAACCCCCGGCGGCCGTGACCGCGCCGCCCCGGGCGCCGTAGCCTCCGGGGTACGGCGGGTCCGTGTCCAGGACGACGTCCACCACCGTGACGGTGGCCGACTCGACGGCCAGGCCGGTGTGCGCCGCGATCCGGGCGGTGACCCGGCGGCGGACCGCCGCCGCCACCGTCGGCAGGTGGGCGCCGTAGTTGACCACGAGGTCGAGGTCGATCCGGGCGGCGGGCCCGTCCACCCGGACGGTCGCCACCGGGCCGGACACGGCCGGGGTCAGCCGCGCCACGTCCTCGACAAGCCGGGCGAGCCGTTCCTCGGTCCAGGGTCGGGCCGGCGGGAGGGCACCGCCGGGGACGGCGGTGGCGCGCCGGGGCAGAGTGCCGGTCATCGGACGCCTCCAATCAGCGGCGCCGGTGGGCGGGGGCCCGGTCGGCGAGCCCGGGCACGGTGACGTCCCCGTCGAGGATCCGCACCAGGAGCCAGCCCACCAGCCCGGCCAGGGTGGCGCCCGCCGCCGCGCCGGCCCCGCCGAGCGCCCAGACCGCGATCAGGAGGAACCCGGCGAGGAACCCGAACTGCTGGCGCGTCATGCCCACCTCCGCTGTGCGGTGACTGACCGGACGGGCGGGGCGTACCCCTTTTCCCGGCGCGCACTCATGGCGGGCGCGGCCGGTGCCGGGCGAAGGTGACGAACGGGTACGAGCCGGTCAGGGTGCCGGCCCAACGGGTGGCCCGGGCGATGAATCCCCCGGCACCGGCGAGGCGTCGGCCATGATCGAACGCCTACACTCGAGCGTCGATCGAGCGACGGATGGATCTGGCGAAGATGACGAGCACCGGCAGCGTGGCGGCGTCCTGGCTGCGTCCGATCACGGGTGCCCCGCTGTTCAGCCGGGCCGGCCAGGTCGGGTACGCGTCGCGGCGGCTGAGCGAGCTGGTGCAGGGGCGCCCGCTGGGGATCACCGGACACCAGTGGAACACCGCCAGCCGGGAGGGCTTCGACCAGGTGGTGTGCGCCGCGGACAGCGGCTGGCCGGTGTTCGCCGTGCAGTTCGTCCCGCCGGCGCCGGCGGCTTCCGCCGCCCAGCGCGCCGAGCGGATGACCAGTGCGGTCTGCGCCGCGGTCGGCCTGCCGGTGTTGCGGGTCGAGTCGCCGACGCTGGGCGGCGGCGAGCACGGCCGCCGCCTGGCCGAGTACGTCATCGACGCGCGCGGCTACGCGGCCGGCACCGAACCGGAGGGCGGGGACGCGGTCGGGTTTCGGGACATCGTCGGCCGGCTCCCCGACGGCCGCCGCGGGCCGGTCAACGACCTCGGGGCGCTGGCCCGGGCGGCCGCTGTCGAGGCGTACGTCGAGCGGCGCCTCGCCGACCCGATCGTCCGCGGGCTGCACGTGTGCTGGACGGACGGCCCGGCCGAGGGGTGGAGCTGGGTCGAGGTGCGGCCCGGCCGGTGCCTGGTCGAGCGGGTCCAGCTCTTCGCGCAGCGCTTCTCCTGTGGGGTGGACCCGGGCCGGCTCGCCGAGGACCTGGCCGCCGTGGCGGTCGGGGAGCGGCTGCGCGACCTCGAGGTCACCGAGCCGCCGCTGGTGGACCGGGACGAACTGCGGGAGCAGATCCGGCGGCTCGCCGCCCGGCGGGACGAACTCGACGGCGGCTTCGCGTTCGATCACCTCTGCGCCGACTGACCCCGCGCGGTCTGGGCCGGTGGCGGTTCGCACCGCATCCCGATGATGGAGCGGGCCAACCGGACGCCCGCCTTCGACGCCCGGTTACCACCCGGCGTACGACGGGGCGACGTGCCGGACGGAGACCAGGTCGACGTCGAGGTAGCTGGCGACGAACCCCGCCCAGCCGGTTGATCAGGGCAGCGGGGCGACGGGGTGGAGTCGGCTGCCGCCTCTCCTCCCGTGGATGAAAATTGTTAACGCGGGGAAAAGCCGACCGGGGTCACGCCGATTTCTCAGCGTGACCCCGGTGTGCCCGACGGTGAACCGGGAGGTTCAGCGGTTCTTGTAGGCCTCCACCACCGAGACGGGGATGCGGCCCCGCTCGGAAATCTCGTAGCCGTTCTTCACAGCCCATTCCCGGATGGCGCGGTTCTGCTCGCGGTCCATTCCAGAGGTGGCCGGACGGATCGTCCGGCGCGCCGCGCGCCCCGCCTCGACCGGCCCGCGGCCGATCCGCCTGCCAGCGGTGATGAACGGGTCGAGGGCCTTGCGCAGGACGCCCGCGTTCTCGTCGGAGACGTCGATCGTGTACGCCACGCCGTCCAGGCTGAACTCGACGGTCCGATCGGCCTTTCCGCCGTCGAGGTCGTCGGTCAGAACGGTGATTACTTTCCTTGCCATCGCCATTGCTCCCTGTGTCGGGCGGGGTGTGGCTAAGAGTTTGACGTATGGCGCGGCAATTTCGCAACAATACCGGACCTTCGCCATTCGGCGGGTCGGCTAATCCGCCCCGGAATGGCTCTCCCTGGCCTGTGTACGGCGCGGCGCGGCCGCGGATGAGTGGCGTGGGTCACAACCCGGAACAAGGGGTACGGTTTGTAACTTGAGTCTTACACGCTCAACCCAACGTGATAGCAGGTGTTCGATGGCAACTCTTCCGGTACTTCCCCTGACCGACGCCGTCCTGCTGCCGGGCATGGTCATCCCGGTGACCCTCGACCCGACCACCCAGGCCGCGGTCGACGCGGCCCGCGCCAGCGGCGACAAGAAGCTCCTCGCCGTGCCCCGCATCGACGGCGAGTACGGCTCCGTCGGCGTGATCGCCACCACCGAGAAGGTGGGTCGGCTGCCCAGCGGCGAGCCGGCCGCCGTGGTCCGTGGCCTCGCCCGGGCCCGGATCGGCTCCGGTGTGCCCGGACCGGGCGCCGCCCTCTGGGTCGAGGCGACCGAACTCGACGAACCCGCCCCGGCCGGCCGGGCCCGGGAACTCGCCCGCGAGTACCGCGCGCTGATGACCTCGGTCCTCCAGCAGCGCGGCGCCTGGCAGGTCATCGACGCCATGGAGCGGATGACCGACCTGTCCGAGCTGGCCGACGCGGCCGGCTACGCGCCCTGGCTCAGCCTGGCGCAGAAGACCGAACTGCTCGCCGCGCCGGACGTCACCGCCCGGCTGGAACTGCTGGTCGGCTGGGTGAAGGACCACCTGGCCGAGCAGGAGGTCACCGAGCAGATCAACAGCGACGTCCGGGAAGGCCTGGAGAAGTCCCAGCGGGAGTTCCTGCTCCGCCAGCAGCTCGCCGCGATCCGCAAGGAGCTCGGCGAGGACGAGCCGGACGGCTCCGCCGACTACCGCTCCCGGGTCGAGTCCGCCGACCTGCCCGAGAAGGTCCGCGACGCGGCCCTGCGCGAGGTCGGCAAGCTCGAGCGGGCCAGCGACGCCTCGCCGGAGGCCGGCTGGATCCGTACCTGGCTGGACACGGTGCTGGAGATGCCGTGGAACACGCGTACCGAGGACAACACCGACCTGGCCGCGGCCCGCGCGGTGCTCGACGCCGACCACGCCGGCCTGGCCGACGTGAAGGACCGCATCCTGGAATACCTGGCGGTGCGCAACCGGCGCGCGGAGCGCAACCTCGGCGTGGTCGGCGGACGCGGCTCCGGCGCGGTGCTCGCCCTGGCCGGCCCGCCCGGCGTCGGCAAGACCAGCCTCGGCGAGTCGATCGCCCGGGCCCTCGGGCGCAACTTCGTCCGGGTCTCCCTCGGCGGCGTCCGCGACGAGGCGGAGATCCGCGGCCACCGGCGCACCTACGTCGGCGCGCTGCCCGGCCGGATCGTCCGCGCCCTGCGCGAGGCCGGTTCGATGAACCCGGTCGTGCTCCTCGACGAGGTCGACAAGCTGGCCGTCGGCTACGCCGGCGACCCGGCGGCGGCCCTGCTGGAGGTGCTCGACCCGGCGCAGAACCACACCTTCCGGGACCACTACCTCGAGGTCGACCTCGACCTGTCCGACGTGCTCTTCCTGGCCACCGCCAACGTGGTGGAGACCATCCCCGGCCCGCTGCTGGACCGGATGGAGCTGGTCACCCTGGACGGCTACACCGAGGACGAGAAGGTGGCCATCGCCCGGGACCACCTGCTGCCCCGGCAGCGGGAACGGGCCGGGCTGACCGCCGACGAGGTGACCGTCGCCGACGAGGCCCTAGCCCGGATCGCCGGGGAGTACACCCGGGAGGCCGGCGTCCGGCAGCTCGAACGCGCGCTGGCCAGGATCCTGCGCAAGGTGGCCGTCGCGCTGGCCGCGGACCCGACCCCGGTCCGGGTGGACACCGACAACCTGGCCCGCTACCTGGGCCGGCCGAAGTTCACCCCGGAGTCGGCGGAACGGACCGCGGTGCCGGGCGTGGCCACCGGACTGGCGGTCACCGGCGCCGGCGGCGACGTGCTCTTCATCGAGGCCACCAGCATGGAGGGCGAGCCCGGGCTGACCCTGACCGGCCAGCTCGGCGACGTGATGAAGGAGTCCGCGCACATCGCGCTGTCCTACCTGCGCTCCAACGGGCGGCGCCTCGGCATCGACCCGAACGCCCTCGCCGGGCGGCGGATCCACGTGCACTTCCCGGCGGGCGCGGTGCCCAAGGACGGCCCCAGCGCCGGCATCACCATGGTCACGGCGCTGGCGTCGCTGGTGACCGGCCGGCCCGTCCGTCCGGAGTTCGGGATGACCGGCGAGGTGACCCTCTCCGGCCGGGTGCTGCCCATCGGCGGCGTGAAGCAGAAGCTGCTCGCCGCCCACCGGGCCGGCCTGACCGAGGTGATCATCCCGAAGCGGAACGAGCCGGACCTCGACGACCTCCCCACCGAGGTGCGCGAGGCGCTGACCATCCACACCCTCGCCGACGTCGCCGACGTGCTCGCCCTGGCGCTGCGCCCCGCCGACGTCGACGCGGAGGCCCTCGGCGGCCAGCCGCTCGCCGCAGCCTGAGCGCGGTCAGCGGGCGGGGTCCGAACAGGCCTTGCGCGCCGACGAGTTGCCCACCGACGGCGGCCCCTGACACCCACCGGGTGGCAGGGGCCGCCGCCGTCCGATCCGCCGACCGACGATCACGCGACGCGGCCCAGCCCGAGTCGCCGCGCGCAGCGCCCCATAGCCCGGGAGAGCCGGGCCGGAGCGGAGCCGGGAGCGGGGATCCGGATCGGGCGGACCCGGCCGTTGTGCAGGGCGGTGAACCGCCACCCGGCGGACGTACGGACGGCGACCAGGGTCTGCCGGGACAGTCGGCGTCGGGGCAGTCGGGACCGCCAGGGCATCAGTACCGAGCCGGTGCCGTGCACGATCGCTACGTCGGCGGTCAACAGGCGGATCGACTCCACCTGGCCGACCAGCGCCGACCCGGCGAGTACGCCGCGGAAGAGCCGGTCGTGCGCGTCCTGCATCGGTGCCCGACCGACCGCCCGGGTGCCGTCATAGGAGACGTAGTCCGAATCCTCGGTGAAACAGGCGCCGTATGCGGCGGCGTCGTTGTCGGTCCAGGCCTGCAGCAGCCGGTCGAAGAGCTGCTGGATTGCCCTGCGGTCGTGCTCGGTCATGGCCACGCCTCCTGATACAGTTCGGCCGTCGAAATCTAAGCTAGCAGAAAGTTTCGAATGTCGAAAAGTGACCTGGCGTACCGGGTGGCCCGGGAGATCCGACTCCTCCAGCAGAGCTTCGACGCCTTCGACGAGGCGGCCGCAGCTCGGATCGGCGTCAACCGAACCGACCTACGGGCCCTGGATGTCGTCCTCGGGGCCGGACCGGTCACCGCGGGCGAGCTCGCCGCCGAGCTCCGGCTTAGCCCGGCGGCCACCACAACCGTCATCGACCGGCTGGAACGGGCCGGCCTGGTGGCGCGTACCCGGGACGCCGGCAACCGGCGCCGGGTGCTCGTCGAGGCGACCGAGTCGGCCCGGGCCGCCGAACGGACGATCTATCGCCCGGTGGGGGAGGCCGGCCTGCGCGCCCTGGCCCGGTACGACAGCGGGCAGCTGGAGACGATCCTCGATTTCCTCTCGACCGCCCGGACCGTGCAGCAGGAACACGCCGAGCGAGTATCCAGGGAAACGAGCCGCTGAAGCCACCCGGCCGGACCCGCCCGCCGCCCCCGGCGGGCCGTCAGCGGCGGTCGCGGCGCTCGCGGCGGTCGCCGCCGTCGATGTCACGATCCCGGCGTACGGTGGCCTTGCGGCCCTTGATGGTGCTGCCCCGCAGCCCCTGGATCACCTCGTCGGCGACCGCGTACGGCACCTCCACCAGGGAGAACCGGTCGGCGATCTCGATCGAGCCGATGTCCCGGCCGCTGACCCGGGTCTCCCCGGTGATCGCCCCGACCAGGTCCTGCGGCCGGACCCCAGCGCGCCGGCCGAGCCCGATAAACACCTGCGTCGTCCCCCCGGCGCGGTAGCGGCCGGCGCCGGCGCGCCGCTCCCGGCCCTCGTACGCCGGTCGGGCCTCCCGGGGCGGCCGGACCGCGACCTGCGGGATCTCCTCCTCCTCGTCGGCCGTGCCCGGCAGGGTGGCCTCGTGCGCCAGCCGCACCGCGGCGAGCGCCACCTCCATCAGGTCGAACTCGTCGGTCAGCGACTCCACGATCGCCCGGACCGGCTCCAGGTCGTCCTCCAGCAGCGACTCCCGCAGCGCCGCCTGGGTCAGCTCCAGCCGCCGGGTCCGCAGGTCCGCCACCGTGGGGATCTTGTCGACGGAGATCCGCTGCCCGGTGACCCGCTCGATGGTCTTGAGCATCCGGTGCTCGCGCGGCTCGGCGAGGGTGATCGCCACGCCCTCCCGGCCGGCCCGGCCCACCCGGCCGATCCGGTGCACGTACGACTCGGGGGCCGAGGGGACGTCGTAGTTGACCACGTGGGTGAGCTGCTCGACGTCCAGGCCGCGGGCCGCCACGTCGGTGGCCACCAGCAGGTCGGCGGTGCCCGCCCGCAGCCGGCCCATCACCCGGTCCCGCTGCTCCTGGCTCATCCCGCCGTGCAGCGCCTCGGCCCGGTAACCCCGGCCGTTCATCGTCTCGGTGAGCCGGTCCACCTCCTCCCGACTGCGGCAGAACACGATCGCCGCGGTGGGCGACTCCACGTCCAGCACCCGGCCCAGCGCCGCCGGCTTGTGCGCCCGCGCCACCAGGTACGCGCTCTGCCGCACCCGGGGTGCCGCGCCGGCCACCGGCCGCTCCCGCTCGATCTGGATCCGCACCGGGTCGGTCAGGTGCTGGCGGGCCAGCCCGTCGATACGGGCGGGCATGGTCGCCGAGAAGAGCACCGTCTGCCGTTCCGCCGGGGCGTGCTCCAGGATCGCCTCGATGTCCTCGGCGAAGCCCATGTCGAGCATCTCGTCCGCCTCGTCGAGCACCACGGTGGCGAGCGAACCCAGCCGCAGGGTGCCCCGGGCGATGTGGTCCAACGCCCGGCCCGGCGTCGCCACCACCACGTCCACGCCCAGGTCGAGCGCGCGCAGCTGGCGGCCGATCGGCTGGCCGCCGTAGATCGGCAGAACCCGGGCGCCCAGGTCCTTGCCGTACCGGTGGAACGCCTCGGAGACCTGCACCGCCAGCTCCCGGGTGGGCACCAGCACCAGCGCCACCGGATCGCCGCCGGTCCGCTCGTCCGGCATTCGCTGCAACAGCGGCAGGGCGAAGGCCGCCGTCTTGCCCGTACCGGTCGCCGCCTGGCCCAGCAGGTCCTCACCGGCGAGCAGCGGCGGGATCGCCTCCCGCTGGATCGGCGTTGGCTCCTCGTAGCCGAGGGTGGCCAGCGCGTGCAGCAGCTCGGGGCGCAGCCCGAGGTCGGCGAACGTGCCCGGGTCGGCGTCGGCAGGGGTGGCGGGGTCGGTCGGCGTTGGTGCGGAACTCATGCCATAAGCCTTTCATCACCACCGACGGGCCGGCGCGGCGACCGGCACACCGACGATCCGCTCACCCGTGCAGCAGGGCCAGCACCATGGTGATCCCCACCGCCGCGTCCAGCACCCCGCACCACTCCGCGTACGCCCGAGGGATCACCCGGCCGTTGCGGTGGTGCGCCAGGTCCCAGGCGGCGTGCCCCAGCCAGCCGGCGGCCACCAGCGCGCCGGCGAAGCCGTCCGGCCCGGCCAGGGCGGCCGCCGCCAGCCCGCCCCAGCCGGCCAGCCCGGCGAGCTGGAGCGCGAGGATCCGCCGGTCGCGCCACTGCCGGCGTAGGGTGCCGAGCAGCAGATAGCCGGCCGGCAGCACCAGCAGCGTCCACGGGGCGAGCACGGTCGGGGCGAACCACAGGTCCAGCGTCATCAGCAGGGCCAGCCCGGTCGGCCACCGGCGCGCCAGGGCCGCGACGGCCGGGTGCCGGCGCGGCCGGGCCGGGGGCGCGTGGCGGTGGCGCAGCGCCACCAGCACCATCGCCGGCAGCATCAGCAGGTGGCCGCCGAGCGTCAGGCCGTGGTCCCCGACGAGCCCGGCCCACCAGGGCGGGAGCAGCAGCAGGAACGGGACGTACATGGCGGCCACCATCTCCACGGTGGCCGCCCGTCCGTGACCCCGGTGCCACATCCAGGCGGCCATCCCGAGCGACATGTCCGTCGCCATCACCAGCGCCGCCACTTCCGGCCGGGCGAGGGCGTCCGCGCCGCCCAGCACCGCCGCGCCCGCCCGCCACACCGGGTCGAGCAGCAGCATCCCCACCAGCATCGCCGCGAGCATCTCGGCGAGGTGCCGCGCCAGCCGGCGGCCGTCGTGGTCCGATCTCCGGGGTACCCGTGTCGTCGTCTCCGTCATGCCCTGACCGTGCCCGGAGCGGCCGCCCGGGCGACAGGCACGCCACTCACGCGAAAGTCGTGCGCAACGCACGGTACGGCCGTGCGGTTCCGCAGGGGTGAACCGGACCGGCATCGCACCTAGGATCGGCGGGCATGACGGTCGAGGCGGCGGACCGCCGGCTGCGCCGGGCCCGGCACCTGACCCTGGCGTCGCTGGCCACCAACCTCGGTGCCACCCTGCTGCTGCCGGGCGTCGGGTTGGCCCGCGAGCCGGACCCGGTCCGGCTGGCCGTCGGCGCGGTCGGGCTCCTCGCGTTCGTCGCCGCCCAGGCGGGTGTGGTCCACGCGGCGGTCACCCCCTGGCTCGCCGGTGACCGGCGGCAGCGCCGGCTCGTTGCGCTGGCCGTGGCCGCCGTGCTGAGCGTGCCGCTCGTCGGGCCGGTCGCCGCCGGCACCTGGCCGACCTGGGCCTGGCTGGGCGCGTCACTGGTCGGGCTGTTCCCGCTGCTGTTCCGGCCGGCGGCCGCCGCCGCCGGGGCGGCCACGGTGCTCGCCGGCTCCGTCGCGGTGACCGGATGGGCGGGACTACCGGTGCGCGACTCCCTGCTGATCACCGGCGGCGTCGGTGCCGGGGTCGCCGCGGTCACCTGGGTGCAGGTGTGGTTCTGGGACCTGCTCGTCGAGGCGCGGCAGGGCCAGGCCGCCCGGGCCCGGCTGGCCGCCGCCGAGGAGCGGCTGCGCTTCGCCCGGGACGTGCACGACCTGCTCGGCCACGACCTCACGGTGATCGCGCTGAAGGCGGAACTGGCCGCCCGGCTCGCGCCGGTCGACGCCGCCCGCGCCGGCCGGGAGGCGGCCGAGGTGCAGCGGGTCGCCGGGTCCGCCCTGCACCGGGTACGCGAGGCCGTGCACGGCTACCGGACCGTCGACCTCGCCGAGCAGGTGGCCGCGGTGGGTGAGGTGCTGCGTACCAGCGGGGTGCGCTGCACGGTGGTGCCGCCCGACGGTGACCTGCCCGCGGCGGTCGCCGCCGACCTGGCCGCCGTGCTGCGGGAGGCCGGGACGAACGTGCTGCGGCACAGCCGGGCCGACTGGTGCCGGATCGAGATCACCCGGGAGGACGGCCTGGTGACGATGACCGTACGCAACGACGGCGCCGGCGGCGCCGGCCCGGACGAGCGCAGCGGCGGCCTGCGCGGGCTGGCCGACCGGCTCGCCCCGGCCGGCGGCACCGTGCGCACCCGTACCGAGGACGGGGTGTTCAGCCTCGTGGCCACCCTGCCGGTGCCCTCGTGATCCGGGTGCTGCTCGCCGACGACGAGGAGCTGATCCGGCTCGCTCTCGCGGCCCTGCTGGACCTGGAGCCGGACCTCGAGGTCGTCGCGCACGCCGCCGACGGCCGCGCCGCCGTGACGGCCGCGCTGGCGCACCGACCGGACGTGGCCGTGCTGGACCTGGAGATGCCGCCGCCCGGCGGGATCCAGGCCACCGCCGAACTCGCCCGCGTACTGCCCGGCTGCGCCGTGGTGATCCTGACCGGCCACGGCCGCCCCGGCCACCTGCGCCCGGCGCTGGCCGCCGGCGCCCGGGGGTTCCTGCCCAAGGGCGCCCCCGGTGGGGCGCTCGCCGACGTGATCCGCCGGGTCCACTCCGGGGCCCGGTACGTCGACCCGGCGCTCGCCGCCGACGCGCTGACCCTGCCCGACTGCCCGTTGACCGGCCGGGAACTGGAGACCCTGCGCCTGGCCGAGTACGGCACCCCGGTCGCGGTGATCGCCCGGCGTACCCACCTGGCGGCCGGGACCGTACGCAACCATCTCGCCGCCTGCGTGCAGAAGCTCGGCGCCGCCGACCGGGCCGAGGCGGTCCGGATCGCCCGCGAGGCCGGCTGGCTGTGAGCGCCTCAGCCCGCCTCGACCGGCACCCGCGCTTCCTCCGGCAGCGCCGGGCCGGCGTACGCCACCGGCGTGGGCGGCGGCCCCGGGCGCAGCTGGGCCAACTGCTCGGTGCTGAGCGCGTACACCACCCGGCCCAGTCCGGAGCGCTCGATGGCGGTGGCGCACATGCCGCAGGGCTGGCAGCTGGTGTACATCGTCGCGACGGCCGCCGCGTCGGCGGCCAGGTGCCGGGCCGCCCACCGGGCCAGCTTCAGCTCCGGATGGGCGGTGATGTCGTCGTCGGTGCGCTCGGTGTTGACCTCCTCGGCCAGCACTCGCCCGTCGGCGTCGACCAGCAACGAGCCGAACGGGCCGTCCCCGGCGTCCCGGGCGGCGACGGCAAGGGCGATGGCCCGGCGGAGGTGGCGTTCGTCGGTCTCGGTCAGCACGCTCATCCGGTGGGCATTCCCCACGGGGCGTCCCGACACACCGTCCGCGACTAGCCTGACGGCGTGCGTACGGTCGAACTGCTCTGCTCGCCGGAGCTGGAGGAGGCGGTACGGGCGGCCTGGCGGCGGCTGGCCGAGGCCAGGCTGCCCAGCCTGGCCCGCAACGCCCACCCCACCAACCGGCCGCACCTGACCCTCGCCTCGGTCGACGAGTTCCCGCCCGGAGCCGAGCAGCGCCTCGCCGACCTCTGTGACGCGGCGCTGCCCCTGCCCGCCCGCCTCGACCGGGTCGCGGTGCTCGACGGGAGCGCCCCGCTGGTCTGGCTGGTCCGGCCCGCGCCGCAGCTGCTCGCCCTGCACGGCGCGGTCTGGGACGTGCTCGCCGGGGCGCCCGGCCCGCGCCCGTGGCACCTGCCGGGGCGCTGGATCCCGCACCTGAGCCTGGCGCTGCGGTTCCGGGACGCCGACCGCCGCCGGGCCCGGGCGGTCGCCGGCATCGACCGCCCCGCCGGGGAGTTCGTGACGGCCCGCAGCTACGACAGCGACACCCGCACCACCACCGGCCTGACCTCCGCCTGCCCACGCCCGGCCGGCTGAACCGGGCGGGCCGGACGCGGCCGGGCGCGCCGGATCGTCCGGTCGGCGCCGAACCGTGCCCGTGTCAGCATGGGTGGATGACCAGCACCAGCACCGACGGCCGACCCCTGGCCGGGCTCGCCGCGCTGCTCGCCGACCGCACCCGGGCCAGCTTCTGCCTGGCCCTGCTGGACGGGCGGGCCTGGACGGCGGGGGAACTGGCCCGGGCCGCCGGCGTGGCGCCCTCCACGGCGAGCGACCACCTCACCCGGCTGGTGGACGGCGGGCTGCTGGTCGAGGAACGGCAGGGCCGGCACCGGTACGTCCGCCTCGCCGGCCCGTCGGTGGCCCAGCTCATCGAGGACCTGGCCGGGCACGCGCCCGCGGCGCCGACCCCGCCCCGCACGCTGCGCGCCGCGTCGGCCGGCGTCGCGCTGGCGTACGCCCGGACCTGCTACGACCACCTGGCCGGCCGGCTCGGGGTGCTGATGCACGACGCGCTGCTGGACCGCGGTGTGCTGGACCGGACGGGTGGCCTGGCGCTCACCCCGGCCGGCGTGGCGTGGCTGGCCGGGATCGGCGTGCCGGTCGAACCGCTGCGGGCCGGCCGGCGGCCGCTGGTCCGCGACTGCCTGGACTGGACCGAGCGCCGCCCGCACCTGGCCGGAGCGCTCGGCGCGGCCCTTTGTGCCCGCTTCCTCGACCTCGGCTGGACGGTACGCGGCACCGGCCGCGCGATCCGCCTCACCCCGGCCGGTCGCCCCGCCCTCGCCGCCGCCCTCGGCCTCGACCCCGCCGCCCTGGCCCCGGTCCCCTCCCACAACGTCGGCCCCGCCCGCGCCTGACCCACCCCACCCCGGCTCCCGTTGATCATGGAGTTGGCCGCGGTCATGGAGATCCACATCGCCGCCAACCTCATGATCAACCGAGGATCGGCGGGGTGCGGCGGGTGGGATGGTTCGGCGGGGGCCGAAGGGAAGCGGGCCTACGGTCGGGTGATGAGTTGGCCGTCGATACCCGCCCCGCCCGACACACCTGCCTGTGGGCCGCCCGTACCCGTCGACGGCGGCTGGGTGGTGACCCGGCACGCCGACGTTCGTGCGGTGCTGACCGACCCGCGGTGCGTGGTGCCCGCCGCGCCCGGCGGGCCGCCGGGCACCCTCGCCTGGCTGCGCGGCACGGTCAGCCGGTTCAGCGACCCGGACCGGCATCCTGCCCGCCGGGCGATCGGCGTCACCGCGCTGGCCGGTCTCGATCCGGATGAGCTGCGCGCGGCGGCCGCCCGGATGGCCGAGGAGACGCTGAACGGGGTCACCGTGCCGCCGAGCGGATCGGACAGCGTGGGTGTGGCGCGCCGCGGGCCCGCGCCGGGCCGGGTCGACGTGATGGCCCGGCTGGCGCGGCGCGTACCCGTGGCGGTGCTGGCGGCGCGGCTCGGGCTGACCCATCCGACAGCGGCCGGGCCGGCGGTGGCGGCGGTGGCCGCGGCCTACCATCCCGGCGCCGACGCGGCGGCGGTGGCGCGCGCCGACCGGGCGGTGGCGACGCTGCTCGCGATGTCCCCGGCGGGGCCGCCGGAGGTCACCGCGAACCGGATCGGGCTGCTGGTCCAGGCCTGTGACGCCACGGCCGGGCTGGTCGGCGCCGCCGCCCGGCACCTGCTCGCCGTGCCGTCGGCGGTGCCCACCGCCGACCTGCTGGCCGAGGTACTGCGCCTCGATCCGCCCGTGCGGGCCACCCGGCGGGTGACCACCGCCGCGCTGCGCCTCGGCGACCGGGAGATCGGCCCGGACGCCCCGCTGCTGCTCCGCTTCGACGCGGCCAACCGTGATCCGGCCGCGTACACCGAGCCGGACCGCTTCCGGTCCGGCCGCCCCGGCGGATCGCTCACCTTCGGCGCCGGGCCCCGCGGCTGCCCCGGCGAGCGGCACGCGCTGGCCCTGGCCGCCGGGGTGGTCGACGTGCTGCGCCGCCGCTGCCATGCCCCCGACGCCGGCGTCCGGTACGCCCCGCACCCCACCCTTCGCGTTCCCACGAGCATCGAGGTGACCGTCCGATGAGCGACCACGCCGCCTTCCACGCCCTGCACCAGCCGGGCCGGCCGGTGCTGCTGCCCAACGCCTGGGACCACGCCTCCGCCGCCGCCCTCGCCGCCGCGGGGCATCCGGCGATCGGCAGCACCAGCCTCGGGGTCGCCGCGGCCGGCGGCAAGCCGGACGGGACCGGCGCCACCCGGGTGGAGAACCTCGACCTCGCGCGGCGGCTGCGCGACCTGCCGGTGCTGCTCACCGTCGACGTCGAGGGCGGCTTCAGCGACGACCCGGGGGCCGTGGCCGACTATGTCGCCGAGCTGGCGGCCCTCGGGGTGGTCGGGGTGAACCTGGAGGACGGCCGGCCGGACGGCACGCTCGCGCCGCCGGAGCTGACCGCCGCCAAGGTCGCCGCGGTGAAGGCCGCCGCGCCGGCGCTCTTCGTCAACGCCCGGACCGACGCCTGGTGGCTGGGGGTGCCGGAGCCGTTGGACGAGGCCCTGCGGCGGGCCCGGGCGTACCGGGAGGCGGGCGCCGACGGGTTCTTCGTGCCCGGTGCGCCGGACGACACCATCGGGCTGCTGGCGGCCGAGGCCGGCCGGCCGTTGAACGTGCTGCACCGGCCGGGCGGGCCGGACCTGGCCGCGCTGGGCCGGCTCGGGGTGGCCCGGGTCAGCACCGGCTCCCTGCTGTTCCGGGCCGCGCTGGGCGCGGCGCTGCACCTCGCCGACGCCGTCCGCGCCGGCCGGGACGCCGGCCTGCCCGCCGCGCCCTCGTACGCGTGGGTGCAGGACCTGACCGGGCGGTTAGGGCATGGCCGCACCGTTGAGGCCCTTTAGAGGGGAGATAGGAGGATTGTTCGGAAGCCCCCCGATTTTGGTGCTTACGGTGGGTCCAGGTGCAATCACGCCGTGTCCGCCTGGAGAGGGGACCCGATCATGCGAGTGCCCAGCCGAAGCCCCGGCCAGCAGCCCGGGCCCGCCGTCGCGCCGACCGCCCCCGCCGTCACGCCCACCGCCCCCGCCGTCGCGTCCCCCGCCCCCGCCCGCCGGGCGCCGACCGCCGTCGGCCGATGTCCGGTGCCGGGGCAGCCGGACCTGGCCGCCTACCGGGCGGCGGTGGCGGAACTGGTGGTCGAGGTCGGCGCCCTGGCCGACTCCCCGTCGACCACCGCCCGTCAGGTGCTGTTGGACCAGCGGCTGCGGGAGCCGGCCATCGCCGCGGTCCTGAACGCCACCCCGCAGGGGTTCGTCGGCGCCCGGGAGACCCTGCTGCTGGAGATGGCCCGCTACCAACCCAGCGCCCGCAGTTCGGCGCACGACCTCACCGCGCTGGTCCGGATCTACCTGCTCTCCCGCGTTGACGTGATGTGGTGGCGGGACACTCCGACCTTTCTCACCGACACCCAGGTCGACACGACCACCGACCTGGTCGACCTGGAGTGGCTGCGCCGGCGTGGGCTGCTCGCCTTCCGCTACCAGGAGCAGCCGGCGACCCTTCTCGGCCGCGGGCTGCGGGCGGCACGGCGGCGGCTGCTGCCCGACGCCACCCCGCACACCGCGGGGCTGCGGTTCCGCCGGGCCCGCCGCGAGGTGATCGCCCTGCTCAACGACATCGCCCGGGAGTTCGCCGCGGCCAGCCCGCCGGCCACGCCGCCGCTCTGGGTCACCAGCCTCGCCCGCAGCGCCGAGCACCAGTACCGGCTGCGCCGCCTCGGATACGCCGCCATGGTGCCCAGCGGGCACTGCCTTGGCTGGGCGGCCGACGTGGAGCTGGCCTGGTTCGCCCGATTCGGCGTCCGGGACGCGCTGGCGGACCTGCTGCTGGCCCGGCAGGAGGCCGGCGAGATCAACGTGGTCGACGAGGGCCAGGCCTGGCACGTGTGCCTCGCGCCCACCGCCCGGCTCCGGCTCCGCCAAGCGTACGAGGCCGAGATGGGGGCGTGAGCGGCACGTGCGGTGAACCGGCCCGCCGTCGCGCGGCGGGTGGCGGGAACGCCAGGTCCGATCGCCGCCAGCAACCACCGGCGGGCCGGGCCAGGCTGGGCGTATGACGACGGGTATCCGGTACCTGATTGAGCCGATGCCGGGGGAGGCGCTGGCCGAGGTGCGGCGCACCGGCCGGGACGCGTCCGGCCAGCCGCCGGAGCGACGCACCGCCGAGGGCGGCGAACCGCTGCGCTGCTGCCTGCGCGACGCCACGACGGGCGAGCCGCTGCTGCTGTTCGGGTACGCCCCGCCGCTGCCCGCCGGCCCGTACCGCGAGGTGGGGCCGATCTTCGGCCACGACGCGGACTGCCCCGGTCCGGACCACGGGACCGGGTACCCGGCCGACTGGCGGGGGCGGCCCCAGGTCCTTCGGGCGTACGACCGCCGGGGCCGGATCGTGGGCGGCCGGCACCACGACGGCGGCGACCCGGAACGGGTCATCGCCGAACTGCTCGCCGACCCCGCGGTGGACCGCCTGCACAGCCGCAACGTGGTGTACGGCTGCTTCATGTTCGTCGTCGCGCGCCCGTAGCCGGTCGGGGCGGCAGGGAGCCGGGCGGGCGGGGGCGTGACCGGCGGCGGCCCGGGTAACAGCCGGGCATGGCCGGACTGGACGCGCTGGTGGTGGGGCAGGTGTGCCGGGACCTCGTCCTGGTGGTGGACGAGGTCCCAGGCCCGTCCGGGACGACCCCGGTGCGCCGCCGGCGGGAGCTGCTCGGGGGCAAGGGGGCGAACCAGGCCGTCTCGCTCGCCCAACTCGGCGCCCGCCCCGGGCTGCTCGGGGTGGTCGGCGAGGACGAGGTCGGCGACCGGCTGCTGGGCCAGGCCCGCAGCGACGGTATCGACGTCGCCCCGGTGCTGCGCCGGGCGGACACGCCCAGCGCGCTGATCGTCGACGTGGTGGACGCCGGAGCCCACTGGCGCTACCTGGAGGACATCCCCGAGGCGACCCTGCTGACCGAGGCCGACGTGACCGGCGCGGCGGAGGTGCTGGCGGCGGCCCGCGCCGTGCTGGTGCAGCTTCAGCAGCCGTTGCCGGCGGCGCTCGCGGCGGCCCGGTGCGCCCGTGCCGCCGACCGGCTGGTGGTGCTGGACGGCGCGCCGGACGACCCGGCGGGCGGGACGGAGCTGCTCGCCCTGGCCGACGTGCTGCGCGCCGACGCGCGGGAGGCCGGGCTGATCGTGGGCGACCCGCCGAAGGACGCCGAGTCCGGGCTGCGGGCCGGCCGGGAGCTGCTCGCCCGGGGGCCGTCGCTGGTCGCGGTCGAGGTGGCGGGGGAGGGGAACGCCTTCGCCTGGCCGGATGGGGAAGTCTTCGTGCCGATCAGCGACACGCCCACGGTGGACACCACCGGCGCGGGAGACGCCTTCGTCGCGGCGCTCACCGTCGGCCTGCTCGGTGGCGAGCCGTACGAGCAGGTCGCGCGCTACGCGGTGGCCGCGGCCGGCGCGACGGTGGGCCACCCCGGCGGCCGCCCCGCCCTCACGCCCGAGGCGATCGACGCGCAACTGGCCCGCATCCCCGCCACCTGACCCGATGGACAACCGTCGCTGCCGCCTCTAGCGTCGCGGGCATGCGGAGGACGCTGCTCGCCACCGGTCTCGCCCTGCTGCTCGCCGGCACCGGCTGCGCCGCCGGCCAACGGACCCCGAGCTCGTCCCCGGCCGGCACCCCGACCGCGTCCCGACAGGACGCCGGCCAGGTCGAGCGGACCCTGGCCAGCCTGCGCCGGGTCGACGACCTGCCGCTGTACGAGATGACCTACGTCGGGGACTACGACCCGACGGTCGGCGTCTCCGGCACCCCGGAGGCGAGCCCGTTCGGCTGCTCGCTGTTCGCCGCGCTCGGCGACCGGACCCGGCCGCTGTTCGCCCGCAACTTCGACTGGGACCCGAACCCGGGGCTGGTGCTGCGGACCGACCCGCCGGACGGGTACGCCTCGATCTCCATGGTGGACATCTCGTATCTCGGGGTCGGTGCCGACCCGGCCGGGGACCGCCGGCTGCTCAACGCGCCGCTGCTGCCCTTCGACGGGATGAACGAGCGCGGCCTGGCTGTGGGGCTGGCCGCCGACGACGGCGCGACCGCGCGCCCGGTGCCGGGGCGGCCGACGGTGGGCTCCGTACGCATCCTGCGGCTGGTGTTGGACGAGGCCGCCACCGTGGACGAGGCGATCGCCGTGTTCGGCCGCTACAACTTGGACTTCGACGGCGGCCCGCCGCTGCACTACCTGCTCGCCGACGCGACCGGCGCGTCCGCCGTGGTCGAGTTCGTCGACGGCACGATGCGGGCCGAGAAGGGCCGGGGCGCGTGGCAGGCGCTGACCAACGTGCCGGCCGTCGGGGTGGCCGACCGCGACCTGCGCCGGGACCACCGGTACGGGGTGCTGGCCGAGGCGCTGGACAAGGCGGGCGGCACCGTGGACGCCCCGACCGCCCTGCGGCTGCTCGACTCGGTACGGCAGGCACACACCCGCTGGTCCGTGGTGTACGGCCTGAAGACGGGCGAGGTACGGCTGGTCACCGCCGCGGGCGGCGGCGAGCGTAGCTACCGGCTGCCGATGAGCTGATGGCCGGGCCCGACCCCACGCCGTGGGGCCGGGCCCGGCCGGTGCGTCAGTTACCCAGGTAGCCCGCCTGGGTCTGCACGTTCAGCTCGTCCACCCGGACCAGTTTGGCGCTCCAGACCCGCGGGTCGTTCACCTCCAGCACGTCCAGTCCCTTCTGGATGTCACTGGAGTAGATGTGGCCGTTGTACCAGTACGCGGACCAGGAGCCGCCCGTGCGGAGCTGGGTGTCGGAGAACGGCCCGCGCTCCCAGAAGCCGATCTCCTTCGGGTGGCGGGAGTCGGTGAACTCCCAGACCGAGACACCGCCCTGGTACCAGGCCTGGACCATGATGTCGCGGCCGGGCACCGGGATCAGCGAACCGTTGTGCGCGACACAGTTCTCAGTGTCGGCGTTGGTCCGCGGGATCTTGAAGTAGCTGCGGAAGACCAGCTTGCGGGCGTCGCCGCGGCCGGTGACGTCGTAGATGGCGTCCGCGCCGCGGTTCGGCCCGGTGGCCGGGTTGCAGGTCGCCGCGCCGCCTCCGCCCAGCTCGTCGGTGAAGACCACCTTGGTCCCGGCGTTGTTGAAGGTCGCCGAGTGCCAGAAGGCGAAATTCTCCGTGTCCCGCACCCGGTTGATCACCCGGGGCGCCTCCCGGTTGGCGATGTCCATCAGGATGCCGTCGCCCATGCAGGCGCCGGCGGCCAGGTCCTTCGCCGGGTACACGGTGATGTCGTGGCAGCCGCTGGTCGCCGTCTTCTGCTGCGGGATGCCCGGGTATCCGCCGTCGGGGAAGAGGTTCGGGGTGGCCACCACGGCCGCGTCGGTCGGCGACCGCAGCGGCACCTTCACAATAGAGATGGAGTCGTGCGGCGGCGGGCAGCCCACGTACGTGTCCGACGGCCCGTACGAGGAGACGTACAGGTAGACCGACTTGCTGTCCTTGGCCGGCACCAGGGTGTGGGTGTGCGAGCCGCAGGCCGTCTGCACCGACTTGATGTAGCGCGGGTTGGCCTTGTCGGTGATGTCGAAGACCTTGATGCCCTCCCACTTGGTCTCGGACCGGTCGACGCCGGTGCTGGCGCAGGAGTCGTCGCTGCGCGGCGAGTCGGTGGAGAGGAAGAGCAGGTTGCCGTAGACGGAGACGTCGTTCTGCGAGCCGGGGCAGAGCACCTGCGACACGATCTTCGGTGCGCTGGGCTGGCCGATGTCATAGATGACGACGCCGTCGTAGTTGCCGACGAAGGCGTACCGGCCCTGGAATGCCAGGTCGGAGCCGAAGGCCGCGCTCGTGTCGAACGGCGCCTGCTTCGGCAGGTTGGCGATCTGACGGAGGTTGGGGCTGCTGGAGATTTCGTCCACCCCGAGACCGGCCCCGTTGACCGTGGCCGGCTCGACGCTGAGCCGGGGGGTCTCCTGGGCGCTGCTGGCGGGGGCGGTGGCCACCCCGGCGACGAGCAGTCCGGCGGCGGCCAGGCTGACGATCCGGAGTCGGCGGGTGGGGGACGTGCGGGACCTGATCATCGGCAACACCCTTCGAAAGGGGGATGATGATGTCGACACCTTACCGGGCGGTGACGTAGATCTATGTGATGTGGGTCACATCAAACGCCGTTCGTCTATGGATAGGATCGCTGCCACCTCGAACGGAGGGAGCGGCGTATGACCGGCCGGCAGGCACGCATCTGGGCCGCCGTCACAGGCGGCGCCGTACTCCTGGTCGCGCTCGGGCTGGCCCTGTCTCGGGCGGGCGACGGTGGAGCGGCGGTCGCGCGGGCGCCCGCCCCGAACGCGTCGTCCACCGTGGACGCACCGCCGGTCATCGTGCCCGGCCGGCCGGGGGAGTCGGCGACCACCCGCCCGGGGCAGGAGGTGCGCAACGCCGAATCGGCCCGCTACAACAGCCTCGATGTCTGGTTCGTCCGGATGATGATCCCGCACCACCAGCAGGCGGTGGAGATGGCCGCCCTCGCGCCGGACCGGGCCGCCGATCCCCGGGTACGCGCCGTCGCCGAGCGGATCCGCGCCGCGCAGGGGCCGGAGATCGGCGTGCTGCGCGGCTGGCTCGGCGCGCGCGGCCTGCCGGCCGAGGTCTCCGGGCACGACCACGGCACGATGCGCGGCATGCAGCCCCCCGAGGCCATGCGGCAGCTCGCCGCCGCCCGGGGCGCCGAGTTCGACCGCCGCTTCGTCCGCATGATGACCGAGCATCACCAGGGCGCCGTGGCGATGGCCACCGACCTGCTCAGGGTCGGCGCGGACCAGACCATGCAGGAGTTCGCCAACGCCGTCGCCACCGAACAGTCCGCCGAGATCGCCCGCCTGCACGACCTCGTCGCCCCCTGACGGGACCCCGCGCCGGGCTTCGCAGCCGGCTGCGGCCCGGTGTCCGGCGCAGCACCGGTCTGCCTCGCACGTCCTCTCGAGCTGAGTCGTTGGTGATGTCAGCCGCCGCCCGGCACCGGCGGGTCACCCGGGCACGGCGTCTTGTGGCAGACAAGTCCTCATGACGTGGCTACGAACTTGATGACGTGAACGGATCGCGCCTCGCGGGCCGCTGATTCGTCTTCGTCATCAGGTCTGTAGGCAGTCATCAGTGTTACCTCCGAGCACGCCGCGGCCGCGGCAGCTCCGGATCATGGCGGGCGGCGGGCGCGGAAACCCCGGCGGTAGCGCTGGGCGTCGACCGTCGACCCGCCACGTACGCTGGGTGACCGTGGACCGCATCATCTTCGGGCGCCCGCTACGCAGCGTCGCCTTCGACGTCGCCGTGGCCGGGCTGGTGGCGCTCTTCGCCGTCGCCGGGGTGGTCGCCCAGCCGGGCGGCTGGAAGGCCACCTGCGTCGGGATCGTGATGGCCCTGGTCCTGCTGTTCCGGCGTACCCATCCGACGGCGGTGGCCGCGGTGGTGGCCGCGCTCGCGCTCACCCAGGTGATCGTGGGCTGGGGGCCGTTGGGGTACGACGTCGCCGTGCTGATCGCCCTCTACAGCGTGGTCAAGTACGCCGACCGGCTCCGCGACGGGGTGCTCGCCGGGGCGGTCGCCGCGGTCGGCGTGGTGCTGGCCGCGCTGCAGGTGCGCGGGCCGGCCGCGTGGTGGGCCAGCGCGATCTACTTCGGGCTGATCACCGGCGCGGTGTGGCTGATGGGGCTGAACGTGCGGACCCGCCGGCTCTACGTGCTGAGCCTGGAGGAACGGGCCACCACCCTGGAACGGGAGCGGGAGGCCGAGGCCCGGGCGGCGGTGGCTGAGGAGCGCACCCGGATCGCCCGGGAGCTGCACGACGTGGTGGCACACAGCATGGCGGTCATGATCGTGCAGGCGGACGGGGTGCGGTTCACCATCGACCGTGACCCGGCCACCGCCCGGGAGGCCGCCAAGGTCGTGGCGGACACCGGCCGGCAGGCGCTGGAGGAGATGCGCCGGCTGGTGGGCGTACTGCGGGAGCCGAGCCGGCCGGAGCCGGCGGCCGCGCCGGACACGGCGGCCGAGCCCGGCGGCGAGCTGTCCGCCGAGCCGGTCCACCGCCGGCCGGCGCTGGTCGAACTGCCCCACCTGCTGGACCGCTTCCGCGCCGCCGGCCTGCGGGTGACCTGCACCACCACAGGCGCGGCGGTGCCCCTGGCGCCGGGCCTGGAACTGACCGTCTACCGGGTGGTGCAGGAATCGCTGACCAACGCGCTCAAGCACGCCGGGGTGGGCGCGTCCGTGGCGCTGAGCCTGGACTGGTCCGCGGACGCCGTCGTGGTCCGGGCCGTCGACGACGGGCACGGCCGGCCGGTGGTCCGGCCGGCGCCGTCCGGCGGGCACGGCCTGGTCGGCATGCGCGAGCGGGTCGGGGTGTACGACGGCAGCCTCGCCGCCGGTCCCGCGCTGGCCGGGGGCTGGCGGGTCGAGGCGCGGCTGCCGCTACCGTCGGCGCCGGTTACCGAAAGAGAGGTGGCGGTGTGAGCGCGAGGAGCGAGCCGATCTTGCGAGCCCCGCAGTCGCGAACCGAGGTGGCGGCATGACTGTCCGGGTGGTGATCGTCGACGACCAGGCGCTGGTGCGCGCCGGGTTCCGGATGGTGCTGGACTCCCAGCCCGACCTGGCGGTGGTCGGCGAGGCGATCGACGGCGCGGACGCGCTGCGCGTGCTGGACCGGGTCGAGGCCGACGTGGTCGTCATGGACCTGCGGATGCCGACCATGGACGGGGTGGAGGCGACCCGGCGGATCTGTGCCCGGCCGCCCGCCGGGCGGCCGCGGGTGCTGGTGCTCACCACCTTCGACACCGAGGCCGACGCGTTCGCCGCGCTCCAGGCGGGGGCCAGCGGGTTCCTGCTGAAGAACGTGCCGCCGGAGGATTTGCTGGCCGCGATCCGGGTGGTCGCGGAAGGCGACTCGGTGGTCGCCCCGTCGATCACCCGGCGGCTGCTCGACCGGTTCGCCGGCCAACTCGGCCCCGCCCCCACCGAGGACCCGCGGCTCGCCCAGCTCACCGAGCGGGAGCGGGAGATCCTGCTGCTGGTGGCGCAGGGGCTGTCCAACGCCGAGATCGCCGCCCGGGTGCACGTCGCGGAGGCGACGGTCAAGACGCACGTCGGCCGGATCCTGGCGAAGCTCCAGCTCCGCGACCGGGTGCAGGCGGTGGTGCTGGCGTACGAGAGCGGGCTGGTCACGCCGGGCGGCTGAGCCGGCGTACGACCTGGGTCGTACGGGTCCACCCGGTCCGGGGCGACCACCGGCGTACCAGGATCGAGCGCCCAGGTGGAGATCAACCAGACGGTGTCGCGCATAGCGTCGGAGACGCCAGATGAACGTCTCCACACGGGGAGCAACACGTGTCCGTCGCACCCGCGACCACCGGCGTCGCCGTCACCGCCCGAGCGTTGCGCAAGGAGTACGGCTCCGCGCAGTCCCGCGTCGTCGCCCTCGACGGCGTCGACCTCGACCTCGCCGCCGGCCAGTTCACCGCCGTCATGGGCCCCTCCGGCTCCGGCAAGTCCACCCTCATGCACTGCCTCGCCGGCCTCGACCGGCCCTCCGCCGGGACGGTCCGGATCGGTGACGCCGACCTGGCCCGGCTCGACGACCGCCGGCTGACCCTGCTACGCCGGGAGCGGATCGGTTTCGTCTTCCAGAAGTTCAACCTGCTGCAGACCCTCACCGCCGAGGAGAACATCGTGCTGCCGCTGGCCATCGCCGGCCGCCGGCCCGATGCGGCCTGGCTGCGGCAGGTGGTGGCCGCGGTCGGCCTGACCGACCGTCTCGGGCACCGGCCGGCCGAGCTCTCCGGCGGCCAGCAGCAGCGGGTGGCGGTGGCCCGCGCGCTGATCACCCGGCCGTGGGTGCTCTTCGCCGACGAGCCCACCGGCAACCTCGACTCCCGCTCCGGCGCGGAGGTGCTGCGCCTGCTGCGCGAGGCGGTCGACACCCTCGGCCAGACCGTGGTCATGGTGACCCACGACCCGGTGGCCGCCGGCTACGCCGACCGGGTCGTCTTCCTCGCCGACGGCCGGGTGGTCGACGAACTGGTCCGGCCCACCGTCGGCCAGGTACGCGAGGCGCTCACCCGCCTCGACCCGGCCGCTGCCGGCGTGCGGGCGGGGCGGTGACCGGGATGCTGCGCCTCACCCTGCGCCAGGTTCGCGCCGACTGGCTGCGCCTGCTGCTCTCCTCGCTGGCGATCGTCCTCGGCGTCGCCTTCGTCGCCGGCACCCTGATCTTCACCGACGGCATCCGCGCCGGGGCGTACGCCCGCGCCGGCACCTTCGACCGGCACACCGACCTCGGCGTGTACGGCCCGGACGACAAGCCCCTGCCGCCCGCCCTGGTGGACCGGGTCCGGGCCGTCGACGGGGTGGCCGCCGCCGGGGGTGAGCTGCTCGGCTCGGGCGGGGTCGTCGGCGCCGACGGCCGGCCGGTGCTCGGCTACGCCGTCCTCGCCGCTGTCCCCACCGACCCGGCCGTGCAGTCGTACGACGTGGTGGCCGGCCGGCTGCCGCAGCGCCCGGGCGAGCTGGTCCTCGACGCGCCCACCGTCGCCGAGCAGGGCTTCCGGCTCGGCTCCCCGGTCCGCGTCGGCGGCGCCACCGGGGCGGCCCGGCCGTACACCCTGGTGGGCACCGTCGACGTGGACGGCACCTCGCGGGACGTCGGCGGGCCCTACATCGGGCTGGCCGGCGCCGACGCCCTCACGGTGAGCGGCCAACGCGGGTACGACCGGATCGTCGTCGCCGCCCGGCCCGGGGTGGACCGCGCCGCGCTCGTCGAGCGGGTCCGGGCGGCGGTCGGGCCCGGCGTGGTGGTCAAGGACCGGCAGCGGATCCTCGACGAGGCCGTGGAGGACGGCGTCCGGAACCTGCGGCAGTTCAGCGCCTTCCTGCTCACCTTCGCCGCGGTGGCCGTGGTGGTCTCCGGCTTCGTCATCGCCAACACCTTCGCCATCGTGCTGGCCCAGCGCACCCGGCGTACCGCGCTGCTCCGGCTGGTCGGGGCCACCCGTGGCCAGGTGTTCCGGGCCACCCTGCTGGAGGCGGCGGTGACCGGGTTGGTCGCGTCGGCCGCCGGGGTGCTGGCCGGGGCGGGTCTGGCCGTCGGGCTGGGGGCCCTGACGTCCGCCCAGGGTGCGCCGGCGGGCGGCCCGCTCACCATGCGCCCCGCGACGGTGCTGCTCTGTCTCCTCCTCGGCACCCTGATGACGGTCGGTGCCGCCGCCGTGCCGAGCTGGCAGGGCACCCGGATCGCCCCGGTGGCGGCGCTGACCGACGCGGCGGTGCAGCCGGCCCGGCGGGCGGGCCGGATCCGGCTCGCGGCCGGTGCGCTGGCGCTCGCCGCCGGTGTGGCCGCCCTGCTCGGCGCCGGCGCGACCGGCCAGGTGGCGCTGGTCGCGCTCGGCGGGGTGCTGGCCTTCTTCGGGATCGTGCTGTTCGGGCCGGTGCTGGTGCCGGCGCTGGTCCGCCTGCTCGGCCGGCCGGTGCGCCCGCTGCTCGGCGCGACCGCCGGGTTGGCCGTCGCCAACGCCGTACGCAATCCGCGCCGGATCGCCGCCACCGCCACCGCGCTGGTGATCGGGATCGGTCTCGTCACCGCCTTCGTGGTCGGCGCGGCCAGCGCCAAGCGGGGCATCGAGGAGGGGGTCGACGCCGAGGTCGGGGTGGACTTCGTGGTGACTGGCATCGGTGGCGACCTGCCGGCCCCGCTGGCCGGCGCGCTGGCCGCCCGCCCCGAGCTGGGCGTGGTGCACGAGCAGCGCAGCCGGGTGGCCGACGGGGTGCAGCTGCGCGCGGCGCACCCGGCGTTGGTGCGCCGGACGCTGACTGGCGTCGACGCCGGGGACGCGGGCGGGCTCGGGCCCGGTGCGGTGCTGGTGCACCGGGAGCTGGCCGCGGCGCGCGGCTGGACCGTCGGGCAGACCGTCACTCTCGCCGGCCGGCAGTTCCGGATCGCCGCGGTGGTGCGCGCCGACGACGCGCCGCTGGCCGGCAGCCCGGTCCCCGCCGGGTACGTGGTCGACGTGCTGGACGCGGACTTCACCCGGCTCTTCCCGGCGCAGCGCGGCTACCTCGCCGAGGTGGACCCGGCGCCAGGGGTCGCCACGGCGACCGCGAAGGCGGCGATCACGCAGGTGCTGGCCGACTACCCGACGGTCAACCTGATGGACCAGGCGGCGTACAAGAAGATGCTCACCGGCACGGTGGACATGGTGCTGGGCTTCGTCACCGCGTTGCTTGGCCTGGCGGTGGTCATCGCCCTGGTCGGGGTGGCCAACACGCTGAGCCTGTCGGTGGTGGAACGCACCCGGGAGAACGCGGTGCTGCGGGCGGTGGGGCTGACCCGGGGCGGCATGCGGGCCGCGCTGGCCGTCGAGGCGGTGCTCATCGCGCTGGTCGGCGCGGTGCTCGGCGTCGCCCTCGGCATCGCGGTCGCCGCCGGCGCGATGTCCGTGGTGGCCCGGGTGGGCGGCACCTTCATCCTGGTGCTGCCGCCGGCGCGGATCGCCCTGATCCTCGGCGTGGCGGTGCTGGCCGCACTGGCCGCCTCCGTCCTCCCGGCCCGGCGCGCGCTGTCCCGGCCGGTGGTGGAGGCGCTGGGCGCGGAGTGACCGACCCCGCCGGACAGCACGAGCCGGTCCCGCATCTGCTGCGGGACCGGCTCGGCCGTGCGTTCGTCGCCGTCCGGCGGGTCAGTTGCCCGCCGCGGGCGGCTGGCCGCCCTCGGGCGGTGTGGTGGTCGTGGGCTCGGTCGGTGGCGTCGAGTTGTCCGTCGGTGGGGTGGTGCTCGGTGGCGTCGACGGCGGGGTCGGGGGCGTCGACGGCACCTCCGACGGGGACGCCTCGACGGACCCGCTCGGGGTCGGGGTGGGGGTCGCCGTCACCGAGCGCCTGGTGTCCGGCCGGGACGGACGGCGGGTCCGCCCGCCCTGGTCCGCGGGCGTGTCGGTCGCCGCTGTCGATTCCGCGTCGTCGCTGTGCGTGACGGCGGTCGGCGTGGTCTCGATCGTGGTCGCCGGATCGCGCGGGTCCCTCGCCGCACCGAGTGCCGCGCCCAGGGCGGTCAGTGCGACCAGCACCGCGGCCAGCGCGCCGACCAGGGTGCCGCGCCGGCCCCGCCGGCCGGCGGGGGCCACCATGGCCAGCGGTGCCGCGAGCGTCGGGTCGTCCCGGGTGGCGGGGCCGACCGCCCCGCGCAGCGCCACCGGCACCATCGCGGTCGGCGCCCCGGCCATGGCCGCCCGGGCGGCCGCGGCCATGGCCGCGCCGTCCGGGTAGCGGTCTGCCGGGTCCTTGGCGAGAGCGCGCGCGACCAGGTCCCGGACCGGCTGCGGGATGTCTGCCGGCAGCTCCGGCGGCTCGTCGTCCAGGTGCCGGACGGCCACCTGGAGCGGGTTGTCGCCGGTGAACGGCGGGCTGCCGGTGAGGCAGCAGTAGGCCACCGCCCCCAGCGCGTAGATGTCGGTGGCGCCGGAGACCGGTCGGCCGGCCGCCTGCTCGGGCGCCATGTAGAGCGCGGTGCCGGGCACCGCGTTGGTGCTGGTGATGCTGGTGACGTTGGTCGACCGGGCTACCCCGAAGTCGACCAGCACCACGGTGCCGTCCTGCTGCACCAGCAGGTTGCTCGGCTTCACGTCCCGGTGGACGATGCCTCGGGCGTGCGCCGCCTGCAGGGCCTGCGCCACCTGCGCCACGATGGACATCGTCTCGGCGACCTCGAGATGGCCGGCCTCCTGGATCCGCCGGGAGAGCGGCTCGCCCTCGACGAACTCCATGACCAGGTAGTCGGCCTGGCCGCCGTCGGGCAGCTCGTCCTCGCCGCAGTCGAAGACCTGGACGACGCCGGGGTGGCGCAGGGACGCCATGATCCGCGCCTCGGCGCGGAAGCGGGCGATGAAATCGGGGTCGGAGACCAGCGCGGGAAGCAGGACCTTCACCGCGACCTGACGACCCAGCACCAGGTCGATGGCGCGCCAGACGTCACCCATGCCGCCGGTGGCGACACGGTCATCCAGGCGGTACCGGCCGCTGAGTACGACCCCCGAAGACAACACCCCCATACCGTACCCAGTGCCGCCCCGAAGTATTTCCCGCGATCTCTCCCGTCACGGCCGGCGGCCGGTCCGACCGCCCTCCGCCGAACAGCCAGCGGGCGCTTGCGCCGATCGGTCGATCGTGACGGCTCGGGTACGATCGGTCAGGAAAAGCCGCTCGACGATTGGTTTGTCCGCGTTGACCGGCCCGGCTCCGGCCCAGCGACCACGTGCAGCGTCCCAGGCGTGCTTTTCGTTACCTCGACCCGCCGCGACCGGCGGTTGAGAATTCTCACTCTTTCGCCCCCGGATGGCGGCTTGTCCACCCGGGCATCGGCTCCTAGCGTTAGCCCGGCTCTGGGCTGGCCCACGCCGCCGGTACGGTATGTCCGCCGACGGCCGTACTTCGCGGCACGTGTGTCCATGCGCGCGCCCGCACGCTTCCGCGCGGGCGCCGATACAGGTCAGCGGGGGGTTGATGGTTCGGGTGCAGCTCCGGTCACCGGACCGGGACGGGCGCCGGGTACGCCGGCACCGGCACGCGCCGGCCCGGAGAACGGAAACGGCGAATCCATGACCGGTGAGCTGAGCGAGGCGGTTGCCGCGGCCCAGGCGGGCGACGAGGAGGCCTTCCGCTTCCTCTACCGCAGCCTGCAACCCGGCCTGCTGCGCTACCTCACCGCCCTGGTCGGCGCGGACGCCGAGGACGTCGCCTCCGAGGCCTGGCTGCAGATCTCGCGTGACCTGCCCGGCTTCGCCGGCGGGGAGTTTCGCGCGTGGACGGTCACCATCGCCCGCAACCGGGCCATGGACCACCTGCGCCGGCAGCGTCGGCGGCCGTCCCTGCCGGTGCCGGTGCAGGCGCTCAGCGAGCTGGCCGGGGACGCCGACACCGCCGAGCGGGCCGGCGAGACCATCGGTACCGAGAGTGCGCTCGCGCTGATCGCCACGCTGCCACAGCGGGAGGCGGAGGCGGTGCTGCTGCGCGCCGTGATCGGGCTCGACGCGGAGACCGCCGGGCGGGTGCTGGGTCGGCGGGCGGGCGCGGTCCGTACCGCCGCGCACCGGGGGCTGCGCCGCCTCGCCGCGCTCCTGGAACGCTCCGACGTGCGCCAGTCGTCGGGCCGGGCCGAGCAGGCCACCCCGCCCCGCCCCCGTACCGGTCGGGGGCGGCCGGCGCCGAACGCACCCAAGGCCGAGCCGGCGGACGGCTGACGTGAGGGGAATCTGGATGAGGTTTCGCCGGTCCGTCGGACCCGCCCACCGGGCGGAGTCCGAAGGTCTGCTCGACGCGGCCGGTGGCGGTCAGCCCCCGGCGGCCGAGACCGATCCGCTGGCCCACCTGCTCGCCGCGGCGGCGGCGCCGGCCGAGCCGGGCGAGCTGTCCGGAGAAGAGCAGGCGCTCGCCGCGTTCCGGGCGGCCCGCGCGGCACCCGTACCGGCTACGGCCCGCGTGGCGCGTCGACGGGGACGGCTCCGCGTCGGCGCGGCGGCCTGGCTGGCCGGGCTCGCCGCCACCGCCACCGCCGGGGTCGCGTTCGCCGCGGTGAGCCTCGACCGGCCCGACGAGCCGGTGCCGCCGGCCCGGAGCACGCCGGGTAGCACCGGCGGGGAGAGCGCGGCGTCGCCGACGGGGTCCGGCGACGACCCGACCGCCACCGGAACGCCCGGCGCGGCCTCGACCACCGGCACCGGCCCGACCCCGACCGGCGGGCCCGGCCAGCCGGCCGGCGCCGGAGAGCTCGCCGGCCACTGCCGGGCCTACCTGGCCAAGTCGCCCAGGCAGCGGGCCAGGGCGCTGGAGGCGCCGGGCTTCGCCGACCTGGTCACCGCGGCGGGCGGGGCGGACCGGGTGGAGGACTACTGCCTCCGGCTGGTCCCGGACCGGGCCCCGAAGTCGTCCCCTGCTGCCCCCGCCACGTCGCCTGCTGCTCCCACCACGTCGCCCGGGGCCGCTCGCGCGACGACGCCGACTCCGGCATCCGAGAAGGCTCCCGCTTCCGACAAGGCTCCGGCTTCCGACAAGTCGAGCACCGGCCGAGCAGACACCGGCAAATCGGGCAACGGCCTGGCGGGCGCGGCAAACGCGGACCGCTGAACCGGGCGCGGGCGCCGGCGAACGATCGCCGTTGACGCCGGCTGGGACCGGAACTCGGACAAAAATTCATCTCCCTCGGCAGGCGGGATCCGTCTGCTAGACAGAAGATGGGTGGGACCGCGGACGCCCCCGCCGGTGACGGTGCGGGCGTCCGTCGACACCGTGGTCGCCCACCCCGCACGGGGAGAGGAGTCTTCTCTTGGTGATGTCACCGGAGCTGGACCGGACGACCGTCCTGCCGGACGTGGCCGCCGCCGCCCGGCACATCGCCAGGATCTGCTTCAAGACCGGGCCACCCACGCTCACCGGCGTCGAACTGGAATGGACGGTGCACGACGCCGCGGACCCGGCCCGCCCGGTCGACCGCGAGCGCCTGCGCCGGGCGCTGGGGCCGCACTGCCCCGTCCCCCTCGACCCCACCAGCCCCGCGGAGAGGCTTCGGCACGGCGGCACCGTGACCGTGGAGCCGGGCGGGCAGGTGGAAATCTCCTCCGCGCCGCGACCGTCGATCGCCGCGCTGATCCTGGCCACCGAGGCCGACGTCGCCGAGCTGACCGCCGCACTGGACGCCGCTGGCCTTGCCCTGGGCCGCGCCGGCCTGGATCCCTGGCGGGCCCCGTGCTCCGTCGTGGAGACCCCCCGCTACCAGGCCATGCGCTGCGTCTTCGACCGGCACGGTCCGGCCGGTCAGGTCATGATGTACAGCACCGCCGGCCTGCAGGTCTGCCTGGACGCGGGCGAGCCGGAGCAACTGGCCGAACGGTGGGCCGCCGCCCACGCCGTCGGGCCGCCGCTGCTGGCCGCGTTCGCCACCGCCGACCGGTACGCCGGCCGGCGTACCGGATGGGCGTCGGCTCGGATGGCCGCCTGGCTGGCCATCGACGCGGCGCGGACCCGGCCGGTCTGGTCACCCGCCCAGCCCGACCGCGATCCGGTCACCGCCTGGACCGAGTACGCGCTCGCCGCGCCGCTGCTGTGCGTACGCGGCGACGGTCCAGACTGGACGCCGCCGACTGACGTCACCTTCGCCGACTGGCTGGCCGGGGCGTTGCCCCGCCCGCCGACCACCGACGACCTGGCGTACCACATCAGCACGCTCTTCCCGCCGGTGCGCCCGCGCGGCTACCTGGAGGTCCGCTACCTGGACGCCCAGCCCCGGCGGGAGTGGACGGTGCCGCTGGCGGTGCTGGCCGCGCTGTTCGCCGAGCCGACGACCACCCGGGACGCGCTGGTCGTGGCGGCCCCGGTCGCCGACCGCTGGCAGGCCGCGGCCCGGCACGGGCTCGCCGACCGCCCGCTGGCCGCCGCCGCGGTGGCCCTGTTCGACCTGGCCCTGGCGGCCCTGCCCCGGCTGGATCTGCCGGCCGGGATCCACGAGGAGACGAGCCGAGGAATCGTGCGGCGCCGCGCCGCCGCGGAGAGGGGACACCGGTGACCACGACCGAGCGGCCGGGTACGGACAGCGAGCAGCTACGCAGCCGGATCGCGGCGGAGCTGGACCGCACCCGGACCCGCACCGCGCTGCTGACCGACGCGGTGGACGACGACGACCTGATGCGGCAGCACTCCACCCTGATGTCCCCGCTGGTCTGGGACCTGGCCCACGTCGGCAACCAGGAGGAGCTCTGGCTGGTGCGGGACGTCGGCGGCCGCGAGCCGGTGCGCTGCGACATCGACGACCTGTACGACGCGTTCAAGCAGCCCCGCAAGGACCGGCCCGCGCTGCCCCTGCTGCCCCCGGCCGAGGCCCGCGCCTATGTGCGCACCGTCCGGGACAAGGTGTACGACCTGCTCGACGGGATCCGGTTCACCGATCGGAAGCTGATCGAGGACGGCTTCGCGTTCGGGATGATCGTGCAGCACGAGCAGCAGCACGACGAGACCATGCTCGCCACCCACCAGCTGCGCGCCGGGGCGCAGGTGCTGGACGCGCCACCGCCGCCCGAGCCGCGCGGCCGGGTCGGCGGCGAGGTGCTGGTGCCGGCCGGTCCGTTCACCATGGGCACGTCGACCGACCCGTGGGCGCTGGACAACGAGCGCCCCGCCCACCCGGTGGACCTGCCCGCGTACGTCATCGACGCCGCACCGGTCACCAACGGTCAGTACCGCGCCTTCATCGCCGACGGGGGGTACGCCGAGCCGCGCTGGTGGAGCGCGGCGGGCTGGCGGCACCGCGTCGAGGCGGAGCTGAGCGCGCCGATGCACTGGCGGCGGGACGGCGACGGCTGGGCGTACCGCCGGTTCGGCCGCTGGTCGCCGGTGCGCGACGACGAGCCGGTGGTGCACGTCTGCTGGTACGAGGCGGAGGCGTATGCGGCCTGGGCCGGCAAGCGGCTGCCCACCGAGGCGGAGTGGGAGAAGGCGGCCCGCTGGGACCCGGCGACCGGCCGGTCCCGCCGCTACCCGTGGGGCGACGACGACCCGACCGCCGCGCACGCGAACCTGGGGCAGCGGCACCTCTGGCCGGCGCCGGTGGGCGCGTACCCGGCGGGCGCCTCGCCGCTCGGCGTGCACCAGCTCATCGGGGACGTCTGGGAGTGGACCTCGTCCACCTTCCGGGGGCATCCCGGCTTCGTGGCGTTTCCGTACCGCGAATACTCCGAGGTCTTCTTCGGCGACGAGTACCGGGTGCTGCGCGGCGGCTCCTTCGGCACCGACCGGGCGGCCTGCCGGGGCACCTTCCGCAACTGGGACTACCCGATCCGGCGGCAGATCTTCAGCGGGTTCCGCTGTGCCCGGGACGCCCGCCCGGAGGAGGCGTGTGGGTGAGCGAGCGAAACATCCTGCTCAGCAGTGGGGCGCCGGCGTGAGCGGCGGTCCCGGCTGATGTGCCGCCACCTGGCGTACCTCGGTCCGCCGGTCAGCCTGCGCAGCCTGCTGTACGACCCCCCGTACGGGCTGCTGCGGCAGTCCTGGGCGCCCCGTGACATGCGCGGCGGCGGCACGATCAACGCGGACGGCTTCGGCGTCGGGTGGTACCCGGGCGCCGGCGACCCGGTCCGCTACCGGCGGGCGCAGCCCCTCTGGAGCGACATCACGCTGCCCGAGCTGGCGGCGGTCACGGTCGCCGGTGCGGTGTTGGCCGCGGTCCGGTCCGCCACGGTCGGTATGCCGGTGCAGGAGGCGGCCGCCGCGCCGTTCGCCGAGGGGCGCTGGCTGTTCAGCCACAACGGGGTGATCCGGGGCTGGCCGGACACGGTGGTGCCGCTCGCCGCCGAGCTGCCGGTCCGCGACCTGCTGACGTTGGACGCGCCGACCGACTCCGCGCTGCTGTGGGCGCTGGTCCGGCACCGGCTGCGGGCCGGGCACGATCCGGCGCGGGCGGTGGCTGACACCGTCGCGGCGGTCACCGCGGCCGCGCCCGGGTCGCGGGTGAACCTGCTGCTCACCGACGGTACGACGGCGGTGGCCAGCGTGGCCGGGCACGCCTTGTCGGTGCGCCGCGGCGCGGAGTCGGTGCTGTTGGCCTCGGAACCTCTCGACGACGACCCGGACTGGCAGGCGCTGCCGGACGGGCAGCTGGTGGTGGCGACCGCTACCGGGGTGCGCACCCGGGACCTGGTGGTCGCCTAGCCAACGTTTCCACGGGTAGGGCAGGACGTTCGTTCGGGCAACGGAAGGGACACCTCATGGGCGCGGAGCCACTGGAGATCTACCTGGCGGAGCAGGACCTGGACCGGAGCCTGCGGGAGGACGTACGGGTCGGGCTGACCGCGCAGCCGAAGTGGCTGCCACCGAAATGGTTCTACGACGCCCGGGGCAGCGAACTCTTCGGCGAGATCACCCGGCTGCCGGAGTACTACCCGACCCGGGCCGAGCGGGCGGTGCTGACCGAGCACGCCGATGAGATCGCCGAGCTGACCGGGGCGAAGACCCTGATCGAGCTGGGCTCCGGCTCGTCGGAGAAGACCCGGCTGCTGCTGGACGCGTTCACCCGTCACGGCGACCTGGGCACGTTCGTGCCGCTGGACGTGTCGGTCAGCGCGCTGCGGGAGTCCACCGAGGAGATCGCCGCCGAGTACCCCGGACTGCGGGTACGCGGCATCGTCGGCGACTTCACCCGGCAGCTCGACCGGCTGCCCACCGGCGGCCGGCGGCTGGTGGTGTTCCTCGGCGGCACCATCGGCAACCTGCTGCCGGTGGAGCGGGCGGAGTTCTTCACCGCCATGCGCGCCGCCCTGGAGGCGGGGGACTGGCTGCTGATCGGCACCGACCTCGTCAAGGACCCGAAGGTGATCGTGCCCGCGTACGACGACGCGGCCGGGGTGACCGCGGACTTCAACCGCAACGTGCTCCGCGTGATCAACCGGGAGTTGGGGGCGGACTTCGACCCGGAGGCGTTCACCCACGTGGCGGTCTGGAACCCGGAGCACGAGTGGATCGAGATGCGGCTGCGCGCCGAACATCCGACCCGGGTGCACGTGCTGGACCTGGACGTCGAGTTCGCCGCCGGTGAGGAACTGCGCACGGAGGTCTCGGCGAAGTTCCACCCCGAGGGGATCGCGGCGGAGCTGACCGACGCCGGCTTCGCTTCGCACGCGTTCTGGACCGACCCGGACGGGCTGTTCGGCGTCACCCTCGCCCGAGCCGACTGAGCGTGCCGGGCCGCCGCGGGTCACGCCGTGCACCCGCGGCGACCCTGCCCACTGGGGTGGGCTAGGCTGGGCGGCGCGAAGGGGAGTAGCCCCCAATGTCGTGGTCGACATACTGATGCGTCCCGCATCCGGCCACGCGGCCCCGGTTCCCGGGGCGGGCGAGACCTTCGACTCAGGCTGTCGCAGCCGGGTCGAGGGCGCCCCCGTACCTCCTCCCGGCTTGATCGGGAAGGTTCACATGGACGGTTTCCTCGTCGCCCTGGTGATCAGCTTCGGCGTCATCTTCGTCGCCGAGCTGGGCGACAAGTCCCAACTCATGGCCCTGACGTTCGCCACGCGGTTCAAGCCCGTGCCGGTGCTCATCGGCATCACCATCGCCACCGCGGTCGTGCATCTGGCCTCGGTGGGGATCGGATACGGCCTGCACGCGGCGCTGCCCACCACCTGGATCTCGCTCATCGCCGGGGTGGCGTTCCTCGGTTTCGGCGCGTGGACGCTGCGCGGCGACAAGCTCACCGAAGAGGAGAAGCAGAAGGCCGAGAAGAGCAGCAAGTCCGCGGTGATCGCGGTCGGTGTCGCGTTCTTCCTGGCCGAGCTGGGTGACAAGACCATGCTGGCCACCATCACCCTGGCCACCAAGTACGGCTGGTTCGGCACCTGGCTCGGCTCCACGCTCGGCATGGTGGCCGCCGACGCCCTGGCGATCCTGGTCGGCCGGCTGCTCGGCCGGCACCTGCCGGAGAAGATCATCCGGTACGGCGCCGCGGTCCTGTTCGCCATCTCCGGCCTGTGGCTGATCCTGGAGGCGGTCAACAAGCTGACCTGAGCCCGGCGACCGGCACCGCTGCCGCGACCGACCGGTCGCGGCGGCGGTGCCGGCGATCGTCGAGCCCCGCCCTGGGTATGAAGATCTGCGCCGCGCTGCGGTGGGGGCCGCCACCGCATAGCGTGAGCGACGAGAGGCGAACCTTCGACGACCTTGGAGGTCAGCGCATGGCCAGGCACGACGAGCCAAACGAGTACGGCTTCGCCGGGGACCCCACCGCTCCCGAGCCGCCGCCCGGCGCGCGCCCCGACGAGCAGGACCTGGCCGAGGCGGTGGCGGTGCCGGCGGACGACCTCATGGAGCCGTACGCCGAGGCGGTCGAGGAGGAGACCGAGGAGCGGGAGGAGCCCGAGGAGGAGCGCACGGCCGATCGGCGGCGCTGACCGCGCGACCTCCGGCGCTCCCGGCGCTAGGCGGCCCCCTCCTGGTAGACGTCCGGGATGCCGTCGCCGTCGGCGTCCCGACTCTCCCGCTCCGAGATCCGCCGGTACGCCCGGTTGCGGCGCAGCAGCACGGTCGAGGCCAGCACGGCCGCGACCAGCGAGCCGAGTAGCACGGCCACCTTCACCCGGTCGTCCTCCGGGCTGCCGGCGCCGAAGGCCAGCTCGCCGATGAGCAGCGAGACGGTGAAGCCGATGCCGGCCAGCAGCGCCAGCCCGAGCAGGTCCGCCCAGGTGATCTCCTCGTCGAGTTCGGCGCGGGTGAACCGGGCGAGCAGGAACGTCGAGCCGAACACGCCGATGGCCTTGCCGAGCACCAGACCGGCGGCCACCCCGAGCACGATCGGGTCGGTGAGCACCGCGGCCAGGTCGACGTCGACCAGTGACACGCCGGCCGCGAAGAACGCGAAGACCGGCACCGCCAGGCCCGCCGAGACCGGCCGCCATTTGTGCTCCAGCCGTTCGGCCAGCCCCGGCCCGCCGGCCCGGGAGGGCAGCACGGGCACGGTGAAGCCGAGCAGCACCCCGGCCACCGTGGCGTGCACCCCGGAGGAGTGCACCAGGGCCCAGGCGAGCACGGCCAGCGGGATGAGCGCCCACCACCAGGTCCGCCGTCGCTGCACCAGCAGCGCGAAGACGGCGATCGGCGCCAGCGCCGCGAGCAGCGGCACGGGGTGGAATTCGGCGGTGTAGAAGACGGCGATGATGATGATCGCGAAGAGGTCGTCGACCACCGCGAGGGTGAGCAGGAAGGCGCGCAGCCCCTGCGGCAGGTGCGAGCTGACCACCGCCAGCACGGCGAGGGCGAAGGCGATGTCGGTGGCGGTGGGGATGGCCCAGCCGCGCAGCCCCGCCCCGCCGGTGGCGAGGACCACTCCGACGTAGCAGAGGGCGGGCAGCAGCATGCCCCCCATGGCGGCGATCACCGGCACGGTCGCCCGCCGTGGATCGCGCAGGTCCCCGGCCACGAACTCGCGCTTGAGCTCCAGACCCACGACGAAGAAGAAGATCGCCAGCAGGCCGTCCGCGGCCCACGCGGCGACCGTGAGATCCAGGTGCAGCGCCGCGCCGCCGCGCCAGGGCACCCAGCGGCCGAGTTCCGCGTACGCGGACCGCCAGGGCGAGTTGGCCCAGATCAGCGCGATCACCGCACCGAGCAGCAGCAGACCGCCACCCACCGTCTCGGTGCGCAGCACGTCGGCCAGGAAGCGCGCCTCCGGCCAGGACCGGCGGGAGAGAAGGCGCTCGGGCAGGCGGGCGTGCGGGGTGCGATTGGTCATGCGATGTCCGACTCCGGTGTGTCGATCGGCAGGGAACTCGCCGACCAGACTTCCCGGCACACCGGTGTCGACCCTATCCGGGCCGCGCCGCCGATCCGGGCTGGTGGGACGCTTCTCTCACCTGTTGGCCGGAAAGCGTCCCACCGCCGGCGGCTCAGCGCTGTCCGGGCAGCACCGGCAGCGACACGCCGACGTGGTCGCAGCGCGCCGCCAGCCGCTTGATCAACTCGTCCGGGTCGGCGTACGGGTCCAGCCCGCGCACCTCCTCGGGGGCGAGCGCCGGCACCCGTACGTGCGAGATGAGCGGGTGCAGCGGGCGGCTGTCCGCCTCGTCGGCGCCGAACAGGTGCTCGTGCAGCTTCTCGCCCGGCCGCAGGCCGGTGTAGACGATGTCGACCGGGTGGTCCGCCTCGGCGGCGAGCCGGCGGGCCACGTCGGCGATGCGTACCGGCTCGCCCATGTCGAGCACCAGCGCCTCCCCGCCGCGGCCGATGGTGGCCGCCTGGAGCACCAGGTGCACGGCCTCCTGCACGGTCATGAAGTAGCGGGTCACGTCCGGGTGCGTGACGGTGATCGGCACCCCGGCCCTGATCTGCGCCTGGAACGCGGTCAGCACCGAGCCCCGGCTGCTGAGCACGTTGCCGAAGCGGACGCTCAGGTATGCCCCGCCGAGCTGGTCGGCGAAGTGAGCGGTGAGCCGCTCGGTGATCCGTTTCGAGTAGCCGAGCACGCTGGTCGGGTTGGCCGCCTTGTCGGTGGAGATGTTGACGAACTCGGCGACGTCCCGGCACGCCTCGAGGACGTTGAGGGTGCCCCAGACGTTGGTCTTGATCGCCTCCCCGGGGTGCCGCTGGAGCATGGTGAGGTGCTTCAGGGCCGCCGCGTGGAAGACCACGTCCGGCTGCCGGTCGGCGATGATCCGGGCGATGCCCTCCGCGTCGCGGATGTCGGCCAGGATCAGCTCCGGGCCGTCCAGCAGCGCCCGCCCGTGCAGGGACATCTGCAGGGCGTGCAGGGCCGACTCGTCCCGGTCGAGCATCATCAGCTCGCCCGGCTCGGAGCGGGCGATCTGCCGGCACAGCTCGGAGCCGATGGAGCCGCCGGCGCCGGTGACCAGGACCCGGCGCCCGGCCAGGCCGCTGCGTTCCACGGTCAGCTCGGCCACCCGCTGGGCCCGCCCGAGCAGGTCGGTGAGCTGCATGTCCCGGACGTCGGTGACGGCGACCGGGCGGTCGAGCAGTTCGCGGACCGGGGGGAGGACCTTGAACGCGGCGCCGGCCTGGAGCGTGCGGGCGCGTACGTCCCGCAGCAGCGCCGCGTCCGAGCCGCTCATCGAGAAGATCACCGTGCCGGCCCGGGTCGTCGTCACCGCCGTGGCGATCTGCTCCCGGCCGCCCAGCACCCGCAGCCCGTCCAGGCGCAGCCCCCGGTTGGCGGGGTCGTCGTCGAGCAGGCCGACCGGCCGGTACCGGCCCTGGGAGTCGCTCAGGAGCACCCGGACCAGGCGCTCACTGGCCGCGTCCACGCCGTAGACGAGGCACCGCTCGGCGGTGCGGACCGGCTGGCGGTGCCGTTCCTGCCGGGCCCGCCAGGCGGCGCGACCGGCGGCCATCAGCACCAGGGCGACCGCGCCGCCGAGCAGCGGGGTGGTGGCCGGGGCCGGCCGCTCCGTCCACGGCGGCAGCAGCAGGCAGGCCAGCGTGGCCAGGACGGCGATCCCGGCCCGGCCGGCCAGCCCGCGGGCGTCGCCGGCGCTGCCGATCGGGTGCCGCCCGTACATCCGGAAGCGCAGCAGGGTGAGCACCACGTACAGCGCGGCGCAGCCGAGCGCGACGGTCAGCACCCGTACGCCGCCGACGGCGGTCAGCTCGAACTCGTAACGGGTCCAGGCCGCGCCGAGAAATCCGCCGCACCACGCGGCGGTGTCCAGCGTTAACAGAGACAGGGTGGCCGCACGGCGGGTCACCCTGTCGCGGGGCCGGGCGGCGTCTTCGGCGGCGGTTGCTTCGCGATCCATCGTTGTCCTCTGCGTCCGAACCGGGAATGGAAGGATTTAGACCGTATGTGCGCTTCTAATCGTTTACATTCGTCCAGTCGCTTACTGTGATGTATAGGCGCTTTCGATCCTGGCACGGCTACTGGGCGTTTTAGGGGGCTTTCGTGCAGTTTCATCGGCTGATCGGCGTGTCGCGAGGGGGAGGGTGATGGACGTTCTCAGCTACCTGCGCCTGGTCCGACGCCACTGGTGGATCGTCCTGATCACCGTGATGGTCGCCCTGGCGGCGGCCGCCGTGATCACGGTCCGGACGCCGCCCAGCTATCAGGGCTCGGTGACCTTCTTCGTCACCACACCCAGCCAGGGGGTCACCGACGCCTATCAGGGCGGCCTCTTCCTCCAGCAACGGGTGAAGTCCTACGCCGACCTGCTGACCAGTGACCGACTGGCGCAGAGCGTGGTGGCGGAGAGCCCGCTCGGGCTCACCGCCGACCAGGTGCAGCGCCGGATCAGCACCTCCACCGAGGCCGGCACGGTGTTGCTGAAGGCCACCTTCACCGACACCGACCAGACCCGGGCGCTGAAGACCACCGAGGCGCTCTCCGCCAGGTTCGTCGACCTGGTGCAGAAGGTGGAGACGCCGCCGGACGGCAAGTCGCCGCCGGTCAAGCTGGAGGTGGTGAGCGGCCCCCGGGTGACCTCCACTCCGATCGCGCCGCAGCCGGTGCGCAACCTGGTCATCGGCGGGCTGCTGGGCCTGCTGCTCGGCGCGGGGCTGGCCGTGCTGCGGGGCGTGGCCGACGTGCGGATGCGGGACGCGGCCGCGCTCCAGCGGGTGACCGGCAGCCCACTGCTCGGCGAGATCCCGTTCGAGTCCGGCGCCAAGGCGGCCCCGCTGATCGTGGGCGAGGCGGCCAACTCTCCCCGCGCCGAGGCGGTCCGCAAGCTCCGCACCAACCTGCGCTTCGTGGACGTGCACGAGCCGGCCCGGGTCATCGCGGTCACCAGCGCCCTGCAGGGCGAGGGGAAGACCACCATGGCGTGCAACACCGCCATCGCGTTGGCCGAGGCGGGCTGGCGCGTACTGCTCATCGACGCCGACCTGCGCCGGCCCAAGGTCGCCGACTACCTCGGGGTCGACGGCGGGGTGGGCCTCACCGACGTGCTGGTGGGCGACGTCCAGGTGGGCGACGTGGTGCAGCGGTGGGGCGACAAGTCGCTGCTCGTGCTCCCCAGCGGTGCCACCCCGCCCAACCCGAGCGAGCTGCTCGGCTCGAAGGCGATGGCGGACCTGCTGGTCGCGCTGCGGGAGTCGGCCGACATCGTGGTCATCGACACGGCGCCGCTGCTCGCCGTCACCGACGGCGTGGTGGTGGCCGTGCAATCGGACGGTGCGTTGCTGGTCACCCAACAGGGGCGGACCTCGCGCAGCCAGGTGGCCGCCGCGGCCCGGGCGCTGCACTCGGTGTCGGTCCGCCTGCTCGGCTGTGTGCTGAACATGGCCAAGGTGGCCCGGGCGGACGCCTACCAGTACGAGGCGTACAAGGTCGTCGTACCGCCGGCCGGGCCGTCCGTGCCCACCGACCGGGCGGGTGTCACCCGGCGCGGCGAGCACGGGGCGCCGCCGGCGGACCGTACCCAGGAACTCACCCGGCTGTCCGGATGAGTGCCAACACGGGTCGGATCGACCGCTCGATCTCCTCAGCGCAGCGCCGGAAGTCGACGGGCGAGCCGCCGATCGGGTCGCGCAGGTCGTCCGCGTCGGGGGTGGCGGGCTGCAGCCGCCCCCGGGCGCGGGCGGCCGCCGCCACCGCCGCGCGGAGCGTGGATCCGCTGCGCGTGGCAGGGACCTCGGCCGCGGCGGCCAGCCGGGCGAACTGGCGCAGCGTGAAGGTCCGGTGCAGCGCGGCCGGGGCCAGCGCCGTGCAGACGGAACGCTGGCGGCGGGTGGCGGCCAGCACCAGGGTGGCCCCGGTCAGATGCTCCGGGCGCAACCGCCGGGCACGGAACGTCGCCGGATCCGCGCCGGTCCCGGCCGCGACCGCGACGGCGTACGGGTGCATGGGCGCCCCGTCGACCGCGTCGATGCCCGCGCTGGCCACGGTGACCGGGACATCGCGGAGCAGCCGCCGGGCGAGGAACTCGGCCATCGGGGACCGGCACATGTTGGCGTGGCACACGAACAGCACCCGGTCGACCATCGGCACCCCTCTCGTCGGCACGGTCGCGCGGCGGATCGCCGCGACGGCAGGGTTCGGGCGGTCGCGGCCGGACGCAGAGGGGATGCGTGCATGGTATGGGGTGCGCCGGGTCGGGTGGGGCGATAACGCACGGGGAGCACGGCCATGAAGATCGGCATCCTGTCGTACCACTTCCCGCCGGAGCCGGCGTTCATCCCGGGCAGCCTCGCCGAGGAGCTGGCCGCCCGGGGTCACGAGGTGCGGGTGCTCACCGGTTTCCCGGACTACCCGGGTGGCCACGTCTATCCCGGCTGGCGGCAGCGGTGGCGGCACCAGACGCACAGCGAGCGGCTGACCGTCCGCCGGGTGCCCCGGTACACCGGCGGCGACGGATCGGCCAGGGCGCGGATGGCCAGCTGGCTCTCGTTCGCCGGCAGCGTGGCGCTGACCGGCCGCCGCTACCTCGGTGACGTCGACGCCCTGTACGTCTTCCAGCTGCCGGCGGTCACCTTCGCCGCCGCCGCCCTGGTGCGGCTGCTCGGTCGGGTACCGACCGTGCTGCACGTGCAGGACGTCTGGCCGGAGGACGAACCGTCCCAGCCGGACGAGGGCCGCCGGTGGTCCGGGCGGCTCGGGGCCACCCTGCGCCGGATCTACCAGGAGGCCGGCGGCATCGCCGTCACCGCACCGTCCATGCGGGACCTGGTCGTCTCCGGCGGTGCCGACCCGGACCGGGTGGGGGTGGTGCTCAACTGGACCGACGAACGGGTCTTCCGGCCGACCGAGCCCAGCGCGGCCGCCCGGCAGCTGATCCGCCGCGACGGCCGGTGCGTGGTGATGCACGCGGGGACGATCGGCGTACGGCAGGGCCTGGAAACCGCGGTGCGCGCGGCGGCCGCGCTGGGCGACCGGATGGATCTGGTCCTGGTCGGCTCCGGAGCGGAGGAGCGGCGGGTGCGGGGGCTCGCCGCCGAGCTGCGGGCGGACAACGTGCGCTTCGTGGAACGACGCTCGCCCTTGGACATGCCGGCGCTGTACGCGGCGGCCGACTACCAGCTCGTCGTGCTGCGCGACCTGCCCGAGCTGCACGGGATGGTGCCGGGCAAGCTCCAGGCCGCACTCTCCTGCGCGTCGCCGGTGGTGGCCTCCGCCGGCGGCGACACGGTGGCGCTCGTGGAGCGGGCCCGGGCCGGGTTGTCCTGCCCGCCGGAGGACTGGGCCGCGCTGGCGGACCGGTTCTGGCTGGCGTCGACGATCCCGCCGCCCGCCCGGGTGGACATGGGCCGCCGGGGGCGGGACGCCTACCTGCGGGAGATGTCGTTGCGGGCCGGCGTCGACCGGATCGAGCAGATGCTCCACGACGTCTCCGCGTCGGCGCGCGTACGCCGCTAGGGCGAGCCGTTATCGCCAAACAGGACGCGCGGCAGCAAAGCGCTTAATTACGCCCTGATCGAGTTCCCCTTTGTGGTAGAAAGCGATCTATCGACAAGTCTGTCCGGTTCGGCCTGGAGGAGTGGTGTGGCGGAGAGCGGTGTGTCGCGTCGCCGGCGACGGTCTCGCGGGCGGAACCGGGCCCGGATCCGGCGCGTCCTGCTCATCGGGCTGGTGGTCGTCTCGCTGCTGTTGACGGCCGGTGGCTGGGTCGGCTTCCGGGGTTGGCAGGCCCGCGCCCACCTGCTCAACGCGGCGGGGCTGGCCAAGGAGCTCAGCTCCCAGGTGGTGGGCGGCGACGCCGGCCGGGCCCAGCGGACCCTCGCCGCGCTCCAGGAGCAGGCGGCCGCCGCCCGGGGCGCCACGGGTGACCCGGGCTGGTGGCTCGGCCAGCAGACGCCGTACGCCGGGGACAACCTCTCCGCCGTGCGCCGGATCGCGGTGGCGGTGGACGACCTCGCGCGACTCGCCTTCCCGACCCTGCTCCGGATCGACCTCGCCTCGCTGGTGCCCAAGGAAGGGCGACTCGACCTGGCCCGGCTGCGCACCGTCTCCGCGGAGGTGTCCGCGGCGGATCGAGCGGTCCGGGAGACGAACGAGCGGCTGCGGGCGGTGCCGACGGGCGACCTCGTCGGGCAGGTGCGCGACGCGTTGACCGGGCTGCGTGGCGAACTCGACCGGCTCGCCGGCCTGACCGCCGCTGCGGACCAGGGCGCGCGGTTGCTGCCGCCGCTGCTCGGTGCCGACGGTCCCCGTCGCTACCTGCTGGTGTCACAGAATCCGGCGGAGTTGCGGGCCACCGGCGGCATGTTCGGCGCGTACGCGGTGATCAGCGCCGAGGGCGGCAAGATCCGGATGACCGGGCAGGGCGCCTCCGCCAGCATGGAGTACTTCGACCCGCCGTTGCGGGTGGATGCGGAGATGCGTCGGCTCTGGAACGACCTGCCGGGGACCTTTCCGGCGGACGTCAACCTCAGTCCCGACTTCCCGACCGCGGCGGCGCTCTACCGCGAGATGGTCCGTCGGCGCACCGGGACGACGGTGGACGGGGTGCTGGCGGTGGATCCGGTGGTGCTGTCGTACCTGCTCGGCGTCATCGGTCCGGTGGCCGTGCCCGGCCGCCCGTCCCTGGCGGCGAAGACGGTGGTCCGGACGCTGCTGAGCGACTCCTACCGGGACCTGGACGTCAAGGCCCAGGACGCGTACTACGCGCAGGCGGCTTCGGCCGTGTTCGACTCGCTCTTCACCAAGACGGTCAATCCGCGGGAAGTTTTGACCGTTTTCGCCCGTTCTATTACTGAACGTCGGATATTGTTCTGGAGTGTCCATCCCGAGGAGCAGCGCGTCCTGGGCGACAGCCCGTTGACCGGGACGCTCCCCGAGAAGGACACCGTGCCGACGGTCGGCGTCTTCCTCAACGACGGCAGCGGCGCGAAGCTCGGCTACTACCTGCGGTTCTCGGCAAACCTGACGGTCGGCGACTGCCAGCCCGACGGGCGCCGAGAGCTCCGGCTGCGCGTCACGGTGCACTCCACCGCGCCGCGGTCGGGCCTGGACAAGTCGGTCACCGGCGCCGCCCTCGCCGGCGACCCGTACACCGCCCGCACCCTGGTGTCGGTGTACAGCCCGACCGGAGGGGCGGTGCTCGGCGGCCAGCTGGACGGACGACGCACCGCGATGGGCGCCGGGACTGATGGCCGCCGCCAGGTGACCGTGGCGACCGTCGAGGTCAAGCCGGGCCGGACCCGGACCCTCGACGTCACGCTGCTCACCGGGCAGACCGGCGCCGGCAGGGCCGAGCTGGTACTCACGCCCACCGTCACCCCATGGACCACCCAAGTTGTAACCGCACCAAGCTGTGACCAGTAGTAGGAGGGAATCCACATGCGGCTATCCCGCATCATCATGGCGCTCACGGTCGGCCTGGCCGTGGCGGCCGCGCCGACCGCGGCCGGGGCGGCGCAGCCGCAGCCACCGGTCTACCCGCCCGTCGTCGTCCTTGAGCTCGAGAACCCCACCATCCACCTCGGCGGGGTCTTCGTGCTCCACGGCCGCGGCATGGCGCCCCGCACGACGGTCAGGATCCACGTCGAGATCGGGCCGTTGCCGGTCGCCGCACCCGCCCAGGGCACGGTACGCCGCAGCGACGGCAGCACGGTGGCAATGGCCCCGGTGGCGTACGCGCAGCCCCAGCCGGCGCCGACGGACTTCACGGTGACGACCAACAGCGCCGGGACGTACACCGTGGAGTACCGGCCGAACCGGCCGGGGCGGTACACCTTCACCGCCACGGGTGAGGCCGCCGACGGGCGCACCGTCACCGGCGAAGCCACCGGGACCGTCCTCCCGCCGCGGCCGACCCGGCCGCCGCACGGTGGCGGCAACCTGCCGGTGACCGGTTCCAGCGTCAGCACTCCGATGAAGCTCGGCGGCGGCCTCGCCGGCGCGGGTGTCGTCCTGCTGCTGCTCTCCCTGGCCTGGCGTCGTCGCGGCCGCTTCGGGATGGGCTCGCGCTGACGGAGGCGCGCCGGGCAGGGCCCGGACCGCGACGGGTGCCCGCCGGACCACGTCCGGCGGGCACCCTCGTGCGCGGGGCCGGCGGCCGCCGGTGCCGGGCGGCAACCGGCACAATGACCGGATGGACGCGGGCGAGCACTGGACCGATCGCGCCGGGCTGGTCGTGCTGCCCGGCGGCGCCACCGTACGCGGCCGCCGGATCGGCGCGCCGGCCTCGCCGGCCGATTTCGCCGTGCTGCTGGCCGCCGGCCCGACCCCGCCCTGGCCGCACCGGTGGGTCCGCTGGCCCGACTTCTGGGTGCCGCTCGACTCCGCCGACGCGCGGGAGGCGCTGCGGGAGGCATGGCGCCGGGCGTACGCGGGGGAGCGGGTGGAGGTCGCCTGCCGGGGCGGGGTCGGGCGGACCGGCACCGCCCTGGCCGCGCTCGCCGTCCTCGACGGGCTCGCCCCCGAGCAGGCGGTGGCGTGGGTACGCGCACACCACCACCCGCGCGCGGTCGAGACCCCGTGGCAGCGGTGGTGGCTGCGCCGGCTGCCCTGAGCCGGCGCGGTCAGCGGTTCACGTAGGCGCGCAGGTGGCGGGCGGTGAGCTGTCCCGCGCCCGGGGCGGGCTCGCCGGTTACCCCGCGCGACCGGCGGCTGGACGCGGCGTGGCGGACCCGGCCGGGTGTCACCGCGACGCGATCTTGCGGGTTAGTCTCCCTGGTCATGAGAGCTCGGGCCCTGGCCGCCTGCACCGCCGCCGCCCTCCTGGGCACCGGGACGGCCGTCCCCGCCGCGCCGGTCGCGTACGCCGCACCGACGAGGCAGGGCGCAGCCCCGGCACCCGTGCCCTGCCCGAAGGCGCCGGCCCCGAAGGCGTCCCGCCCGCCCCGACCGGTGCCGCCGCCGAACGTGCCGGCGGACCGGGTGGTGGGTGGTGAGCGGCTGGACACACCCGGGTTGGTCGTGCCCGACGGGGCACCCGCGCCGCCGGCGGTCACCGCCACCTCCTGGCTGGTCGCCGACCTGGACACCGGCGCGGTGCTGGGCGCCTGCGGGCCGCACGAGTACGGCACCCCGGCCAGCACCCAGAAGCTGCTGCTCGCGGCCACCATGCTGCCGAAGCTCGACCCGAAACAGGTGGTCACCGTGACCCGGGACGACCTGAAGATCGAGCCGGGCAGTTCCGCCGTCGGCCTGCTCGTCGGCGGGAAGTACCCCGTCGAGACGGTGTGGCTCGGGCTGCTGCTCAACTCCGGCAACGAGGCCGCCAACGTGCTGGCCCGGCTCGGCGGCGGCGCGGACGGCGTGCCGGGCGGGGTGCGCGCGATGAACGAGGAGGCGCACCGGCTCGGCGCCCGGCAGACGCACGCCGTCACCCCGTCGGGGCTGGACGGCAAGGGACAGTTCACCAGCGCGTACGACCTGGCGCTCATCGCGCGGGCCTGCTTCGCCAACCCGCTGTTCCGCCGGTACGCGCTCACCGAGCGCACCCAGATCCCGGCCCAGCCGGCCCTGAAGAAGGGCGGCTTCCAGATCCAGAACGAGAACCAGCTCATCTACCGCTACCCGGGCGCCCTCGGCGGCAAGACCGGCTTCACCGAGCTGGCCCGGCACAGCTACGTGGGCGCCGCCGAGCGCGGCGGCCGGCGGCTCGTGGTCACCCTGCTCGGCGCCGAGGCCCGCCCGGTACGCGGCTGGCAGCAGGGGGCCCAGCTGCTCGACTGGGGATTCGCCCAGCCCCGGGACGCGTCGGTCGGCCGGCTGGTCAAGCCCGGCGAGCTGGCCGAGGCGGAGGCGGCCCCGAGCGGCTCCCCGGCCCCGTCGACCACGGTCACGCCGGCGCCCTGGCGAGGGCCGGCCGGTAACGCGCTGGCGCGGATGGCCGACGGTGACTGGCAGGTCATCGCGCCGGTCGCCGGCGTCCTCGCCCTGGCCGTCGGCGGTGTGGTGGCCGCGCTGGTCGCCCGCCGGGGCCGGTCCCGCCGGGTCGGCCGCCGCCGCGCCTGACCCGGCGGACGGATCGGCGCCGTTGTCGCCCGACCTGCGCCGGCCGCGTCCTATGGTCGGAGCATGCGGGACAGCGGCGGGGCCGGCGCCGCCGCGCGGGTCCGCCAACTCCTCGCCGACCGGGGTGTCCCGGTGCGTGCCCTCGAGCCGCTGCCGAGCGACCGTCGCGGCTCCCGCCCCTGGCGGGTCGGCACCGACGACGGCCGCTGCCTCTTCGTCAAGCTGACCGCCAGCCGGCAGCGGGACGCGGGACGCCTGCGCCGGTGGTACCGGAGGCTGCGTTACCGCCACCTCCCCGACGGTCCCCCGTACGGCACGGCAGTGCGGAAGGCCGAGCACGAGGCGGAGCTGCTCCGGCGCGCCGCGCGGGCCGGGGTGCGGGTGCCGAGGCTGCTGGACGTGACCACCGACCCGGCCGGGGAGGGCCTGCTGGTCGAGGAGTTCGTGCCCGGACGTCCGCTGGACACCCTCCGCCCCGGCGAGCTGGGTGCGGACGCGCTGGCCGACGTCTGGCGGCAGGTGGCGCTGCTGCACCGGGCCGGGCTGGCCCACCAGGACCTGCGCGGCGGCTGCGTGCTGGTGACCGACACCGAGGCGCGACTGGTCGGGCTGGCCGCCGCCGTCGACCGGGCCAGCCCCGAGCAGCGCGCCCATGACCTGGTCGAGCCGCTGGTCACGCTCGCCGCCCTGGCCGGCGTACGCCCCACCGTCGCGGCCGCGGCCACCCACCTGGGCGCCGACGCGGTGGCCGACTGCCTGCCCTGGCTGCAACCCGCGCTGCTGTCCCGGGCCGGGCGGCACGCGCTGGGCGCCTCGCCTGGCCTGCTCGACGAGCTCCGCGACGAGATTCTCCACCGCTGCCCGGGCCGCCCCGCCCGGCCGGCCCGGGTGGTCCGGTTCACCGGCCGGGGCATCCTCCTGGTCGTCATGCTCGGCGTCCTGGGCTACCTCGTGTTCGCCCAGACCGGCCAGGTCGCCATGGCCCTGGAAGCGCTGCGCCGCGCGATGCCCTGGGCGGTGGCCGGTGCGCTGCTCGCCGCCGCGGCAACGTACCCGATCAGCGCCCTGGCGCTGCGCCTCGCCGCCCCCGGGAGGATCCCGTTCGGCACCACGGTGGCGGTGCAGGTGGCCTCGGCGTTCGTCAACCGGCTCGCGCCGGGCGCCGTCGGCGGGGTCGCGCTCAGCCTCCGCTACCTGCGTCGGCAGCGCCTGCCGCTGCCGGTCGCGGCCACCGCGATCGCCGTGGACCGGGCCGCGGGCGCGGTCGCCTTCGCGCTGCTGCTGCCCGTCCTGGTGCCGTTCGTCCCGGGCTCCGCGCAGCACCTGGGCAGCGCGGCCGTCGGTCGGGGCCGGATCCTCCTGCTCGTGGTGCTCGCGCTGCTCGCGCTGGCCGTCGTGGCGTTCGGCGTACGCCGGTGGCGGACCCGCGTGCGGCAGGCCCGCCGGCAGGCGCTCGAGGCCCTTCGCCTGCTCGTCCGCAGCGGGCGGATGCTGCGGCTGCTGCCGGTCGGCGTGGCGCTCACCGTGGCCTACGGGGCCGCGCTCTGGCTCGCGTTGCTCGCCGTCGGGCTGCCCTCCGCTCCGGCGCTGATCGCGCCCGTGGTGCTGGTCTCCGCGCTGGGGGAGGGCGTGGCCTCCGTCGCGCCGACCCCCAGCGGACTGGGCGCCACCGAAGCGGCCCTGGTCTCCGGGCTGCTGCTCTACGGGGTGCCGGTGCACACCGCGGTCGCCGGGGTACTGATCTACCGGCTGGCCACCTTCTGGCTGCCGGTGCTGCCCGGGTACGTGGCACTGCGCATGTTGGTCCGCCGACGCGCCGTCTGAGGCGGACGCGTGGATGCCGTGGCCCTGGGTATGCGCCGCCACATGGAGAGCGCCGGACGGATTGTGGTGATCTCCGCGGACATCGGCGCCGGCCACGACGCGGCCGCCGTCGAGCTGACGCGGCGGCTGCGCGGCCGGGGCTTCGTGGTGGGCCGGCTGAACTTCCTGGCCGTGCTGCCCCGCCCGGCGCGCTGGGTCTTCCGCGAGGCGTACCGGGGCATCCTGCGGTGGCTGCCGTGGGGGCACGACCCGCTCTCCGCCCCCACCAGCCGGTCCCGCTTGTCCGTTTCGGTGCTCCGCGCGCTGTTCCGGCCGCTCCAGGCCCGGATGCCCGGGAACGCCGGAGTCGACGACCGCAGCCACCGCCCGCTGGTCGACTCGCTCGGCGACGCGGTCGCCGTGGTGGCCGCGCTGCTGCAGTCCACCGGCGGTCTCCGGTGAGCGCCGGACCCGTCGTCCGGGCCGGCTGGGCCGCGGCGGCCGCGCTGCCGGCGTTGCAGGTGGCGCCGGTGGTGACCGCGCTGCCGCCCGTCCGGCGGTGGTTTCTGCCCGGACTGCACGGGGTGGGCCCGCCGGACCGGGTCGCGCTGACCTTCGACGACGGTCCCGACCCGGAGTCGACCCCGCGGTTTCTGGAGGTGCTGGCCGCGCACCGGGTGCGGGCCACCTTCTTCCTGCTCGGCGTGATGCTCCAGCGAGCCCCGGAACTCGGCCGGGAGATCGTCGCCGCCGGCCATGAGGTGGCGGTGCACGGGTGGGCGCATCACAACCTGCTGCTGCGCGGGCCGGCGGCCACCGTACGCGACCTGGCCCGCGCCCACGCACTGATCGCCGCGGTGACCGGCCAAACACCCCGGTTCCTGCGCCCGCCGTACGGGGTGCTCACCGGCGCGACCCTGCTGGCGGCGCGCAGGCTGCGGCTGGAGCCGGTGCTGTGGAGCTGCTGGGGCCGGGACTGGACCCGCAAGGCCACCGGCGACAGCGTGTACGACACCGTTCGGGCCGGACTCTCCGGCGGAGGCACGATCCTGCTGCACGACTCCTCGTGCGCCGCCGCGCCGGGCGCCTGGCGGGCCGGGCTGGCCGCCCTGCCGCGGGTGCTGGCGGAGTGCCGCCGCGAGGGCTGGACGGTCGGGCCGCTGGGGGAGCACCGGGACGCGGCGCGGTGATCCTCGCGGGCACCCACCGCCGGGGTGGTCCGGGTCGGTCAACGCCCACCGGTGCTGCACGGCCGGTCAGCCGGAGGCCAGCCGCACCGGGCTCTCGGCGGGTTCCGGCCGGGCGGCCTCCGGCCAGGTCGGGCCGGTGGGTGGCGGTTCCGGCACCCGCAGCCCGACCCGGGCGCCACCGCCCGGCCCGGCACCGACGGTGACTCGACCGCCGAGCGCCCCGGCGACCGCCCCGACGGTGGCCAACCCGAGACCGGTGCCGGTGGCGGTGGGGCGACCCGGCCGCCCGGCGAGCAGCTCGGGTACGACGTCCGGCGGGATGCCGCTGCCGGAGTCCACCACCTCCACCGTCCACCCGGTGGCGTCCCGGCGGCCGACCAGCGCGATGCGGTCGCCGGGCCCGGTGAACTTCACCGCGTTCTCAATCAGGCAGTCCAGGGCCGCCTCCAGCCGTTCCGGGTTGACCCGGGTCAGCCCGATGGCCGAGCGGCAGGACCAGTCCCGGTCGGCGGTGGGGGCCCAGCGCCGGGCGATCCGGGCCAACTCGGCGTCCAGGTCGACCCGGCGTACCGGATGCTGCTGCTCCAGCTGCATCAGGGTGACCAGCCGGTGGGTGATCCGGGTGGCCTTGTCCAGCTCGTCGAGGACCACCGCCGTGTCGTCCACCGTGGATGGATCGTCGTGGGCCGTACGTAGCAGCTCCGTGTAGCCGCGGGCGATGGTCAGCGGGGTGCGCAGCTCGTGCGAGGCGAGGCGGACCAGCAGCTCCTGCCGGTGCGCCCGGTCCCGCTCGGCCTCGCCGAGGCGGCGCATCTGATGCAGCAGCACGTGCCGACGGTGCACGTGCCAGGCCATCACGATGAAGATCACCGCCATCAGCGGCTCCTCGGCGGTCTCCTCCCAGCGGATCTCGCCGACGGCCGCGTGGTGGGCCAGGATCACCCCGGTCGTGGTGGTGACCGCGACCAGCGTGGCCACGATCCAGCTCAGCGGCCAGGTGGTGAAGCCGTAGACCAGGGCCAGGCTGATCCAGACCAGGTGGAACGGCACCGTCTCCTGGCCGGGCAGGAACCACATCAACGCCACGTTGACCGCGGCGAAGAGGGCCCAGACCGCGGCCAGGACCCGGTCAGTCGACGGCGTACGCATAGCCCACGCCGCGTACCGTCTCGATCCGGTCGGGGCGGTCCAGCCGGCCGCGCAGCCGGCGGATCGACACGTCGACCACGTTGCTGCCCGGATCGAAGTGCATGCCCCACACGTCGGCCAGCAGCTCCTCCCGGCTGCACGGCCGGCCGGCCCGGCTCATCAGGTGCTGCAACAGCAGGAACTCCCGCAGCGGCAGATCCAGGTGGACCCCGTTGACGGTGGCCCGGCGCCGGTGCAGGTCCAGCTGCACCGGACCGACCCGCAGCCATCGTCCGGCGTCGCCGGCCGGCCGCGCGCGCATCCGGGCCCGCACCCGGGCCAGCAGCTCGGCCACCGCGAACGGCTTGCCCAGGAAGTCCGCCGCGCCCGCCTCCAGCACCGCGACCCGGGTGCTGATCTCGGGCACCGCGGAGAGCACCAGGACCGGCTGTCCGGGCCGCTGCTCCAGCAGCCGGTCCAGCACCTGGCGGCCGTCCAGCCCGGGCAGCATCAGGTCCAGCACCACGAGGTCGAAGTCGCGGCGCAGCGCCGCGTCCAACCCGGTCGTCCCGGACGCCGCCCGCTCGGTGAGCAGGCCGCCGCCCTCCAGCGCCCGGGTGACCAACCGGCCGATCCGCTCGTCGTCCTCGATCACCAGTACTCGTCCCACCGTGCCCCCACAGCCGTCGGTGACTTTCTGGTGCCCTTATGAAGCGCGCGTCGTGTTCATCTACGCCACGGCCGAACGGAGCGCATTCCTGTCGCCGTTCCGACACAGAACGTCGGCGGCCGGATGACGGTCGGATGACGGCGTCGTCATAAACGGTCGTCGGCGGTCCCGGCCCGCCCATGCTCCTCACACCAGGCCGGCCGCGCACCGCCGCGGCCGGTCTCCGCTGACCGAAGGGGTGAGGGCATGGCGCGTCGTTCCGTCTGGCCGCGCTGGTTCGTGTCCGCCAGTTGCCTGCTGCTCGTCGGGTTCGTGGTACCGCCGGGTCCGGCCGCCGCCGAGCCCACCACCGGTGGCATCACCCTCACGGTGGTCAGTGCCCGTACCGTCGGGCCGGCACCCCAGATCCAGCAGGGCGACCCGGTGACCGACTACCGCTGGATGGTCACGGCGGACGACACCGGCGACCCGCACGACGCGCTGACGCACTGCCTGCCGGCCCGGGCCGGGGTGGCCAGCGCGGCGGACTTCGCCGACCACTGTCGCTGGCCCTCGACCCGCAACACCCCCGGTGCGGTTCCGGTGGTCGCCCAGGGCGACCAGGCCACGCTCGCCACCGGTACGGCGCTGGACGGCCTGCCGGCCGGCCGCTACCTGATCTCGGTGACCGCCGACGGCTACAAGATCGACGGCGAACACTTCTCCGTCAGCCCGGGTCAGACCACCGCGGTGACCGTCGGCATGCAGCCGTACCCGCTGCCGCTCGGCACGGTCCGACTGCGGATCTTCGAGGACAGCGTCCCGGTCGACGGCACCTACGAGGTCGGCGCCGAGCGCGGCCTGGCCGGCTTCACCGCCCACCTGGCCGACGTGATGGGCGAGGTGACCGTCGACTACTACGGCAACCCGCTCTGCACCGAGTACGCGCACAGCGCCCCGGACGCCACCCACCCGGCCGGCCAGGTGGTCTTCGACGACGACGGCCGGCCGGTGATCGCGAAGGAGTCCACCGGCTGCCGCAGCGACGCGGACGGCGACATCGTCATCCCCAACCTCGGCCCGGACCGCTACGCGGCCTCGGTCGTCGCTCCCGGCGGGCAGACGTGGGCGCAGACCACCACCCTGGAGGGTGGCCACGACTGGGACGTCTGGGTGCAGGAGAACGACACCGGCTACGACACCGAGCAGACCCTCGGTGGCGAGCCGGTGCCGTACGTGGACTTCGGCTTCGTTTCGCCGAAGGCGCTCACCGGCACCGCCACCGGCGCGATCACCGGCACCGTGGTGCAGCTGTACACCTACATCGGTGGGCAGGGCGGCGTGACGGTGCCGGAGACCGGGGTGGCCGGCGGGAAGGTCGCCGGCCCGGTGACCCGGCCCTGGGTGGCCCTGTCCGACCTCGGCGACGGCGATCAGATGATCTACCTGGACCGGGGCGCCGCCGACGGTTCCTTCCGCATCCCGCACGTGCCCGACGGCGACTACCAGCTGACCGTCTGGGACGGCCCGCAGGAGATGCTGCTCGACTCGTTCAACGTCACGGTCAGCGGCGGGAAGACCGTCGACGTCGGCCTCAAGCCCCTGGCGGGCTGGTTCACCGAGATCACCGGCACGGTCTTCCTCGACACCAACGGCAACGGGAAGCAGGACCCGGGGGAGAGCGGCGTGCCCCGCTTCCCGGTGGTGGTCAAGGAGCGCGACAACTCCCTGATGGACCAGGCCACCAACAACGTGGTCACCGACAGCGCCGGCCACTACGCCATCAAGGAGGTGTACCCGCTGAGCAAATGGCTGGTGCTGGAGGCGTTCCAGACCCGTTACAAGACCACCGGCATCACGTACCAGGCGCCCAACGACCCCACCCCGACCACGCTGCTCGGCGCGGCCGTCGACGTCGACGTGCTGCCCATCATCGGCCTCGCCGGCCGGGTGGACTGGGGTGTGCAGCCGTACCGGGGGGCGGAGAACGGTGGCATCGCCGGCACCGTCACCTACGACACCACCCGCAACGAGCTCGACCCGGCGTACGCGGTCACCGAGCCGTACCAGCCGGGCATCCCCGGCCTCAAGGTCCACCTGTACGCGGTGGTCCGGGACGCCAACGGTGACCCGGTCCGGGACGAGGACGGCTCCCTGCAGAAGGGCCCGGAGCTCAACGACGCGTACACCTCGGAGACCTGGCAGCCCGGCCGCGGCTGCACCGCCCGGATGTTCGACGGGCGTCCGCTGACCGACCAGCTCGCCCTGCCCGACTTCGGCACCGAGGCGAACCAGATGTGCGTCGAGGCCCCGATGATGGGCTTCCAGGCCGCCCCGACCGACAACGACCCGACCAACTTCGGGCAGACCGTCAACGGCAACTACGCGTTCGCCGACTCCAAGCTGAACCTGATCCCGCCGGGCGACCCGGCGAACCCCGGCCCCGACCACGATCTGCCGCTGTATGCGCCGCTGCCCGACGGCCAGACGCAGCCGCTGGTGCCGGACGACTACCTGGTGTCGGTGGAACTGGGCGAGAACCCGGTCGGCGGCGGCCCGATGTACCTGCCCACCCGGGAGGAGGACGTCAACGTCTTCGACGGCGACGGCTTCCTGCCCCAGGAGAACTTCCCGCCCTCGCCCGACCAGGCGACCGAGCAGCCGGCGCCGCCGGACCCGCAGCCCGACCCGGGCGAGCCCCCGTCCCAGGGCAACGGCATCAACTCGTCGTGCGCCGGCGCGCTGCACACCGTGCACGTCACCGACCCCGCTTTCCGCGACGGTGGCGGCAGCCCGTTCGAGGGCCAGCGACGCCCGCTCTGCGACACCAAGCTGGTCGAGGTCCGGGCCGGGCAGGCCAGCGCACCCAACTTCAACCTGTTCACCCCCGTGCCGCTGCCCACCCACTTCTGGGGCCTGGTCATCAACGACCTCGGCCTGAGCCACGACAAGCGCAGCGTCAACTACGGCGAGGCCGAGGGCATCCCGAACATCCCGGTCGGCCTCTACGACTGGGCCGGCCGCCTGGTGGACACCGTGGACACCGACTTCAACGGCATGTACGAGGCGATCGAACCCTCGACCAGCACGTACAACTGCCCACTGCCGGCCGGGCCGTGCCCGAACATGTACCGCTTCGTCGGCAACGACCCCGGCCAGCCCGGGCACCTCAACGGCAACTACAACCCCCGCTACCGCACCATCGCCACCAACTTCCAGGCCTGGCCCGGGCTCTACACGGTGACCGACACCGCGCCGACCGCGGTCGCCCCGGTGGTGCTGTCGCCCGGCTCCGGGCAGCTCGGCGCGGTGCAGTGCGACCCGGCCGGGGACACCCCGCAGCTCTTCGCGGTCTCCCGGCCCTTCCTGCGCAGCACCGACACCGACCGCCGGGTCACCATCACCGGCAGCGGGTTCGGCAGCCGCGGTCCGGGCAGCGCCGTCGTCTTCGACTCGGCCGGCACCGACCCGACGGTGACCGTCAACTCCTGGTCCGACCGGCGGATCGAGGTCACCGTCACCGGTGGCTCGGTCGGCCCGGCGGAGGTGAGCGTCACCGCCGCCAACGGCCAACGGACCACCAACGGACTCACCGTCCAGCTCCTCGGCACCACCTACGGCACCGGCATCGGCGGGGCGGCCAACCCCCGGCTCTTCCAGGTCAGGCCGCCCGCCTGGGCGGTGCGTACCGGGGAGACCACCTACTCCGGCGTGCAGGCGGCGCTGGAGGCGGCGGCCACCATCGGCGGCATCGCGGTCGTCGCCGTCTGGCCGAACAGCCCCGGACCGGACAACCCCACCGGGGCGTACTACGAGAACGTCGTCGTGCACTCGTCGGTCCGCCTCCAGGGCGTCGGCCCCGGCGGCCGGTACGCCGACGGCACGGTGGTCGGCGGGTCCATCCTGGACGGCCGGGCGTTCGGCATCGACAACCCGGCCGGCACCGCGTGGCTGAACCTCGTCGCGTCCCTCCCGCACGCCGGGCCGGCGGCCGTGCCGGACGGCGCGGTGGTGACCGTGCTGGCCCGTCCCGGCCAGTTCAGCTCCGGCAACGCCGTCACCGTCGACGGTTTCCGGATCACCGGCGGCAACCAGTCCGACTTCCCGGGCAACATCAACGCCGCGACCGGCGGGGTGAGCACCCCGTACGGCGCGCCGGGCGCGGTGATCACCCAGGGCGGCGGGATCTACCTGCACGGTGCCGCCCGCTACACCCGGATCACCGACAACGTCATCGTCGCCAACAGCGGCTCGTACGGCGGCGCGATCCGAGTCGGCACCCCGTACCTGAACACCGGCAACGACCACGTCACCATCTCCCGCAACCAGATCCGGGACAACGGCGGCACCAACCTGGCCGGCGGCATCGGCATCTTCGCCGGCAGCAACGCGTACTCCGTCGACCACAACGCCGTCTGCGGCAACTTCTCCGCGGAGTACGGCGGCGGGATCAGCCACTACGGCCTGTCCTACAACGGCCGGATCGCGAACAACCGGATCTGGCTCAACCAGTCGTACGACGAGGCCGGCGGGATCATGGTCGCCGGGGAGCTGCCGTCGGATCCGACGAAGCTCTCGCCCGGTTCCGGCGCGGTGGACATCGACGCCAACGTGGTGGAGGCGAATCTGGCCAACGACGACGGCGGCGGCATCCGGCTGCTCCAGGCCGGCAACGTGCCGATCTCGGTGACCAACAACATGGTGCTGGACAACATCTCCACCCACGAGGGCGGCGGGGTCGCGCTCGACGACGCGCCGGACGTCCGGTTCGTCAACAACACGGTGGCCGGCAACATCACCACCTCCACCGCGGCCACCAGCAACGGCCGCGCCGCCCCGGCCGGCCTGTCCACCACCGCCAACAGTGGCCAGCTCCAGGCCACGCTGCCGGCCGGCGCGCCCACCTTCAGCAAGCCGAAGCTGTTCAACAACATCTTCTGGGACAACCGGGCCGGCGAGTGGAACGGCGTCACCGTCACCGGGATCGGCGCCGCCGACGCCCCGGCCGGCGACACCGTCCGCCACTGGGACATGGGCTCCGCCGACGGGGTCGGCCCGCTGACCCCGACCAACTCGGCGCTCCAGGACACCACCGGCACCACGCTCAGCGGCACCAACCGGGTCGGCGCGGATCCGCGGTTCCGCAGCCCGTTCCCGGTGTCGGTGCAGATCCTCACCTCGCGCACCTTCCCGTCGTTCCGGCAGGCCGTGCTGGTGCTCCAGCAGGTCCCGTTGACCGGCATGGGCGACTACCACCTGGCCGACGCCAGCTCGTCGGCCAGCGACCTCGGGGTGCGCTCCCGCACCTACGGCACCTTCACCGTCACCGCCCCGACGGTCGACATCGACGGCCAGGCGCGCAGCACCACCCGCCCGGACGCCGGCGCGGACGAAGTGCCCTGACCGTCCGCGGGCGGCCGGCGCCCACACCGGCCGCCCGCGGACCCGCCCGTCCCCACCCCGAGGAGGAGATCGTGAGCGATCCCGTACGGCAGCGGCGCATCAGCCGGCGGGCCCTGCTGGCCGGCGTGACCGGTCTGGGCACCTGGGCGGTCCTGCCGGAGAGCGGCTCCGACGCCCAGCTGCGCCGCCCGGCGGCCGTGCTGCCCCGCGCGGTGCCGAACCCGACGGCGACCCTGCACCTGGCGGCCACCGACGGCTGGGTGTCCATGCCGCAGGGCTCCCCGCCGATCAGCCCGTTCTGGCCCGATCCGCTCGCCCCGGCCGGCACCGACCTGTACGTCTTCGGGTTCCGCGACGTGACCGGCCTGTCCGCCACCGAGGTCACCGCGCAGCGCGGCAAGGCGCAGATCAGCGCCCCGCTGCTCGGCTTCGACCAGGAGACCGACATCAAGATCAAGCTGACCAACCTCGGGCTGGCGCAGCGGCCCGACCTGGTCGACGGGCACACCGTGCACTGGCACGGCTTCCGCAACGCCATCCCGCTCTTCGACGGCGTGCCGGAGCTGTCCATCTCGGTGCCGATCGGCCGCGAGTTCACCTACTTCTACCGGCCGCATGACGCCGGCACGTACATGTACCACTGTCACTTCGAAGACGTCGAGCACGTGCAGATGGGCATGACCGGCATCGTCTACGTGCGTCCGACGCAGAACGCCGGCACCGCCGACGTGCCGCCCGGCAGGTACGTCTACAACGACGGCGACGGTTCCACCCGGTACGACCGGGAGTTCGCGCTGATGCTCACCGAGGTGTGGGCCGAGGCGCACTACCGCGACGCGCACATCCAGACCACCGACTGGACCGACTACAAGCCGTCCTTCTTCGCCTTCAACGGCCGCTGCTACCCGGACACCCTCGCCCCGAACGGCGACCCGCTCAGCCCTGCCGCCGGGCGGCTGCGCTACCAGCCGATCTCCTCCCTGATCACGGCGAACGCGGGCGAGCGGGTGCTGCTGCGGCTGGCGAACCTCGGCTACCAGAACCACACCCTCACCGTCGACGGCATCGACCTGCTGGTGGTCGGCAAGGACGCCGCGCTGCTGCGCGGCCGGGACGGCAGCGCCGAGTACCAGGTGACCAACACCGTCGAGATCGGACCGGGGGAGAGCCGCGACGTCATCTTCACCACGCCCGACGCCGGCACGTACCTGCTCTACGACCGCGACCTGACGTCGCTGGCCAACGCCGGCGGCGGGCGGGGCGGGCAGTTGACCGAGATCCGGATCTCACCGCCCGGCACGCTCCCGGCGCAGACCCGGGCGAACGCCTGAGATGGGGGTACCGATGCTTCGTCTCGACCGCCGCCGGTGGAAGCGGCTGAGCGCGGTGCCGCTCGCCGCCGCCATCGTCGCCGTGCTCCTCGTCCCCGCGCCGAGCCAGTCGGCCGCCAGCCCGCCCGCCGGCCTGGAGTGCCTCACCTCCGGCGACAACGCCTTCGACCTCACCGCCAGCGGCGGGTACGCGGCCATGCCGGACGGCAACAGCATCTACATGTGGAGCTACGCGGCCAGCGGCGGCGCCTTCCAGTTGCCCGGCCCGACGCTCTGCGTCACCGCCGGGGTGCAGGTGACCGTGGTGCTGCACAACACGCTCCCCGAGCCCACCTCGATCACCTTCCCCGGCCAGGCGCAGGTGCTCGCCGACGGCCAGCCGGCCCAGCCGGAGACCGACGCCGGCGGCACCCTCACCTCGCTCACCACCACCGCCGACGCCAACTCCGGCTCGGTCACCTACACCTTCACCGCCGGCCCGCCGGGCACCTACCTCTACCAGTCCGGCACCGATGTGCAGAAGCAGGTGCAGATGGGCCTGTACGGGGCCCTCGTAGTCCGGCCGGCCGGGCACCCGGACCGGGAGAACGACCGGGCCGACTCGGCGTTCGACCCCGACCACGAGTACCTCTACCTGCTCGGCGAGATCGACCCGGACCTGCACCTGGCCGTCGAGCGCCGGCGGGCGTACGACTTCACGAAGTACAAGGCCCGCTACTTCACCATCAACGGGCGCAGCATGCCGGACACCATCGCCCCGAACCACGCCGACTGGCTGCCCGCCCAGCCGTACGGCGCGCTGATCCACATCCGCCCGTACGACCCGGTCAGCAACCCGAAGCCAGCGCTGATCCGCTACCTCAACGCCGGCTCGGTCAGCTACCCGTTCCACCCGCACGGCAGCGACGAGCAACTGATCGCCCGGGACGGGCGGCCGGCGCAGGGCCCCGGCGGGCAGGACCTCTCGTTCTCCAACTTCCTCATCGACGTCGCCCCCGGGCAGACCGTGGACACCCTGATGGTCTGGAAGGACGCCGAGCACTGGGACCCGAACGCCAACCCGATCCCGGTGCCGCTGCCGTCGTTGCAGGACCAGATCGTCGGCCCCGGCCCGGAGACCTGGTTCGCGGAGAACCCGTACCTCGGCGGTGAGCAGGGCGAGCTGCCACCCGGCGTGGTGCAGAACAACCAGTGCGGCGAGTACTACCACGTCGCGCACAGCCACGCGCTGGAACAGGCCACCAACTACGGGGCGAGCTTCGGCGGAATGATGACGCTGATCCGCATCGACCCGCCCGCCGGGTGCCCGGCGTGACACGGCAGGGGAGGGCGACGATGACACTGACCCGTACGCCTCGGCTGGTCGCCGGGATGGCGGCCGCGCTGCTGACGCTCGGCCCGGCCCCGGCGCGCGCCGCGGCTCCGCAGCCGGCGATGGCCACCGGGCGGACGCCGGCCACCCTCGCCGGTGACCCGGCCCCGCCCCAGGGCACCCTGCCGCAGACCGGCTGCCAGCTCGCCGACGGCACGGCCACCTGCGACCTCTGGGCCAAGCCCGGCTCGGTGGTGCTGCCCGGCGCCGCGGCGCCCGTGCCGATCTGGGGCTTCGCCTCGACCGACGCCACCCCGGCGACCCTGCCCGGCCCGGTGCTCGTGGTCGACCAGGGCGACCGGGTCACCATCACCGTGCACAACGGACTCACCGACGCCCTGGCGCTGGCGTTCCCTGCGGTCACCGGGCTCGCCCCGGACCGCACCGGCGCGGCACCCGGCGGCACCCGCAGCTACACCTTCACCGCCGCCCGCCCCGGCACGTACCTCTACCAGGCCGGCCACACCGCACTCGGCGCCCGGCAGGTTGCCATGGGCCTGGTCGGCGCGCTGGTGGTCCGTGCCCCCGCGGTCGGCGGACGGCCCAGCGCGTACGGGGACGCCGCCTCGGTCTACGACGACGAGGCGGTGCTGGTGCTCACCGAGGTGGACCCGGCCTTCAACGCCGCACCGGGCAGCTACGACCTGCGCGCGTACGCCCCGAAGTACCGGTTGATCAACGGCAAGGCGTTCCCGGAGACGGACGTGGTCGCCACCGACGTCGGCCGCAAGGTGCTGCTGCGCTACGTCGCCGCCGGGCTGCAGCCGCACCCGATGACCCTGCTCGGGCTGGACCAGAACGTCGTCGGTCAGGACGCCCGACCGGCCGCGTACCCGGAGGCGGCGGTCACCGTGCCGCTGCAACCGGGGCAGGCGGTGGACGCCGTGGTGAGCGTGCCGTCCGGCCCGGACGGGCGGCGCTTCGCGCTGCTGGAGTCCGGCGGCCAGCTCAACAACGCCGGGCAGCGCTACGGCACCACCGTCACCGGCGTCAGCCCGCAACAGGCGTTCGGCGGCATGCTCACCTTCCTCGACACCAACCCGCCCCCGGTCAGCGGCGACCACGTCGGCCCGACCGCGGCGAACGTCCGGGCCGCACCGAGCCCGGCCAGCGTGCGCGACACGGTGACCGTCACCGCCGACTTCACCGACGCGCGCGGCGGCAACTCGGTGGTCGACCGGGCCGAGGCCGTGGTCGACGACCTGCGGGTCGCCGAGGGCACCGGCATCCCGTTCACCGCCGCCGGCTTCGGTGCCGGCCCGACCGTCACCGGCGCCACCGCCACCCTCCCGGCCGACCTGCTCACCACGCTGACCCAGGGGAAACACGCCATCTGGGTGCGTGGTCACGACGCGGCGGGCAACTGGGGCGTGGTCGGCAGCACCACCTTGAACCTCGCGGTCACCGGCGCCGTCACCACCGGGGTGACGGTCGGCCCGAACCCGACCCGGGGCAGCGGTGACGTCGCGATCTCCGCCACCGGCGACGACCGCGGCCTCGGCGGCACGGTGACCGGCGCGGAGTACTTCGTGGACACCACCGGAGCCAACGGCAGCGGCACCCCGCTCACCCTGGGCACCCCCGACGCGGCGGTGAGCGCCGAGTCCGGCAGCGTCCCGGCCGTGGTGGCCGCGGCCCTGGCCGAGGGCCGGCACACCGTGCTGGTGCACACCGCGGACTCGTTCGGGCTCTGGGGCCCGTACGCCGCCGCCGACCTGGTGGTGGACCGGACGGTGCCGACCCTGCTCTCCGGGGCGGTGGACCCGGCCGCCACCGACGGCCGCAGCGGCTCGGCGTCCGACCCGACCGACCTGCGGATCAACGCCGCGTTCACCGACCCCAACGGGGGTGGGGTGCACTCGACGATCGCCGGCGCGGAAGGCTTCCTCGACGCCGGCGGGGCCGACGGCACCGGCTTCACCTTCGTCGCCCTCGACGGGTCGTACAACGGCGCCACCGAGAACACCTACGGGCTGCTGCCGCTCAGCGAGCTGACCGGCGTCGCCGACGGCACCCATCAGGTGCTGGTGCACGCCCGCGACTCGGCCGGCAACTGGGGGCCGCTCGCCGCGGTCACCTTCGTCCTGGACCGGACCGGGCCGGTGGTCGGCGCGGTCACCGCGGCCCCGAACCCGACCGCCCGGGCGGCGACGCTCACCCTGACGGCCACCGCCACCGACGCGGCCGCCGCGGTCACCGCCGCCGAATGGTACGAGGGCGCCGACCCCGGCGCCGGCCACGGCCACCCGATGACGGTCAGCGGCACGGCCCTCGCCACCACGGTCGCCCTCAACGGGTTCAGCAGGGGCAACCACACCCTGCGCGTGCGGGCCCGGGACGCGCTGGGCAACTGGGGTACGGCCGGCAGCGTGACCGTCGGCGTGGACCCGCCGAACGCCATCTTCGCGGACGCCTTCACGGGCGGCACGAGCGCCTGGTCGCAGGTGAGCGGCACGGTGTCGGTCTCCGGCGGGCAACTGGTCGCCGGCACGGTGGGATACGTCGTGGACAACACCCCGGCCGCCGAGCGCAGCATTCATGCCAAGGCGGACGTCATCCTCGGCACGGTCAACCCGCAGACCGCCGTGGTCACCGTCTACCAGCTGCGCAACGCCGCCGGCGGGGCCCTCGCCGTGGTGCAGTACCGCCGCAGCAACGGCGTCAACCAGTTCCGGCTGGGGCTGCTGCGGCCGGCCGGTTGGGCGTACACCGGTTGGGCCGCCGCCAACGGCGGGACGGTCCGGCTGGACTGGGTGTCCGCCACCGCCGGCTCCGCCACCCTGAAGGTCGGCGCCGTCACGGTCGGCACGCTGACCGGCGACACCAGCGGCTACACCGTGGAGTCGGCGGCGCTGGGGCTGGTCGCCCGGACCGCCACCACCAGCGGGTCGCTGAGCTTCGACAACTACGCCGCCACGCGCTACACCGCACCCTGACGCCGCACGGGGGCCGGGTGCGCGCCCGGCCCCCACCTCATCCGAGGAGTCCTGACGATGGTCGCGATCCCGTTCCGCATCCCGCGTCCCCGCCTCGGCCGGGTGGTGCTCCCGCTGCTCGTGCTGGCGCTGGTCGCGGCGTCGATCGTCCGCTTCGGCGGATACGCCGACGCCCGGCAGGGCTACGCCGTCCCGCACGACGGGCAGCTGGAGGCCACGCTCGGCATCCGCTTCACCCAGGCCGCCGTGGTCGGCGACGGTGGCCTGGTGGAGCTGCGCTACGTGGTGCTCGACACCGAGAAGGCGTCGGCCTTCCAGAACGACACCAAGCACCCGCCCCGGCTGCGCAACGAGCGCTCCGGCAAGCTGGCCTGGCGGGCGGCGCTGATGAAGCAGGGCCACGAGCTGCGCCCCGGCCAGAGCTACTACCTGCTCTACCTGAACAACGACAGCGCCATCAAGCGCGGCGACAAGATCGAGATCACCTCCGGTCAGCGCCGCCTGGCCCACGTGCCGGTGCGGTGAGCCGCATGCGCCGCCTGGGCCACCTCCTCACCGCCCTCACCGTGGCGGGCCTGACCGTGCTGGTCGGGTCCACCCCGGCGCAGGCCCACGCGTACCTGGCCCGCAGCGCGCCGGCCGACGGCGCGGTGCTCGACCGGGCACCGGACACCCTCACCCTGGCCTTCACCGAGCACGTGGAACTCTCCGCCGCCCGGATCAGCGTGGTCGACGGCGACGGCCGGCCCTGGGCGGTGACCGGGCTGGCGCTGCGCGGCGAGGACGGCGCACCCGCCACCGACGACGACAGCGAGGAACCGGTCACCCTGGTCGCCGGCCTGCCGGCCCTGCCGCCGAACACCTACCACGTCTCCTGGCGGACCCTCTCCTCCGACGACCTGCACACCACCAGCGGCACCCTGGTCTTCGGCATCGGGCGGCAGGTCACCGCCGTGGGCGTCACCCGCCCGGCCGCCCCCGGCCCCCGCGAGACCGCCGCCCGGGCGGTCGGGCTGCTCGGCCTCGCGATCCTGCTCGGCGGCGCCGCGCTGGCCCTGCTGACCGCGGCCGGCACCCGCCGCCGTGGGCGGACTGGTGGAGGTGTGGACCTCGCGCTGCCTCGTCGGTTGCTCGTGGTTGCCGGGTGCGCGGGGGTGGTGGCGCTGTTCGCCGCGCCCCTGCAACTGACCATCCAGCTGTCCGGAGCGGGCGGCGGGCGGTGGCCACTCCTGGTCGATCAGCTCACCAGCGGCCGTTGGCTCCTCCGTGAGGTCGGCACGGCGGCGCTGCTCGCGGCCGTGCTGGGCGCCACCCGCCGGCTCCGGGCCGGCCGGGCCGTTCCCGGGGCGGTCGCCGTCGGGCTGGCCGGGGCGCTCGCCGCCGCGGCGGGCACCGCGCTGCTCGGCCACCCGATGGGCGGGCCGCTGCGGACCGCGCTGGTCGGCGGGGTCCACGTGCTGGCCGCCGGTGCCTGGGCCGGCGCGGTCCTGGCCGCCGTCCTCGCCCTGCTGCCAGCGACCCGCCGGGCGCCCGACCGGGCCGTCCAGGTCCGGGCGGTGCTGCGCGCCTTCGCCCCGCTCGCCGTCGGCTGCCTCACCATGCTCCTGCTCACCGGGCTACTGCTCACCGGCCCCCAGGTGGCCACCGCCGACGCGCTGCTCGGCTCCCCGTACGGGCTGCTGCTGCTCGCCAAGGTCGCGGTGGCCGGCGGGGCCGGGCTGCTCGGTGCGCGTACCGCCCGACGGCTGCGGCGGGCCGACCTGCCCTGGCGGGGCCTGCGCGCCGAGGCCGGGCTGCTCGCGGTCGTCCTCGCCCTGGCCGGGGCGCTGGCCGCCGCCGGGCCGGGCCGGGGCCCCGCCTTCCCGGTGGCCGACGCGCCGCGGTCCGTGCCCCAGGTCACCGGCCAGGCCGCGGACCTCGTCGACACGGTGGCCGTACGCCCCAACCGGCCGGGACGCAACGTCGTCAGCATCAGCGTGGGGGACACCCGCCGCCCGGCCCCCGCCCGGGTGACCGGGGTGTCGCTGCTGCTCACCGGCCCGAACGGGGAGCGCGCGGTGCATCCGGTCACCCGGACCGCCGACGGCTGGGTGGTGACCGTCGACGACATCCGCTCGCCCGGCCAGTGGCGGGTCGGGGTGACCGTGCTGCGCGAGGGGCTGCCCCCGGTCAGCGACACCCACCCCTGGCTGGTGCCCGCCGGCGACGCTGCCGCCCCCGTACGCGTCTCGGCGGCCCCGCTGCGGCCGGCGCTGAACCGGGCCGCGCTGCTGGTCGCGCTGGTTGCGCTGGCCGGCGCGGCGTTCGCCGGGCGGCGGTGGTGGCGTGGCCGCCGGCCCGGCACCGACCCGGACGGCCCGTTGCCCGCGGACCGGCTGGCGGTCACCGGCGGCGTCCCGTCCGGTCCGTGAGGCGGGGCGGGCGGCCCGGCCCCCGGTGGCCCACCACCTGCCCGCGCCCGATCGGAAACGACAGATTCACGGAAAGAGTGGCCAGTCCGCTTGCGGAAGCCACTCTTTCCGTGAATCTGCGGGCGGCGACACTGGTAGACAGGGCGGGGTGGGGAGTGGGAGACGGCGGGGCGGCGGCGTCCGGGGGACGGCGGCCCTGGTCGTGCTGGTCGCGGCGCTCGGCAGCGCGTGCCAGCGGCCCGCGCCACATCCCACCTCGGCGCCCACCCCCTCACCGGCACCCACCCTCTCGCCGACGCCGTCGCCCGGGCCGCGCGCCCCGGCCGACTTCGTCGACGTCACCGCCGTCGACCCGAGCATCCGCACCGACATCCGGTACGCCACCGCGCACAACTTCGCCGGCCGGCCGATCACCGGCTACCCGGAACCGCGGTGCCTGCTCACCCGGGCGGCCGCGGACGCGCTGCACCGGGTCCAGGCCGCCGCGCTCGCCCAGGGCCACAGCCTCAAGGTGTACGACTGCTACCGCCCCCAACGGGCGGTGGACGACTTCGTCGCCTGGGCGAAGGCCCCCGGGGAGCAGCAGATGAAGGCCGAGTTCTATCCCGACGAGCCCAAGAACCGGTTGTTCGCCGACGGGTACATCGGCGCCCCGACCGCGCACAGCCGGGGCAGCACCCTCGACCTGACCCTGGTCCCGGTGCCCACCCCCGACCCGCCGGCGTACGCGCCGGGACAGCCGCTGCTGCCCTGCACCGCGCCGGCCCGGCGCCGCTTCCCGGACAACTCGATCGACATGGGCACCGGGTTCGACTGCTTCGACCCGCGCGCCCACACCGCCGACGCCCGGATCACCGGACCGGCCCGGGACAACCGGGAGTTGCTCAAGCGGCTGATGACCGCGCAGGGCTTCGAGAACTATCCGCGGGAGTGGTGGCACTACCGCTACCGCGACGAGCCGTACCCGGACACGTACTTCGACTTCCCGGTGGCCCGGTCCTCGCTGCGGTGAGCGCCGCCCCGGCGGGGAGCGGCGCCCACCACGGCGTCAGAGGATGCCGCGGGCGGCGAACGCGGCGCGGGCCGCGGTCGCGGCCTGGCCGCCGTAGAGCCGCTGCGCGGCGGCCACGGTCGCCAGCGCCGCGTCCCGGAAGGTGGTGTCCTTCCGGAAGTCGAACTGCGCGTCCACGATCAGCGTGGTCGCCTTGCGGTCGCCGAGGGCGGTGCGGATGTCCCACAGCGCCCGGGACCAGATCTCCCCGTCGGCGTGCACCTCGCCCCGCAGGTCCGTCGGATAGACCTTGGTGCCGTCGAGGCGGCGCAGGCAGTGCGGGGCGGCCCGGGTGTACGAGACGGAATCCCAGTCGGCCACGCACGCCTCAGGGGTCCGGGTCGGCACGCCGGTGGCCCAGCTGGTGACCGCGACCGCCAGATAGTCGCCGAACGCCTCGCCGATCGCGCCGGACTCCAGGGTGGTGCCGAAGCCCGGCACCTGGCCGTCCTGCACCGAGTGGCCGTACTCGTGGACGATCACCTCGGCGTCCTCGGCGTCGTCCACCCCGCCCTTGCCCAGGCTGATGTTCGCCTTGTCCTCACGGAAGAACGAGTTGTCGCCGCCGTACTGATCGATGCGCAGCTCGATCTGGCGCTGGTTTACCGGACGCAGCGCGCTGCCGAAGCCCAGCGACTGCAGGTACGCCTGCGCGGTGTTCACCCAGTGGTAGCCCATGACCTGCTCGAACTGGTCGGCGTCGCGGTGCCACGCCGGGAACGCGCCGTCGACCGCCCGGGCGGCCGTGCCGGTGCTGCTCTTGACCACGACGTACCGGCCGGTCAGCGTGCCCGAGGAGTCCAGGTTGGTCAGCAGCACCGACCGGTACGCCCCGGCCAGCGCCGGATAGTCCGCGTCCTTCTGGTCGGTCAGCGACTGGTCGCCGAGCTGCTGCACCGGGTTCGGGGCGAAGACCGTCGCGGTGGCGGTGTGGCCGTAGGGGTCGCCGGCCGCCTGGACGGTGGTGCCGCCGGCGACCAGCGCCGCGGTGACCGCCGAGACGACCAGCGCGGAACGTCGGAGGTGGGGGTTCATCCATGATCCCTTCTGAGGTGGATCGAATGCGCTGAGACTAGGCTCGCCGTCGACCACTGCCAAGCAACCACGAGCAGGCCGCCCGGCCTGCGAGGAAGGACTCGCGTGGAGACCGAACGGATCGGCCCGCCGCTGCTGGCCGGGGAGCGGGAGATGCTGCGCGCGTTCCTCGACTTCCACCGGGCCACCCTGGCCATGAAGTGCGAGGGGCTCACCGACGAGGAGCTGCGCCGCCAGTCGTCGCCGCCCTCGACGCTGTCGCTGCTCGGCCTGGTTCGGCACATGGCCGAGGTGGAGCGCACCTGGTTCCGCCGGGTGATCAACGGCGAGGACATTCCGCTGGTCTGGTCGGACAGCGGCGACTTCCAGGAGGCGTACGACGCGAGCTCCGCCGACCGGTCGGCGGCGTTCGAGGCGTGGCAGCGGGAGGTGGAGCACGCCCGCCGCATCGAGCGGGAGGCCGAGTCGCTCGACGTCACCGCCTACAACGCGCGCTGGCAGGAGGACGTCTCCCTGCGCCTGGTGATGCTGCACATGATGCACGAGTACGCCCGGCACAACGGACACGCCGACTTCCTCCGCGAGGCCATCGACGGGTCAGTCGGCGTCTGACCGCGTTTACCCGCGCCGTGGGCTGTCCGAAGCCCGACCCTACGGCGCGGGTCCTTGACCGTCCGGCCGCACCGGCCCGATTCTCGACCCATGGCGTCGCCGACCACGGAACCGCCACAGCTGCTGGTCCGCGCGGAGCGGCGGCGGGCTCCGCTGACCGAGTTGTACCGGAGGCTGCACCGCCGCCCGGAACTGGGCCTGCGGCTGCCGCACACCCAGGCGGCCGTGCTCGACGCCCTGCGCCCGCTGCCACTGGAGGTACGCACCGGCACCACGTCCAGCGCCGTGGTCGCCCGGCTGGCCGGCCGGGGCGACGCGCCGCCGGTGCTGCTGCGCGCCGACATGGATGCGCTGCCGCTGACCGAGCGCACCGGGCTGCCGTACGCCTCGGCGGTGCCCGGTGCCATGCACGCCTGCGGGCACGACGCGCACACCGCCATGCTGGTGGAGGCCGCCCACCTGGTCGCGGGTGCCGACCCCGGCCCGCCCGGCGATGTGATCTTCATGTTCCAACCAGGCGAGGAGGGCCACGACGGCTGCCGCATCGTGCTGGCCGACGGCCTGCTCGACGGGGGCTTCGCGCCCGCCCGCGCGTACGCCCTGCACCAGTTCCCGGGGCTGCCCGCGGGGGTGGTCGCCACCCGTCCGGGCGCACTACTGGCCAGCGCGGACGGGCTCACCGTCGTCGTGCGCGGCGCGGGCGGCCACGTGGCCCTGCCGCACCTCGGCGCCGACCCGGTGCCGGTGCTCTGCGCCATCGTGCTGGCCGTGCAGCAGATGGTCACCCGCCGGTTCGACGTCTTCGACCCGGTGGTCGTCACGATCAACCGGCTCGACGCCGGCATCCCCGGCGCCGGCGTCATCCCCGACACCGCGACGGCCGCGGGCACCGTGCGCACCTTCAGTGACGCCACCCGGGCCCGGGTGGCCGAGGCGCTCGCCGAGGTTGCCGCCGGTGTCGCCGCCGCGCACGGCTGCACCGCGGAGGTACGGATCGAGCCGGGCTACCCGCCCACCGTCAACGACCCGGGGGAGGCGCGTTGGGCACTGGCTGCGGTCGCCGGCACGCTCGGCCACGACCGGGTCAGCGAGCTACCCACCCCGGTTCCGGCCAGTGAGGACTTCGCGTACCTGTTGCAGCGCACGCCCGGCGCGATGCTGATCCTCGGCACCCGGCCGGCGGACGGCCCGGCCGCGCCGGTGCACTCGCCCGAGATGCGGCTCGACGAGTCCGCGCTGACCGCCGGGGTCGCCGCCCTCGCCGCGCTCGCCCTCACTCCCCGCTGACCCGGCCGGGCCGCCCTCCCGCCCACCGGTCCTTCGGGCGGGCCCGCTGACCCGGCCGGCCCGGTCCGGCCCGCCGGTCCCTTCGGGCGGAGACCGGAGGCGCGGGGCCGCCGGTCAGCCGGTGACGTCGCGGCGCAGCGGCAGCCAGGCCAGCACGTCCTGGATCTTCGCGTCCCAGTACGCCCAGTCGTGGTCGCCGGGGGAGAAGTCCACGGTGACCGGCGTCCCGCGGCGGCGGGCCGTGTCGACGAAGCGGACGTTGTCCTCGTACAGGAAGTCCTCGGTGCCGCAGGCGACGTAGAGCGCGGGCAGCTCGTCGCCGGCGCGCTCCAGCAGCGCCACCGTGTCGTCGTCGGTGCCGGTCACCTCCCGGTCGCCCCACACGGTGTGCCACACCGCCGGGTTCACCGGGCTGGTCGGGTGCGCCCGCCGCCGGCTGACGTCCAGCGCCCCGGAGAGGCTGGCCGCGGCCGCGAACCGGCCCGGCTCGCGCAGCGCCCACTTCACCGCCCCGTAGCCGCCCATCGACAGGCCGGCGACGAAGGTGTCCGCCCGCCGGTCCGAGAGGCGGAAGAACGAGTGGCAGACCCGCGGCAGCTCCTCGCTGAGGAAAGTCCAGTAGCGGTTGCCGTGCGCCTCGTCGGTGTAGAAGCTCCGCCCGGCCTGCGGCATCACCACCGCCAGCCCGAGCGGCGCCACGTACCGCTCGATCGAGGTACGCCGGGTCCAGATCGTGTCGTCGTCGCTCAGCCCGTGCAGCAGGTAGAGCACCGGCGGATCGCCGACGGTGACGCTGCCGGCCATGCCGATCTGCGTGGCGGCCCGCTCCGGCAGCAGCACCGTCATCGACGTGCCCATGCCGAGCGCCTCGGAGAAGAAGTCACACCGGATCCGCGCCATGGTGATCAACCCTACCGATGCCGGCCCTCACTCGGGGAATTCGTCGTACGCCCAGCCGGTGGTGATGCCGCCGCCGTCGTCGAGTTCGTGTGCGACGACCTCCCACGAGGGGTCCTGCTCCCGCGCCGCCCGCTGAAGTTCGGGGCCCAGGTACAGCAGCGCGTAGGGCTGGGCCCGCAGCCGGGTGACCTCTTCTTCGGCGGCCACCGCCGCGAACTGCCGGACGTCGGTCAGCACGTCGTCGGAGATGGTGCCGAGGGCCACCGCGGCGGTGGGGGCGAGCGCCTGGCAGGCTCCGGCGAACAGCAGACAGAAGTCGCGCCACCGGTCCGGCTGCTCGGCGATGTCAGAGTGGAAGTCGCGGCTGAAGTAGCTGATGACGAGGATGTCGCCGGCTGGGCCGTCGAGCAGCTGCGCCCGGGAGCTGAGACCGTTCCATTCGCAGTGGAGGAGCCGCTCCCGCTCCTCGAACACCAGGCCGTCCGACCGAAGGTCGATGACTTCCGACAGTCCGCGCAGCCACCGTTCGTCGTCGGGCGGGGTCGTGCGGAGGAAGAAGACCGACGCGTCCCGCCACTCGGTCATCGCCCTGCTCCGTCGATCCGGGGCCCGAGGACCTGCACCCGCCGGCCGCCCGGCCCGACGCGCCTCTCCAGCTCGTCCGCCGCCTCCGGGGTGATCCCGTTCTTCGGGTAGTAGATGATCCGGGGGTTCGGGTACTGGACGGGCCAGTCCGGATCGGGATCCTCTGCCACGCCCAACTGCTTTTCCAACTGCGTCCAGGCCTCGTCGACGTCGCCGACGTCGACCAGATGTTTCCGCTTGGCGTCGATGAACTCGAATCGCCCGTCCCGGTATCCGACCACGTCGACTTCCTGCCTGCTGTATTCGCGCCGCTTGACGTTGATCGACACGGCCCGTACGTCGGGGTGGGCGAGCGCCACGTCGACCTCCCACTCCATCGTCAGGATGCGGTCACCGATCCGCGGGTTGAACTCCCGGGCGTCCCTCAGCATGACGTCGAGCTTCCCGCGGAGATCCCGGAACTCACTCTTCACACCCTCGAATCCGCCTGCCTTGCTGGCGTCGGGGAACCTCCGGTCGAGTTCGGCGATCTTCCGCTGCACCGTCTCCGCGTTGCGGAGCCAGACACCGACCCGCCTCCGCTCCTCCTCGGTGAGGTCGGTCCAGTCCCGGAGCTTCTTCGCCAGGCCGGTCGCGGCCCGCCCCAATGCGCCGTTCGCCTGGGCCTTGACCAGGCGCTCGCCCGCCACCCGCGGTCCGAGCTTCGCGATCACGGTCTCCAGCGCGTCCAGCGCCTCCGGGTCGTCCGTCAGCGCCGCCCGAAGCCCGTCGAGACGCCGCTGGTCCGCGGAGCTCACCCGGCCCCCAGCGGCCGGGTTCGCGGTGTGCCCGGACTGGTCGGCGGGTAGGTCGTGCACCGCGGCGAGGATCCGCGCGGCGCAGCGGGCCGCGGCATCACGGTGGAAGTAGCCAGCTTGTTCGGCGGCGCCGCGGGCCAGCTTCCGTTCGGACTCGCACATGCCGGCGTTCCGGCCAACGGCGACCGCCCACTGCTGTATCGACGGTCCGTGTTGGGCGCTGAGCTGTGCCGCGGTGGCCGCGTCTAGCCCGCGCCAGAGGCCGGTGCCGGTGAACCTCAGCGGCACCACCGAGGCGAACGTGGCCAGCAATTGTCGGTATCGCTCGTCCGCCTGACTGCCCTGTCGCAGGGCGGCCCGGGACGCGGCCTGGGCCTGATCCAGCTCCTGTGCGTAGGTTGTCATGGCGCCGGCGCAGGCGTGGTACGCCGCGCCGAGCTGTTCGGCATACCGGGGGAGCGTCCCGAGCTTCCCGTCGAGGATCTCCGCGTAGTCGCCCCAGAGCCGCAGGCCGGCTCGCTCGGTGGCGACCCCGTGGAGTCGCTGGGTGTGCCGCTGCGCCTGCTCGGCCCGCTGCCGGAACTGCCCGGCGAGCGCCCGGACCTGCTCCGGCGACCCGGGGGTGGGATCCTGGGCGAGGCCGAGGACGGCCCAGTTCTCCCCGCCGGGAAAGCTCAACCGAGGCCGCCGGCGAGCCGGTTGTCCAGGTCCTGGTATTCCCGGACGACCTCGTTGAGGAAGGTCGACATGCCCTCCAGGCCATCGATCATGTTCTGCGCGCCGGTGGACCACTGTTGGTACGAGTCCTGGAACCGGCCGGAGGCGAGCTGGGTGCGGAACTCGCTGCCGACCAGTTGGTCGATCATGGACTTGAGCGCCTGGAGTCGCTGGGTCATGTCCTGCTGCCCGGTCCTGAGCTGGGCGGCGGCTCGCTGCAGGCCGTCGTAGCCGACGTTCACATCGGTCATCGGTCGCTCCTTGGGTTGAGGTGGCCGGGCGAGACGTGGTCACCCAACATCCGGTCGATGGAGAATTGCCCGGCGGCGACGTCGTCCAGCCAGCGCGCCAGGCGGTCCACCGACCCGTACAGCTCGGCGTGGGCCTTCGTCGCGGCGCTCGCGAAAGCCCGCACCGCCTCCTCCACCGCCGCGGAGCCGGCGGACAGGGGGCCGTCGAGGCCCTGCCGGGTGGCGTCGGCGTCGGACCGGACGGCCGTCAGCTCTCGCGCCAGGCGCCGCACCCCGTCCGGGTCGACAGCGAACCGTTCCGCCATCCGTCCGTCGCCCCTCCTCGCCCGGCGTGTGGGTGGTGCCCGCGGTCGGGGGACTCCTGCCGTCACCCCGCGCCCGGTACTGTCCACAGTGACTTTACGGCTTCGCGGCAAGGGGTGGGTGTGCAGGAGTCCCGGGCGTCGGAGCGCCTCGTGGCGGGGCGCTACCGGCTCACCGAGGTGCTGGGTCGCGGTGGGATGGGCGTGGTCTGGCGGGCGACCGACGAGCTGATCGGCCGGGCGGTCGCGGTGAAGGAGGTACGTTCACCGGCGGGCCTTCCGCCGGCGGAGCGGGCGCTGTTCGGGGAGCGGGCGCTGCGCGAGGCGCGTACGGCCGGGCGGATCAACCACCCCGGCGTGGTCGCCATCCACGACCTGGTCCCCGCCGAAGCGGACGACGAGGCGGTCTACATCGTCTCCGAGTTGGTGCAGGCGCCCACTCTCGCCGACGTCCTGCACCGGGAGGGCCCGCTGCCGCCGGCCCGGGTCAGCGCGATGGCGGTGCGGATCCTGGAGGCGCTGACCGCCGCCCACGCGAGCGGCGTGGTGCACCGGGACATCAAGCCGAGCAACATCATGGTGCTCGATGGCGACGGGGTGAAGCTCGTCGACTTCGGCATCGCCCAGGCCGCCGACGACACTCGGCTGACCCGCGACGGGGTGATGGGTTCGACCGGCTACCTCGCGCCAGAGCTGTTCCATGGCGGGCAGCCCACCCCCGAGACGGACCTGTGGGCGGTGGGGGTGACCCTGTGGCAGGCCGTCAACGGTGTCGGACCGTTCGAACGTGATTCCACTGCGGCGACCATCCACGCGGTCCTCTACGCGGACCTGCCAGCCGTACCTTGCGACCCGCCGCTCGCCACCGTGATCGCCGGCCTCCTCGTCCGCGAGCAGGCCGACCGGATGTCCCTCCAGCAGGCCCGCGACCTGCTGGCCGGCGCGGTCCCCGCCGACGCGACGCCCGACCCGACGCGGGTCGCGATGCCCGAATCGACGCGCGTCGCGGCGCCCGGCGAGCAGCCGGGGTCTCCAGTGCCCGGAGCGGCATGGGAGCAGGACCCGACGAACCTCCACGGTGCGGCCGGCGCCGGATCGGTTCCACGCCAGCGGGCCGCGGCCGCGCGGAGCCCGGAGGAGGGGTTCGCCGTGGTCCTGCCGGCGTCGGTCCGCCACCGGAACCGCCTGGTCGGGGTGGTCACGTTCGCGCTGTTCGGGACGGCCGGCTGGCTGCTGCTGCACGCCACGCTGGGGGCGCCCCTGTTCACCACCGTCATGATCCCCCTCCTGCTCGCGTGGGTCGTGGTGATGAGCACGATCCGCCCCTCGTTCCGCGGGCGGTTCGAAGTCACCGAGTCGGGCCTGGTCTGCAGAGGGGCCGTGCGAAAGCCGGGGCGATCGCTCGTCGACACGGTCCTGTGCTGGGAACACATCCACGAGCTCGTCATCGCGCCATCCGGCACCGCCGCCGAGCGGAGCAGGGTGGTCATCCGCCTGATCGACGCCGTCCCGAACACGGTGATCCTGGCGCCCCCGTTTAAGGGGTTCCTACGACGCGGCGTCCACGGCCGCCTCGTGTACACGCTGGGCGACGTCGACGCCGGCCCGGACGATGTGGCGGAGGCGATCCAGGCCGCCGTCCCGGACGGCGTCACCGTCACCGGCCCGACCGGGGGTGACACCCCTCGGGACGGTCGTCTGGTCGGTCCCCGGCGGGACGGGTCGGTGTTCTGGATCCTGGCTGTCCTGGCCCTGATCGCCGGCACCCTCTACTACCGGCACCAGAACGCGGATCTGGTCACCCTCGCCGAGGAGGACACAGCCGTGGTCGCCTACAACCCAGCCGGGACGGCGCTGGCCAGCGGTGCCGACCGGACGATCACGGTGTGGAACCCGGCCACCCGGCAGAAGACCGCCCTGCTCTCCGGTCACTCCGACGACGTCACCGCGCTGGCCTTCAGCCCCGACGGAGAGCTACTGGTCAGCGGGGACGACAACGGGGTCATCAAACTGTGGAACATCACGGCCGCGCGCGCCGCCGCCACCGTCGCGATGGACGACAGTGAACTCAAGCTCGGGATCGAGCGGCTGGCGATCAGTCCCGATGGTGCCACGCTGGCGGCCATCAACGACATCGGGGACGTCGGGATGTGGCGGCTGAACAACCTCGGCAAGCGCCTCCTGGACGACGCCAATGTCGAGGTCATCCGGTTCAGCACGGACAGCCGGGTCCTGCTCGGGGTCGACAGTCAGGCCGCCCGGCACGCCTGGCAGACGACGAGCGGTCGCGAGGTGCGTCCGAACGGTGTCTTCGGCCCGATGGCCACGGTCCAGAACGACCACTCCGTCCTGATCCGGGACGCCGGCACCGACCAGATCCTCGCCACCCTCCGCGGCGACGGGGATTCCATCTACGCCGCCGCCTTCGGGCCCGGCGATCTGTTCGCCACCGGCACTTGGGAGCGGATCCAGGTGTGGCACATCCGCACTGGCCGCACGGCGCAGGTCCTGGAGACGAACCTGTTCCGGTGGAGCGTTCCCCGCTGTGACTCGCTGGCGATGCGGTCGGACGGGCGGGCCGTGGCGTGCGCCAGCGACGACGGGCTGCGGGTATGGACCTTCGCGCCGGAGCACTGACGATGATCCTCCGCCTGACGGTCCACGATCCGGCCACCGGTAGCAGCCAGGACATCGAGGTCAGGGCGGCCCCGCAGAGCAGCGTCGCCGCCCTGCTCGCGGCGCTCCCGCTGCCCGTCGACGGACGGCCCTGCTTCGTCGGCGCGGTCCCGCTGGATCCCCGGACCAGCCTCGCGGATACACCGCTCGTACCCGGGTCGATCATCAGCGTGGGCGAGCCCGGGCCGACCGGTCGTCCCGCCGGGGGTGCGGACGCCGCTGGCGTGCTGGAGGTGCTGAGCGGCCCGGACGTCGGTCTCGCCGTCGCCCTGGGGCCTGGCCGGCATCTCATCGCCCGAAGCTCGAAGGCTCCGGTGCCGCTGCGGGACCGGGACGTCTCCCGGCAGGCCCACGCCGAGCTGGTGGTCCACGACGACGGCACCGCTGAAGTCGTGGACGCCGGTTCCAGCAACGGCACCTTCGTCGGCGGGGTACGCATCACCGCACCGACCCGACTGACGCCCCGGCGCCTGCTGCGGGTGGGCGCCGACGAGCTGCGGTGGATCCCCGCCCCGGCCGGCGGGCTTCGGGTGGCGCGCGCCCCGGACGGCAGGCTCGACTTCGACCGGGCCTTCGCCGCCGCGCCGGCCGTGCCGAGCATCGAGGTGACCTTCCCGGTGCAGCAGCCTCCGGTGCGGGGCAACGGCCCGATGGCCCTGCTCGGCGCGGGGGTCGCCGTGGTGGCGGCGCTGCTGCTGCAGCAACCCCTGCTCTGGCTGGGCGCGGCGGCAGCCGTCATCGGCTATCTCGTCATGAGCTCGTCGGAGGATCTCCAGAGCACGAAACGGAAGCAGGCCTTCACGGCCGCGAAGAAGGCCGTCGAGGAGCAACTCAGCGAGCAGGTGTCGGCGGAGCAGCGCGTCCGCCGGCTGCTCGCACCCGGCCCCACGGAGATAGCCGAGACGGCCACCGGCGAACGCGCCGACCTGTGGACCCGCCGCGCCGACTCACCGTACGGGCTCACCCTGCGGATCGGCACCGCCGACCAGCCGGCCGCGGTGACCGCGCGCGGCGAGCCGTGGCCCGGCTTCGAGACGCCAATGGTACGCGCCGTCCCGGTGACCGTGGACCTGCGGACCACCGGCGTGCTCGGCGTCGTGGGCGCCGCCGAACCCGTCGACGGCATGCTGCGCTGGCTGCTGATCCAACTGGCCACCCTGCGCGGCCCCGACGACCTGCGGCTGTTCCTGATCACGGCCGGTGGTGCCGACCGGCTGGACTGGATCCGCTGGCTGCCGCACCTCGACGCGGGCGCCGGGGGGCCCGTGCCGTGCCGGATCGGCAACACCCCGCAGACCCGATCGGCCCGCGTGGCCGAGCTGCGCCAGCTGGTCGCCGCCCGCCGCGCCGATCGGGGGCCGGACGCGGCCACCCGGACCGGCGACGAGGTGGTCGTCGTCCTGGACGGCGCGCTGGCGCTGCGCGAGCTGCCGGGCATGGACGAGGTGCTGCGCGACGGCCCAGCCGTCGGGGTGTACCTGATCTGCGCCGACCGGCAGGGCATGAACGAGTGCCGGGGCCTGTGCGAGGTCGGCCCCCGCATGGCGACGCTCACCCGTGGGCCCGGCGAGCCGCGCGTCAGGACGCAGGCGCACACGCTCGACGAGGCCAGCGCCGAACACCTCGCCCGCGCGCTGGCGCCGATGCGGGACCGAGCCACCCTGGCTGCGGCGCACCACGCCATTCCCGACCGGGTACGCCTGCTCGACCTGCTCCGAGTGGGCGTGCCGAGTGCGGACGACGTGCTCGCACTGTGGGGCGATAGCCGGGGACCGCGTACCCGGGTGATCCTGGGCGCGGACGCCCGCGGGCCGGTGCACGTCGACCTGGCCGGGCAGGGCCCACACACCATGCTCGGCGGAGCGACCGGAGCGGGCAAGAGTGTCCTGCTGCAGACGCTGGTCACCGCGTTGCTGCTGGCCAACCGGCCGGACGAGCTGAACCTGGTCCTGGTGGACTTCAAGGGCGGCAGCGCCTTCCTGCCGTTCGAGGGCTGTCCCCACGTCGTCGCGCTGATCAGGTCCACCGGGGAGAGCGCCGCCGAGGTCTTCGACGACGCCGCCGCGGCCCGGGTGCTAGCGTCCATCCGCGCCGAGGTGAGCCGGCGCGAGTCGCTGTTGGCCCGCTACGAAGGCGAGATCGACCGGTACTGGGACAGGCGACGCGCCGGAGCGGACCTGCCGCCGTTGCCGCGACTGGTGATGATCTTCGACGAGTTCGCCCGGGTGCTCGACACCGCACCAGACTTCGTCCGGGAACTGGTGAACGTCGCCGCCAAGGGGCGCTCCCTCGGCATGCACCTCGTGCTGGCCACGCAGTCGTTGCAGGGCAAGCTCTCGCCGGAGCTGAAGAACAACGTCTCGCTGCGGATCAGCCTGCGGCAGAACGAGGCGGCCGACAGCACCGAGGTGCTCGGCGTGCCGGACGCCGCCGCGATTCCCGGCACGCGCCGAGGCCGCGGGATGATCTTCTGCACGACCGGCGAGACCCGCGTGCCGCAGGAGTTCCAGTCCGGCTACCTCGGCGACCCGCCGCCCTCCGGCGCCAGCCCCGTCACCGTCCGTACCCTCGACCGGGTGGACCTCGGCGCACCGCGCCCCGCCGCCGACGCCCCGGCCGGGGACGGCCCGACCGACCAGGAGTCGGCGATCGCGGCGGTCCGGGACGCCGCCCGGTCCGCCGGCCTGTCCGCCCCCTTCCGGCCGCTGCTGCCAGCACTGCCCGCGACGCTGACCCTGGCTGACCTGACCCGCCGGCAGACCGTGGCGCCGCCCGTCACCGCGGTGCCCTTCGGCCTGGCGGATGAGCCCGGGCGGCAGGCGCAGCCGGCGGAGTTCCTCGACTTCGCCGCCGCCGACCGGTTGCTGGTCGCCGGCGGTCCGCAGTCGGGACGGACCACCTTCGCGCGGACCCTGATCACCGGCCTCGTCACCCGGTTCGGGCCCGACCAGGTCCACCTCTACGTCGTCGAACGCCACCCCGGCGGGCTCGCCGACCACGCTGGACTGCCGCACTGCGGCGGCGTGTTCACGCCGGCGGAACCCGATCGGATCCGCCGCCTGGTCACCTGGCTCGACCAGGAGGTCCGGCGGCGCACCGCCGCCGGCACCGTCCACCCGCCACCGCCATGGATCGTCGTGGTCATCGACGGTTGGGAACACTTCGAGGACCACACCAACCCCGACTTCGTGGACACCGCGCTGCTCAGCACGCTGCGGGGAGTCGTCACCGCCGGCGCGCCGCTCGGGGTGCACGTCGTGCCGCTCGGCGGCGACGACCTGCTCAACCACAAGCTGCCCGGCCTGTACAACCGGCGGCTGCTGCTGTCGTTCCCGAAGGAGGACACCCGCCGTGCGCACCTGAGCGCCGGGATGGCCAGCCCGCCGGTGTTGCCGGGGCGGGCGATCGATGCCGGCAGCGGGCGCCATCTCCAGATCTGCCGGCCGGCGCGGTCCGCGGCGCAACTCGTCGGCGACGCGCGGCGCGCCGTCGGGGACGTCGACCCCGCGCGCCTGCCGGTGCGGTTCCCGGCCCTACCCGTCCGGGTGGCCCTGGGTGAACTGTCCCTACCGGACCCGCCGCCGTCGGCCACCTGGATCCCCCTTGGCGTCGGCGCGGACGCCACGGCCACCGTCGGCATCGACCTTTTCGAGATCGGGCCCCACCTGCTCCTGATCTCCGGGCCGTCGGGCGCCGGTCGCAGCACCGCGCTCGCCACCGTGTCGCAGGGACTGCTCCGGCGGGACGTCGGCGTCCTGGCGGTCACGTCGCCCCGGTCGCCATTGCCGCAGTTGCTTCCAGCAGCCCCGGCAGTGCGGGTGGTGACCGGTGCGGCCATCCCGGACAGCGACCTGCGGGCGGCCGCGGCAGCCTTCGACGGCATACCGTACGTGATGGTCGTCGACGACGTCGACCAGCTCGCGGTGCTCCCCACCGAGCAGGGCTTCACCAGCACGCCCACCCTGCTGGAGGAGATCGCCCAGCCGGCCGCGCGGGGGACGCGTGCCCTGGTCCTGGCCGGGGACGCCACGTCGGTGCTCAGCGGCTTCCCCGGCCCGGCCGCCCGCCTGATCAACACGGTGATGACGGCCGGCACCCGCCTGTTGCTCGCCCCGGAGAACCGGGCGGTGGCCCTGGCGCACAACGTCACGCTGGAACCGGACCAGTACTTCGCCGACCCGCCGGGCCGGGGCTACCTCTCGGCCGGTCGCGCCCCGGCCCTGCTGCAACTGGCCGTGCCGGACCCGGTGTAGATCCGTCAGGCGTGGGCGTCCCGGCGGCGCAGCCCGACCACGGCGGCGGCCGCGGCCGCGATCGCGGCGACCACCCCGGCGGTGAGGTTGGCGCCGATCCCGGCCACGTCGCCGAACACCGCCCGACCCAGTTCCGGCAGCGCGAGTGCCGCGGCGGCGAGGCCGAAGACGGCCACGGCGACCAGGGCCAGCGGCGCGGCCGGCGGCCGCCACCGGGGCCCGCGCAGCGGGCCCACCCGCCGGGCCAGGGCGTACAGCGCGAGCGCGAGCAGGCCGAGCACTCCGGCGGCCACCCGGTACTGCACCACCTCGCCCCAGTGGTGCACCTCGGCGGCCCGCGCGCAGCTCGGCGCGCCGGGCACCAGCCGCAGGTAGTCGGCGCAGCGCTGCGCGGTGTACGTGACGCCGGCGTCGTCCCCGGCCACCAGGTGCGCGCCGAAGATTCGGCCGATCGCCTCGGCGAGCAGGCCGCTGACCCCGATGGCCAGCAGCCCCACCGCGCCGAGCAGCCAGGCGCCGGCGACACTGCGCCGCAGCAGGTCGCCGGTGGGCAGGTGGACGCGGCGCAGCCGGGCGGCGATGTCGGCAGCGTCGCCGAAGCGGGCCACCGCGACCCGTTCGGCCGCTACGGGGTCCGCGCCCGCCGCGACCGCCTGGGCCGCCGCGCTGCGCAGGTGGTCCTCGGCCTCGGCGAGGGCGCGCCGGCCGGCGGCCCCGGTGCCGGCCAGCCGGTCGAAGAGCTGGTCGAGGTGGGCGTCGATCGGTGACTCGCTCATGCTGCCACCTCGCTCCGCTCGGCAGCCGCATGAGGCTCCACCGCGCTGTGCCTGATGATTCGCTCGCTGCGCTCGCTCATGCCGTTGCTCCCTGGGTCGGTGCGAGGATCGCGGCGACGCCGCGGACCAGCGACTGCCACTCCGACTGCTTCGTGGCCAGCGCGGCGAGACCCTGGTCGGTCAGCTCGTAGCAGCGGCGGCGGCGCCCCGCCCCGTCGCGCCAGGCGCTGGCCACCAGGCCGGCGCGCTCGAGCCGGTGCAGGGCCGGGTAGACGGTGCCCTCGGGCAGGTCGAAGGTGCCGTCCGAGCGGTCCCGCAGCGCCTGGATCAGGGCGTAGCCGTGGGTCGGGCCGGTCCCGCGCAGGGTCGCGAGGATGAGCAGGTCGAGGTGTCCACGTAGGTCCATCGCCATGCCTAGAGACGCTAGGCATAGGAATCCTAGGTGTCAAGCGATGTCCCCCCGAAAGCGGCTGAATCGACCGTTCCTATTGCCGTGGGCAGCCAGGAGGGACAGGATGACCAAGGCGTGCGGAAACATTCCCGTAACCGCGCGCTGCTGGTCTCTGTCACGAGGAAGTGGGAGTCAGTTCATGAGCGACGTGTCGACGGCGCTGGGTGTGCGCCTCTACCCGGACCTGGTCGAGCGGGGCGGACTCGCCCCCGCGCTCTCCGACACGGCCGCCCGGCACCAGCTCGACCTCGGCCAGGTGGCCGCCCCCGACCACGGGCGTGCCCGGTTCACCTGCGCCGAGCTGACCTCCGACCGCGGCGTCGTCTGCGTCGGCCTCGGCTCTCAGGCCCGCTACTTCATGATCGACCTCCGGGTGTCCGGCGAGGTCCAGGCCCGTGGCGACGCCACCGACCTGCTCCAGGTGGCGCAGGTGGCCGATGCCTGGCGCGCCGGGACCACGCTGGCCGAACTCACCGCGCGGTTCCCCTTCATGGAGGAGATGAAGCGCTACCCGGTTGCCCAGGCGAGCTAGTCGAGGGCGGCGGTTGACCGACGAGGAGGGCCGCCGGCTGCAGCAGGACGCCAGGCGGTCGCGGCCCCGGCTTTGAGGGTCTGAAGGAAGCCGGCCCAGCCGGCGTAGGTGTTGTCGACGAGGTTGGGCGGCACGCTGGTGTGGCGCAGGGTCAGCAGGGTGCCGCCGGCTTGCGCCGACAGGGTCACCTCGACCTGGGAAGAACCGGGTGGCAGGTCGGGCACGCCCGGCGTCGGGTCCCAGCCAAACGTGAAGGCGATCTTCTCGTACGGCCGGAGCTCGGTGAAGTGGCCGCGCACGACGGGCCGGGCGCCGTCGGCGAGCTGAAACGTCAGCTCGCCGCCCGGCACCGGGTCGAGATCGGCCGGGCCGAGCCAGCGCTCCATCCGCGCCGGGTCGGTGAAGAAGCACCAGACCACCTCTGGTGGGGCTTCGATCCGGATGGTGCGCTCGATCATCGGTGTTCCTTCTCCACTTCTTGTTTGAGATGGTCGAGCCGGGCCGCCCACATGGCCTCCAGGAAGCCGGCCGCCTCGGCGAAGCCTTCTGCCCGCAGCCGGTAGAGACGGCGGCTGCCATCGCGTCGCATATGGAGCAGGCCAGCGTGGCTCAGGACGCGCAGGTGCTGCGACACGGCCGGTCGGCTGATCATCGGGAACTGTGCGGCGATCTCGCCGGCTGCGACCTCGCGGTCGCGGGTGAGCAGAAGGATTCCGCGGCGGGTGGGGTCGGCCACGGCAATGAGTACCTCGTCCATGCCATCCCTTCGCGTAAGCTTGTGCCTACGAGCTTACCCGAAGGTGGGAGTGTGATTCCGGTGATCGAGCAGCTTGAACCCCTGGTCGGACGGTGGCGATCCAGCGGCCGCACGGTGGACGGCGTGCAGATCGCCGGCACGGACGCCTACGAGTGGTTCCCGGGTGGCGGGTTCCTGGTGCACCACGTCGACGTGCAGATGGGCGACGATCGAGTACGGGTGATCGAGCTGATCGGCGACCCGGACCCGGCTGACGGCGGCCGGCTGCGGATGCGGGCGTTCGACCACCAGGGCGGATACGGCGAGATGCGGGCAAGCGTCGACGAGGCCGGAGTGTGGACGTTCACCGGGGACACGATGCGCGCGACACTGACCATCGGCGCCGACGGCAAGACGATGGCCGCGAAATGGGAGCGCTCGCTCGGCGGCGCAACCTGGGTGGACTGGATGGACATGGAGTTCGCCCGCGAAACGTGAGCGCCGACGCGCTGACGCCCTACCCCGTCCACCGTCACCCGTCCGGGTTAATCGCTTGCCGGCGCTGCGGCGCCGTTGTGCAATCCACCACGACACCCACATAGCGAGGAGTCACGAGATGCGAGCAGCGTCCATGTCCCACCAGAAGGGAATGACCGCCTACCCGGAGGACATGACGCTGCGTGAAAACCCTCAACCTCGGCATCCTCGCCCATGTCGACGCCGGTAAGACCAGCCTGACGGAACGGCTGCTGCACAGCGCCGGCGTCATCGACGAGCTCGGCAGCGTCGACGACGGCAGCACCCGTACCGACACCCTGACCCTGGAACGGCAGCGCGGCATCACCATCCGCTCCGCCGTCGTCTCCTTCGCCGTCGCCGGGGTCACCGTCAACCTGATCGACACACCCGGCCACCCGGACTTCATCGCCGAGGTGGAGCGCGCCCTCGGCGTACTCGACGGGGCGGTGCTCGTCGTCTCCGCCGTCGAGGGCGTCCAGGCCCAGACCCGAGTGCTGGCGCGCACCCTGCACCGACTCCGCATCCCCACCCTGATCTTCGTGAACAAGGTGGACCGGGCCGGCGCCGACCCGGACCGCGTGCTGCGCCAGATCGCCGACCGCCTCACCCCGGACCTGGTCGCCCTCGGCCAGGTCGACGCGCCCGGCACCCCCGCCGCCCGGTGGGTACCCTTCGGGCCGGACGACCCCGGCCACACCGCCCGGCTGGTCGACCTGCTCTCCACGCACGACGACGCGCTGCTCGCCGCGTACGTCGCCGAGGAGCGGACGGTGACCCCGGCCCGGCTGCGGGCGGCGCTGGCCGCCCAGACCGCGCGAGCCCGGGTGCATCCCCTGTACGCCGGCTCGGCCATCACCGGCGCCGGGGTGGACGACCTGATCACCGGCCTCGCCGAGCTGCTGCCCGCCGCCGAGGGCGACGACCAGGCCGCACTGTCCGGCACCGTCTTCAAGGTCGAGCGCGGCCCGGCCGGCGAAAAGATCGCGTACGCCCGGATCTTCGCCGGAACCGTGCGGGTCCGCGACCGGATCCGCTACCGGCGGGACCTCGAGGCCAAGGTGACCGGCATCGGGGTCTTCGACGGCGGCGCGCCGGCACCCGCCGACTCGGTCGGCGCCGGCCGGATCGCCCGCCTGCACGGCCTGACCTACGTCCAGGTCGGCGACCCGCTCGGCACCCCGCCCGACCGCCCGGCCGGCCGCCACCACTTCGCCCCGCCCACCCTGGAGACCGTGGTCGTACCCGGGCGGCCGGCCGACCGACCGGCCCTGCACGCGGCCCTCGCCCAACTCGCCGAGCAGGACCCGCTGATCAACCTCCGCCAGGACGACCTGCGCCAGGAGATCGCGGTGTCCCTCTACGGCGAGGTGCAGAAGGAGGTCATCCAGGCCACCCTCGCCGACGAGTACGGCGTCCCGGTCAGCTTCCGGGAAACCACCACCGTCTGCGTGGAACGGCCCGTCGGCGTCGGCGCCGCGGTCGAGTGGATCGGCCGCGACCCGAACCCGTTCCTCGGCACCGTCGGGCTCCAGGTGGAACCCGGCCCGCTCGACAGTGGCGTCGAGTTCCGGCTCGACATCGAACTCGGCTCGATGCCGCTGGCGTTCCTCAAGGCCATCGAGGAGACCGTCCGGGAGACCCTACGACAGGGGCTGCACGGCTGGGCGGTGATCGACTGCGTCGTCACCCTCACCCACGGCGGCTACTGGGCCCGGCAGAGCCACTCCCACGGCGTGTTCGACAAGAGCATGTCCAGCACCGCCGGCGACTTCCGCAACCTCACTCCACTGGTGCTCATGGCCGCGCTCGCCCGCGCCGGCACCCGCGTCCACGAACCGGTGCACCGGTTCCGCCTGGACCTGCCGGCCGACCTGTTCGGCACGGTCCTGCCGGTGCTGTCCGGCCTCGACGCGGTGTCCCGCGCCGCCACCCCGCACGGCAGCGGGTACCTGGTCGAGGGCGAGGTGCCGGCCGGGCGGGTGCACACGCTGGAACAGCGGCTGCCCGCGCTGACCCGGGGCGAGGGGACCCTCGAATCGGAGTTCGACCACTACCGGCCGGTCCGCGGCCCCGTCCCCAGCCGGCCCCGCTGGGACCACGACCCTCTCCACCGCAAGGAGTACCTGCTCGCCGTGGCCCGCCGGGTCACCGCCCGTCCCGAGCGGTGACCCGGCGCGGGTACCGAGCCCGCACCGCGTCGATGCAGGTGTCCCGCGACGTCGGACCGCCGAACCGGAGCCGGTCGTACCCGGTGAACGCCGGCTCCAGCGCGTCCAGCTCGTCGACCAGCGCGTGCAGCCGGTCCCGCCAGGCCGCCGACTCCGCGTCCGCCGCGGCCAGCGCCGCCTCGATCGCCGCGGTCAGCTCGCCCTTGCGCCGGATGGTCCCCGGCGTCACCGAGTGCAGGCACACATACTGCCCACTCAGGTAGGCATCCCACTCGTCCGCGCCCTGCGCCGGGTCGGCCCAGTGCCCGACGAACCACTGCGCCAGCAACTCCGCGCCACCCGCCCGCTCCGCCAGCGCGAACAGATCGGCCGGCACCATCTCCGCGCCGTCCGAGCGCAGATAACCCGGCAGCGGCAGCCGCCGGTCCAGCATCAACCGGCGTACGTCGTCCGGGTCCCGCCCGGTCGCCGCGCACAGCTCCGTCAGCACCACGAACTGCCCGCTGACGTACGCGTCGTCCGCCGCCGTCATCGGGTGATCCCCGTTGACCTCGCGAAACCGCTCCGCCACCCGACGCCGCAACTCCATCCCGGCCTTCCTTCCTCCCGTGCCCCGCCACAGGCTAGGACCGGGACAGTTCGGCGCCCGCCGAAACGTGCTCGCGAATACGGCGGCGATGCCGTGCCGCGAGACCCGAGCGCGGCGCAGGCGGGTCCAGATGCCGACGAACCACGCTGTCGGACCCCGGAGGTAGCGTGGGCCCGCACCGACGCGCAGGGAGGACGAATCGTGGCACAAAGCCGGGGGAAGGTCAGCGTCACCTGCGCCGAGTGCGGCCACACGCGATCAGTGCGTGCGGCACTCATCCGCGGCTTCGACGCGCTGGTATGCGCGCGCCACCGCCTCCCCGAGGCGCCGGCCTCGCTGGTCGTGCCCGACGGCCACCTCGTGGCCGTCACCCCGGACGTCGCCGGATACTTCACCGGCTACACCGTCAGCGCCCCGACCCCCGCTCAGGCACGCTCGATCTGGCGCGCCACGGCGCTCGCCGCCGCCGCGGCCGGCCGCCCCGCCCCACCGCCGCCACCGGACGACGACCTGTCGGCCTGGCAGCCGGTCATCGACGCACTCACCGCCAAGCTCGGCCCCGACGGCTGGGAACTCGCCGACGCCGACTCCGAGCGTGGCCGCCGCGGCCGGGTGTGGACAGTAAAGATCTACACCGACTTCGGCTGGGCCGGATTCCTCGAAGGGTCACCGCGGCAGATCGCCGCAGACCTGGCCGCGATCCGCGACGACTACGCCCGACAGACCGCCGCTGCCGGACTGACCTGTCCCCGCTGCGACGCCGACCTGTCCCCGACCGCGCCCGCCAGTCGCTGCGACTGCGGCTCGATCGCCTGGCGGCCGGTCGCCTGGAACGCCCACGACCCGGTGTCCGGGATCGCCGACGCGCTGGCCTACATCGACGACGCCCCACCATATGAGGTCGCCGCCGAGCAGGTACTGCTCACCTGCCTGCTCGAACCCCACATCGAGTTGTACGCGGGCGACCCGCGACTGCCGGCGGTCACCTTCGAAGACATTGCGGCTGCGCTGCAGGTGCTCGTTCCGAACGCGCGCTGGGCGACGATCGGGGAACGGTTGCGCGCAGTGCTGCCGGTGGGCGCCCGCTGGGAGGGCGGCCGCGCCGCGCAGCTGCGCCAGGCAGCGAGCGCCCTGGGGTACGACTTGGTCCGCGCCCACCCGATCGACGACCTGCGTATCCCCTGCCTGAGGGCGAGCGACGACACCGACCGCAGCCTACCGAAGTGGTTCGACGTCACCGCCGCCGACGAGGGCTGGCAACTGCGGATCGACGCTGACGCCGGGCGGCTGCGGCAACGGTGCGTCGACGACCATCCGGACGTGGACGACGAAGACCTCGGCGAGGCCATCGACCAGGTGCTGGACGACCTCATCCTCTCCGACGACGATGTTACGTGGGCGGTAACCACCTACTGGTGGGAAGGCGCCCTCGCGGTCGCGCGCCCGATCGACGACCCGTGCGACCTTGCGGCGCTGACCGCGGCATTGCGCGAGGGCGTCGAGGCGGTGGCTGCCCTGCACGCCACCATCAGCACCCGCGTCACCGCCTTCCTCCGCGATGCCGAGTAGAGCGTCCTGCCGATCAGGTAGCGGCTCTGTGAGGACCTCTCTGCGTGTATCGGTCGTGGCATGCTCTTGCGATGGCCACGTATGACATCGCACTTGTGCTGCTTGTTGATCCCTCGGGCGCGGTGCTCTTGCAGCACCGCGACGAACACGCGCCCGTCTCGCCGAACCAATGGGGCCTGCCGGGCGGCTACGTCGAGCCCGGTGAGACGCCCGAGGAGGCCGCCCGCCGCGAGCTACTGGAAGAAACAGGCCTGACAGCGGGTGAGCTCCACCCGCTGTGGAGCGGCCCGCGCCCATATGAGGAGGGCTTCCCCCACACCGTGACCGTCCACGTCTTCCGCGGCACCACCAGGGCGCGCCAGGAGGACGTGGTGCTCGGCGAGGGACGCGCCATGGTGTTCGTCCCCCGGGATGAGGTACTGAATCGTGAGCTGGCGGTCTCCTCGGCGCTGGTCCTGCCCCTCCACCTCAAGGACGCATGACCCGTGCCGGTACGGCAGCCAGAGCAGGCCCATCGACCGTGAGGTGGATCTTCGTGCGCTGGCCCGCCTGACCGATTGCCCCGGCTGATGCCAGGCGTACGAATATCCATTGCCATCCGCCCGCCGGCCCGCCTACCGTGAGCGGGCAACATCAACCGGCACCACCACCCAGGGAGCACACCGTGTCGCAGCAGAACCGCACCCAGGCCGAGCGGCCCGCGCCGCGCGGCGGTGCCCTGCTGCCGGAATCCGGCCTGGGCGGCTGCCGACGGCAGCTCTGGCAACCAGGGTGGTGGCGCGCCTAGCGCCAGCGCGAGACCCGCGCAGCCGCCCGCCCCGAGACCAGGGACCGGGCGGCTTTTTCATCACCCCGATCCAAGGGGCGTAGCTCAACGGAAGAGCACCGGATTCCAACTCCGACGGTTGCAGGTTCGAATCCTGTCGCCCCTGCTCCACCCCGTCCCGGCCGCCGGCCGGCGACGTCGCACCTTCTCAACTCCACAGTGGACGGCATGAGTACTGTCCCGGCCCGGCGTCCCTCCCGACGCCGGCCGGGCCTCCGGGACGAGGGAGCTGGCTGACCCGCTCGCCTTGGGCGCGAGAGACACGCGGTTCGATTCCGCGGTCCCGGACTTTCTCGGACGGCAACCCGCCGTCCCACGCGGGCCGTTGGAGCAATGGCAGCTCACCCGGTTCTCACCCGGGAGGCTACGGGTTCAAGTCCCGTACGGCCTACGCCGGTCCCACCTCCGGGACCACCTCGCGGTTGTAGCGCAGCCAGGCAGCGCGTCACCCTGCCACGGTGAAGATCGCCGGTTCGAATCCGGCCAACCGCTCGGACATCACTCAGCACAAGGAGACGACGATGGGCTACACCCCGCTGGCCGGCACCCGGGCGCCGGTCCGGGTCTGGACCGACCCCTACAGCATCGAGGCGCAGGCCGCCAAGCAGCTGCGCAACATCGGTGCGCTGCCCTGGGTACAGGGGGTCGCCGTCATGCCGGACGTGCACTTCGGCAAGGGCGCCACCGTCGGCTCAGTCATCGCCATGCGCCAGGCCGTCTCGCCGGCCGCGGTCGGCGTCGACATCGGCTGCGGCATGTCGGCGGTGCGCACCTCACTCACCGCGGCCGACCTCCCGGACGACCTCGCCCCGCTGCGTACCGCGATCGAGGCGGCCATCCCGGTCGGCTTCGCCATGCGGGACGACGCGGTCGACCCGCGCCGGATCCGCGGCCTGGAGCAGCGCGGCTGGGACGACTTCTGGCGGCGCTTCGGCACCCTCGACCGAAAGGTCGCGCAGCTGGAGACTCGGGCGCAGCGCCAGCTGGGCACCCTCGGCGGCGGCAACCACTTCATCGAGGTCTGCCTGGAGCAGGGCGGCCCCGACGACGGCCAGGTCTGGCTGATGCTGCACTCCGGGTCCCGCAACATCGGCAAGGAACTCGCCGAGCGGCACATGGCGGTGGCCCGCGGGCTGCCGCACAACGTCGACCTGCCCGACCGGGACCTCGCGGTGTTCCTCGCCGGCACCCCGGAGATGGACGCCTACCGTCGGGACCTCTGGTGGGCGCAGGAGTACGCGCGCCGCAACCGGGCCGTCATGCTCGCCCTGCTCTGCGGGGTGGTGCGCGACGAGTTCCCGCACGTGACGTTCGACGAGCCGACCAGCTGCCACCACAACTATGTGGCGGAGGAGACGTACGACGGGGTGGACGTGCTGGTGACCCGCAAGGGCGCCATCCGGGCCGGCAAGGGCGACCTCGGCATCATCCCGGGGTCGATGGGCACCGGCTCGTACATCGTGCGCGGCAAGGGCAACCTGGACGCGTACTGCTCGGCATCGCATGGCGCCGGGCGCCGGATGTCGCGCGGTCAGGCGAAGCGGACGTACAGCACCGCGGACCTGGCGGCGCAGACGGCCGGCGTGGAGTGCCGCAAGGACGCCGGGGTGGTGGACGAGATCCCCGGCGCATACAAGGACATCACCCAGGTGATGGCGCAGCAGGAGGACCTGGTCGAGGTGGTGGCGCACCTCAAGCAGGTGGTCTGCGTGAAGGGTTGACCAGACCGGCGCCCCTCGGGGGGAGGGCGCCGGTCACCCGCCCCGGTGGCGCAGCGGAGAGCGCGCCGGTCTACGAAACCGGAAAGCCCAGGTTCGAATCCTGGTCGGGGCACGGTCCGCCGCTCGGCGGACACCATGCGAGCTGGTGCAACTGGGCAGCACGTCCCTTTCTGGAAGGGAAGGTTGGAGGTTCGAGTCCTCCGCTCGCAGCACCCGCCCTCGTAGCCCAACGGGAGAGGCAGCGGCAGTGAGCCGCCGCGGCAGCCGACGGTCCCACCTGGGCGACCATTAGGCAACGCGCTGACCCCCGGCCGGCGAGACCGCGGCTCGCCGGCCCCTCGCGGGCTGGTGTAACCGGGCACTTCACCTGGCTCTGCTCCGTGCTCTGGGCTCAGGTAGCCTAACGGGAAAGGTGGTTAGTAGCCTATGGTTAGGCTATGCCGAGACCTAGAACCTGGACCGACGAGCAGCTCGCGAAGGCAGTACCCGGCTCCGCCTCATGGGCGGAGGTGACGGAGCGCCTCGGATTGAGCATCCATGGCAAGAACTACAGGCGCCTCCTGGGCCACGCCATGCGTCTCGGGATCGACACCTCCCACCTCAAGAGCCAGGCGAAGGCGGTACCGATCCACTCCCCAGAGGCTGGGTCGGGTGATCTGAGCTGGCTAACGAGGGAGCAGTTGGCGGCAGTTGTGGACGATTCAACTTCACTGGCAGAGGTGGCCAGGAAGCTGGGCCTTCCGGGTCGGGGGAGGACCTACGAGCGACTGCAGAGCGCGGCGGAACGGCTGGGCGTGGACCTCGGCGACCTTCCCGGCCAGGCCTGGTCTCGCCACCCTGTGCCCGCCCTGCAGGTGCCCTTCGCGCGAGAGTTCGACGTAATGAACCTCCACAAAGTTGGAGCAGCGGCGGCAATGGCCTGGTTCCTCAGTCGCGGGTACATGGTCTCTCTACCTGTCGAGACGACGACGTACGACCTCGTGGTCGAGTCTGACGAGGGACTGAAGCGAGTGCAGGTCAAGACCAGTCGAAGCGGCAAGACTGTAGGGATCACGAAGACGCAGTACGGAGGTAGCCCCGCTCGACCTTCGACTGGAAAGTACGGCAGCCGCCCATACTGGAAGGGAGAGGTCGACCTGTTCTTTGTTTATGCCGGCGACGGCGCGATGTACCTGATCCCGCTGGAGGCGGTTTTCGGCATGACCTGTCTTAGCCTTCCGAAGTATTCGAACTACAGGTTGCCCGCCGGCAAGGCGCCACGGGAAGGCGCAGCGGGCCTTGTAAGCCGGCCATAGCCAGTTGGAGCCTGGTCGCCTGTCGGCGCACAACAGTCACACGCGCTCGTGATGGAAGATTAGGTAGAAACATGCGGTTCAGGCCCGTGTACGGGGAAGGGTGGTGGGAGCTCGACTCTGCCCGAGCGAACGCATGGGGCTGTAGTTCAGTTGGTAGAAATCGCATTCGCACTGCGAAGGCCGACGGTTCGATTCCGCTCGGCTCCAGTCTTCCGGTCGCTGGCCTGGGGGACCATGCTGGTGTTGCTCAGTGGCCAGAGCAGCCGTTTTTCAGCTGAAAGACCGCGGGATTGGAGTCCCGCCGTCAGCGCGCATGGAGGGTTCGCCGCCAGGCGCGGCAAGCGGTTGCTAACCCATCGCGGCCCCCGGGCCGTCGAGAGGTTCGACTCCTTCACCCTCCGGGCACGTGGGTTCGAATCCCACCTCGGTCTCGATCCGCCGTCCACTGTGCGGTTGATCGTCGCGCCGCCGGCTCAGCGCACCAGCGTCTCCAGCAGCCGGTCCAGCTCCGCCGCCGGGTCGGTGGTGAGGCCCGTGTGCACCGGCCCGGCCTGGATCATCGTGCTGCGCGGCGCGACCAGCCAGCGGAACCGTTCGCCGTGCCGCATTCCTGCCGACGGGCCGTCCCCCATGCAGGTGCGGTCCCACGAGCGCAGCGCCGCGGCGACCTCGGTCAGGTCCACGTCGGGCGCGAGCGCCCGGGCCCGGTCGGCGTCCAGGTGGGTACGCGCGCCGAGGAAGTCGAGGCCCTGGCAGTAGAGGATCACCCCGACGTTGATCTGCTCGCCGCGCTCGATTCGGGGCACCAGGCGGATCACCGCGTACTCGAAGGGCTGTCTCATGCGACGCTCTCCTGCGGCAGCCAGTCGGCGGTGCGGGCGACCCGCCGGGCGAGGTGGTCGGCGTACGCGGCCCGGGCCGTGTTGGCGGAGTCGAAGTCGGGGCCGGCCAGCCATTCGTCGGGGACCAGGGCCAGCACCTCGGTCAGCAGTGCGGGGGTGACCCGCGGTGCCAGGTCGGCGTCCGCCTCGGCCAACTGGGTGGCGTACGGGGCGAGCACGTGGTCGTCGGCCCGGTACGCCCGGTGCACGGCCGCTTCGGCGCGCGGCCAGTTGTGGTGGAAGTACAGGCAGGCGCCGTGGTCGATCAGCCACAGCTGCCGGTGCCAGATCAGCAGGTTGGGGTTGCGCCAGCTGCGGTCGACGTTCTCGGTGAACGCGTCGAACCAGAGCACCCGGGAGGCGAGCGCCGGGTCGACCGGGTGCGCGATGGGGTCGTAGCCGAGTGCCCCGGGTAGGAAGTCCATCCCGAGGTTGGCCCCGCCGCTGCCGCGCAGCAGCTCCTGTACCTCCTCGTCCGGCTCGGCCCGGCCGATGACCGGGTCGATGTCGAGCACCACGAGGCGGGGTACGGCCAGCCCGAGCCGGCGGGCCAGTTCCCCGCAGATCACCTCGGCGACGAGGGCCTTCGGGCCCTGTCCCGCGCCGCGGAACTTCGCCACGTAGGTGCCGAGGTCGTCGGCCTCGACCACGCCGGGCAGCGAGCCGCCCTCCCGCAGGGGGGTGACGTAGCGGATTCCGGTGACCTGGCGCAGCACGGCACCCACCCTAGTGCGGCGGCCACGGGGCTTCGCCGCGTGTCCGGATCTCATGGATTCTCGCTGGGCGGGGGAGCGACTCAGTGGGCCGGGTCAGGTGCCGGGCCACCCCTCGACCGGGTGTACCCGCACCGGGTCCAGGTGCAGTTCGTAGGGGGTGTAGCAGTCGGCGGCGAGCGTCGCGAGCTGGTTGCCGCAAGGGCATGCCCGGTTCGGGCCGTGCTGCCCGGTCGGGCCGCAGCAGCCGGAGCTGTTCTCCCAGTTGGGTAGCGGCTGCAGGGCGGGGGCGTCGTCCGGGTGGATGACGACGGTGTTCCGCGGGCCTGCCGAGATCACGAAGGCATCGTCGATCACCATGAGGTTCCCTCGTGGTTGGCACGGTTCCGGGTTCTGGTCGTCCTGCGGTATGTAGGGTGCGCCCCAGGGGTCCGGCTCGACGGCGTAGTGACCGAGCGGCACGGTGGAGGGGAGCCGCCGTGTCTTCGGGTCCCGGTCGGCCTCGTCGGGCGCGTCGGGAACGGTCGGCAGGGCGGCCAGGTCGGGCGTCAGCGCGACGCTGCAGCGGGCGCACAGGAAGACGGTCACGGCGGCATTGTCCCGCGGGTCCATCCATGCGTGATCACCGTTCGCGCGGGGGTGAGTGGCGGGCTGGTCCTGGCCTCGCTAACGGGCCCGTGCGGACCCTCGCTTCGCTACGGTGAGTAGCGTGGCGATCGCGAAGCTGCGCCTGCGTGGCGGGCCGTACGACGGGATGCACGTGGACTGGGAAGTGCCGGACGCGGACGATCCGCCGGTGACCTACCAGCTGAAGCTGCACGGACCCCATGAAACGGCGGAGACCGTCGAATATCGCCGGGTGGAGCGCGCGCCGGCGGGCGCGATCGAGTCGTGGATCTACGAGACGCCGGCGGCCACCACCGGGTAGGTGGAGTCATTTTCGTGTCAATGTCATTGATGCGAAAGCGGGTCGCGGTGTTCAGTGAAGGTTGTGAACGCCAAGCGGACCTACGTACAGACGGCGCGGGCCGCATCGGCGGCGCGTACCAGGCAGCGCATCGTGGATGCCACGGTGGCGCTGGTCCGGCGGCAGGCGTCGGTGGAGATCGTGCTCACCGACGTGGCCGAGTCCGCCCTGGTTAGCGTGCAGACGGTGCTGCGGCACTTCGGCAGCCGGGACGGCCTGTTCGAGGCGGCGGCGGCGCAAGCAGTGCAGCAGGTCAGTGCGGAACGACGCGCCCCGGCCGGCGACGTCGATGCCGCCGTAGCGGCTCTCTTCGACCATTACGACCGCTGGGGCGAGGTGATGCTGCGCTTCCTCGCCCGTGAGGCGCACGACCCGAAGGTCTACGCGGTCACCGAGCAGGGGCGCGAATTCCATCGTGACTGGGTCGGGCAGGTCTTCGCGCCGATGCTCGCGGCCCGGCCGGCCGGCGCGCGGGAGGCGGTCACCGATCTGCTGGTCATCGCGACGGACCTGTACACCTGGAAGCTTCTCACCCGAGACCGCCGGTTGGCCCGGGAGCAGGCCGAGGCGAGGGTCCGGCAACTCATCGCAGCGATTCTTGGGGAGTCGTCATGACGTCATCGCTGTTCGTCACCTGGGACGGTGGCGGCAATGTGCCGCCGGCGCTCGGTGTCGCCGCCGAACTTCAGCGCCGCGGGCACGCGGTCCGGATGCTCGGCCACCCCGGGCAACGGCAGGCGGTGGAGGCGGCCGGGTTGCGTTTCGAGCCGTACCGGCACGCCCGCGCCTGGTCGCCGGTGACGCGTGCCAACAGCCCGCGGTGGGCCATGAACTATCTACGACTGTTCACCGAGACGGCCGTGGGTGTCGATGTGGCCGAGTCGCTGCGCCGCGAGCCGACCGACGTCGCGGTGGTCGACTGCATGCTGCTGGCGGGGATCAAGGCCGCGCAGGACCTCGCCGTCCCGCAGGTGACGCTCATGCACACCGTGCACCGCTACCTGCACGATGCCTGGGTGCGGGGGCCGATCGGAGTGGTCGCCCGCGCCAAGGGCATGCCGCCGGCGCGGCTGTGGCGCCGCAGCGACCTGAGCCTGCTGGTCACCGTGGCGGACCTGGACGAGGCCGCGGCGCTGCCCGCGAACGTGCGGGTCACCGGCCCGGTGTGGCCCGCCGGCGCGCCTGCCCCGATGCCCCACGCGGCGCGGCAGCCACGGATCCTGATCAGCCTCAGCTCGATCTACTACGTCGGGCAGAAGGCGGTGTTGCAGTCGATCCTGGAGGCGGTCGCCGACCTGCCGGTGCAGGCGGTGCTGACCATCGGCCACGGCGTCGCGGCCGACGAACTCCGCCCACCGGCCAACGTCGAGGTGCACCAGTTCCTGCCGCACGCACAGGTCCTGCCGACCGTGAGCCTGGTCGTGGGACACGCCGGTCACAGCACCACCATGCAGGCGCTCGCGCATGATCTGCCGATGGTGCTCATCCCCATGACCCGGCTGGCCGACCAGCCCGCGGTGGCCCGGGCCGTCGCCCGTCAGGGCGCCGCCACCGTGTTGCACAAGACCGCCTCGGTCGGCGACATCCGAGCCGCGATCGTCCAGATGCTCGGCGATGGCCCGCACCGTGATGCCGCGGCCCGGCTCGGCAGGCAGATCCGCTCGGCCGACGGTGCGGCGGTCGCCGCCGACCTGATCGAGAAGCTGGCCGTGCCTAACCCCCGGTCAGGACGACCGGAACGGCCACGACGTTGACCCGGGAACCGTCCCGGGCGGACACCTCGTACACCTCGATCGTGCCCGGTCCGGTCCGGTCCAGCCGATAGCCGACCCGGATCCGGTAGTCGCCGCGGCAGCCGGAGCCGCAGGTGGCGGTGGTGAAGGCGGTGCCGACCTCCCGGCCGGCCGGGTCGAGGACCCGGACGCTCACGGTCGCCTCGAAGACGTCGGCGGTCCCGGTCACCGTCACCGGGCTGGTGACCCGGTCGCCGACGGACGGGGCGGTCACCACGATGGGGGGCAGGAGGTCGGCGTAGTCGCCGCGCCCGGTGGGTGTGGTGCCGCTCGGGCCGAAGGCCACCCGGCGCACGGTGGGGAACTGGGTCAGCGTCCAGACCACCTGGGCGTGGCGCAGCCGCACGCTGGCCGCCCCGCCGGCGTCGATGCCGGCCGGCGGGGCCAGCGTCGCCACTCCGTCGGCGATGTGGACGACCTGGCCGCCGGGCGGGACGAGGGTGGTCAGCCCGGTCGCCGTCTCGGCGCGGCTGGGGCCGGTGGCCAGTTCGGCGAGGGCCAGCCGGGACGTGGTGAGGGTGGCCGGCAGCGTACGTCGGGTCGGGGCGAGCTTCCCGTCCCGGGTGAACCAGAGCTGCACGGTGATGGTGCCGCTCGCGGTGGTGTCCGGGGCGAGTGGGGTGGAGGACGCCGACGGTTGACGGCGGCTCGGCGACGGGCTGGCCGGGTGAGTCCGGCTGGTTCCGGTCGGGGTGGCGGCGGCGCTGGTGGATGCGCCGGCGGGGGCCGGGCCGAGGGTGCCGGTGCGGGCCGGCGCGCAGCCGGCGGTGAGCAGGAGCAGCGCCGCGAGCGGCGCGGTCAGGCGTCGCATGGGTCACCTCCGTGGTCGAGGGGGAGTGCGAGCTGGAAGCGGGTGCCCCGGCCGACCTCGCTGTGCGCCGCCAGCCGCCCGCCGAGCAGCCGGGTGTTCTCCAGGGCGATGGCCAGGCCGAGGCCGCTGCCGGGTCCGGTGCGGGCCGGGTCGGCCTTGTAGAAGCGGTCGAACAGGTGTGGCAGGTGCTCGGCGGGGATGCCGGGGCCCTGGTCGGTGACCTCGACGAGGACCTTCCCGCCGGTGTGGCGTACCTCGGCCCGGACCTCGCCGCCGCCGTGTTCGACCGCGTTGGACACCAGGTTGGCCAGCACTCGTTCCAGCCGGCGCGGGTCGGTGTGGGTGGTGGGCGCCTCCCCGGCCACGGTCACCTGGTCGGCCCAGCCCCGCGCGTCGACGATCCCGCGGAGCAGCGCGGCGACGTCCACCGGCCGGATCGACACGGGCTCCCGCCCGGCGTCGAGGCGGGAGATCTCCATCAGCTCCTCGACGAGCCGGCGGAGCCGGACCACGTCGGTGACGAGGAGTTCGGCGGCGCGGCGGGCGTCGGCGGGGAGCGCGTCGAGCTGGTCGGCGAGCAGCGACGCCGCGGCCACCAGGGCGGTGACCGGGGTACGCAGTTCGTGCGCCACGTCGGCGGTGAACCGCCGCTCCCGGGTCTGCGCCTGGGACAGCGCCTCGATCTTGTTCTCCAGCGCCTCGGCCATCTCGTTGAACGACACGGCCCACCCGCTGAACTCGTCGCGGCCGTGCACCGGCAGCCGGGTGTGCAGCAGGCCTTCGGCCACGGCCCGGGCCGCCCGGCTGGCCCGGCCCACCGGTTCCAGGGTGCGTCGGGCGAGGGTGTTGCCCACCGCGGCGGCGAGCAGCACCACCGCCCCCCAGCCGACCGCCAGCGCGGTGCGGAGCTGGTGGAGGCCGTCGGCGAGGTCGTCCTCGACGGTCACCACGTACAGCTCGGCGGTGGAGCCGGGGATCCGGCCGCCGACCACGAGCAGGTGCGGCCGGGCGCCGCCGGGGGAGCGCTGGAAGCCGAGCTGCCCGGCGGCGACCGCGTCCCGCAGGGCCGGGCCGGGCGTCGGCGCGTAGCGGGGGTTCGACGCCTGGGTGCCGCCGGCGACCAGCAGCACGTGCCGTCCGCTCTGCTCGAAGCTGGCCAGCAGGTCCGCCTGGCGGGCGTCGGTCAGCGGCAGGAACTGGGCGGCCAGGACGAGCTGGTAGCGGGCGTCGGCGGCGGCGCGTTGCAGCGAGCCGTCGAACCGGGCCTGCCGCAGCATCAGGTACGACCCGCCGGCGAGCGCGCCGGCGGAGACCCCGGCGACGAGTACGAACGCGACGACGAGCCGGCGCCGCAGGCGCCCGGGCGCGACCCTGCCCGCGGCCATTGCGCCGTCACCCCGTCGACAGCTTGTAGCCCGCCCCGCGCACCGTTTTGATCAGTGCCGGGGCGGCGGGGTCGTCCTCCACCTTGGCACGCAGCCGTTGCACCGCCACGTCCACGAGCCGGGAGTCGCCGAGGTAGGTGTGCCCCCACACCCGGTCGAGCAGCAGTTCGCGGGTGAACACCTGCCCGGGTCGGCGGGCCAGCTCCAGCAGCAGCCGGAACTCGGTCGCGGTGAGGGTCAGCTCGCGGCCGGCCTTGCGGGCCACGAACCGGGCCGGGTCGATCTCCAGCGGCCCGGCCGTCACGGTGGTCTCGGTGACCGGGGCGACCGCGCGGCGCAGCACCGCGCGGACCCGGGCGACCAGTTCCGGGAGGTCGAACGGTTTGCGCAGGTAGTCGTCGGCGCCGCACTCCAGTCCGACGACCACGTCGATGGTGTCGGTGCGGGCGGTGAGCATCAGGATCGGCACCTGGCTGGTCCGCCGGATCTCCCGGCAGACCTCGAAGCCGTCGAGGCCGGGCAGCATCACGTCGAGCACGATCAGGTCGACCGGCCGGGCCCGCCACGCGGCGAGGGCCGTGGGGCCGTCGACCGCGGTGTCCACCCGGAACCCGGACCGGCGCAGGCCGAGGGCGGTGACCTCCCGGATGGAGGCATCGTCCTCGACGACCAGCACGCGGCCCTCCATGCGGCTCAGGGTAGCCGGGTGCGACACTGCGGGACCCTGGCATAACGGTCGGTGATGGGGGCCCGGTCGGCTCCCCATCACCGCCGCCGCACTCACGCCTGCCACTGGTGGGCCACGTCGAGCACGATCCGGCTGTGCGTACCGGGGCCGTTGAGCACGAAGACCCGGAACGGCAGCCGGGCGCGGACGCCCACGGCGAAGGTGGTGTAGCCCTCGAAGCTGCCGCCGAAGACCACGTCCCGCAGGGTCCGGTAGCCCAGCGCGTTCGCGGCGTGCTCACCGGTGCGGTACGGCACGGTGGCGGCGTGGTGCTCGTCGTACGCCGGGGCGCGCAGCGAGACCCGCAGCAGCGCCCCACCGGCGGTGTACGGGGACAGTGTGAGCCCCTGCCCCTCGGTGTGGGTCTCCCCGTACGCGACCGACCAGCCGTCGGCCGGGCCGGCGAACTCGAAGACCACCCGGTCCCAGCACTCGTGCCGCCCGGTGCGGACCTCGACCAGCGGGGCCGTGCTCAGCGCGCCGCCTGCCCTGGCGGTGCTGCCCCAGGTGATCCCGCAGTACGGCGTGGCCGCCGCGGCCCCGCCGACGCCGGCGACCAGCCCGCCGAGCACGACGACCAGCGCCACCAGCGCTCTCCTGATTCTCATCGCTGTCCTCCTGTCGATACCCGGGACGAGCACCGGACCGTCTCCGGTGGTCCCGTGGCTCGACGGTCGGCCCGCCGTGCCACGGTGGCTTCGCAGCGGGGTAACCGGCGGGTAACAGTGCCGCCCGCACGGCCAGGGGTCACCGGTCGGCCGGCGGCAGCGCGGCCGGCTCGGCCAGGGTGCGCAGCGGCGAGCGGAACACCGGCAGCCATGTCAGCGCCACGCCGATCGCGCCGACCCAGAGCGAGGTACGCGGGCCCGCGTACTGGCCGAGCAGGCCGGCCAGCCCGGCGCCGACCGCGATCGCGCCGGTCAGCAGGAATCGGAAGGTGGCGTTCATCCGGCCGAGCAGCGCGTCCGGGGTGACCCGCTGCCGCAGGCTGACTCCGATCACGTTGCCGATCCCGGTACGCCAGGCCAGCGCCAGCCAGCCGAGGCCGGCCAGCCACAGCCAGGCTCCGGTGTCGACCAGCGCGACGAGGGCGCCGGCCGGCGCGACCAGCACCCCGGGCAGCCACAGCGCCCGGCCGTGCCCGATCCGGGCGGCCAGCGGACGGGCCGTCACCGCGCCCAGCAGCGCGCCGACCCCACCGGCGCCGAGGAAGAGTCCGAGCACGCCGGCGCCGAGCCCGAGCTCGCGCAGGAAGACCACCGGCAGCATGGTGGTCATCAGGTTGACCGTGAGGTTGATGCCGGCCAGCGAGAGGGCGAGCGGGCGCAGCAGCGGGTTGCCGAGCACGTGCCGTACGCCCTCGGCGAGCTGCCGGCCGAAGCCGCCGGCCGGCCGGTCCCCGCCGGGCCCGGTCGTGGTGGTGGGGCGTACCCGGGTGAGGGCGAGCGCGGAGAGCAGGTGGGTGACCGCGTTCAGGGCCAGCGCGAGCGGCGCCCCGAGCCACTGCACGAGCACCCCGCCGAACCCCCGACCGCCGATCTGGACGGTGGCGTTGGTGGTCATCAGCAGGGAGTTCGCCGCCACCAGCCGGTCCCGGCCGACCAGCTCCGGCAGGAAGCTCTGCGCGGCCACGTCACCGAAGACCGTGGCGACGCCGGTGAGCAGCACCACCGCGTAGAGCTGGCCGATGGTCAGCGCGTCCGCCCACCAGGCCACCGGGATCGAGGCGTACAGGGCGGCGCGGGCCAGGTCGGCGGTGAGCATCACGGTGCGGCGGGGTGACCGGTCGACCCACACCCCGGCCGGCAGGCCGATCACCAGGAAGGCGGCGGTGCCGAGCACGGCGAGCAGGCCGACCTGCCCGGGGGTGGCGGCGAGCACCGACACGGCCAGCACCGGCACGGCCAGGTAGCCGACCTGGTAGCCGAGGCTGTCGGCGAGGTTGGCGGCGTAGACGTAGCGGAACGGGCGGGGCCAGCGGGTGGCTGCCGTCGAGGGTGTGGTCACGGTCATGGCCGCGAGCCTGGCCGCGACCGCAGCCCCGGTCGATAAGTTTGAGCTGCGTCGAATCCACGGGGAGGTGCCGGTGCTGAGCGTCGCGTTGGGGGTGCGGGACCTGGCGAACATCCGGTTCGCCGTGTCGCCGCTGTGGGAGGCGGTGGCCAGCGTCCGGGTGGTCAAGAACCCGGACCAGTTTCCGGCACATCTGCCCTGGCACCGGCAGGTCCGGCCGCGGCTGTCCGCCGTGGACTGGCGGCTCTTCGCCGACCTCGTGCCGGTGCCGACCGTAGTGATCCCGTCGTTCGTCTGCCCGCCCCCGCCGGCCGCGCAGCCCACCATCGAGTGGGAACTGGCCGCGCTCGCCGCCACCCCGCCCGAGACGGTCCGCGCCGGCCTGGACGAGCTGCCCGGCCCCCGCTCGCCCCGGCTCGCCGCGCTGTACGCCGACCCGCCGGCCGGGCTCGCCCGCCTCGCCGAGGCGATCGCCGGGTACGTCGAGGCGGCGATCGCCCCGTACTGGCCGCGGATGCGGACGCTGCTGGAGCGGGAGGTGCTCGTCGGCGCGGGGCGGATGGCCGCCGACGGCGTGCGCGGCCTGCTCGACCGGATCGACCCGTACGTCTCGTGGGACGACGGCACGCTGCACGTCGACCACCTGACCCGCGCGGGCGCGGTCGACCTGGAGGGTCGAGGCCTGCTGCTGATCCCGTCGGTCTTCGCCGGCGCTCGGGTCTGGTCCAATCTCACCGAGCCGGCCGCGCAGCCCCTGCTGCGCTACCCGGCCCGGGCGGTCGGGACGCTCTGGGAACGCAGCGCCGCCCCGGCCAGCGAGGCGCTCGCCCGGGTGCTGGGGCGGACCCGGGCCACCCTGCTGCACGAGCTGGCCGTGCCGGCCGCCACCACCGAGCTGGCGCGGCGCTGCGGGCTTTCCGCCGGCACCGTGTCACACCACCTCACCGCGCTGCGCGACGCCGGCCTGGTGGGCACCCACCGGGCCGGCCGGTTCCTGCTCTATGCCCGGACCAGCTCGGCCGAGGCGTTGCTGGCCGGGGCCGGGCCGGCCGAGCGGACCGATGCCGCACAATGAGCCGATGTCCGCGCGTACCCCTTCGGTGTCCTGCGTCTTCGTCTGCCACGACGGTGCCGGCCGGCTGCTGCTGGCCCGGCGCGGCGCCGGCGCCCGCGACGAACCCGGCACCTGGGACACCGGCGCCGGCGCGCTGGAGTTCGGTGAGACGTTCGAGGCGGCCGTCACCCGCGAGGTCCGTGAGGAATATGCGACGTCGCCGTTGGCGATCACGCTGCTCGGGGTACGCAACGTGCTGCGCGACGACCCGCCCTCGCACTGGGTGGCGGTGGTCTTCGCGGTCCGGGTCGACCCGGCCACGGTCGCCATCGGTGAGCCGCACAAGTTCGACCGGCTCGGCTGGTACACCCGCGACGCGCTGCCCACGCCGCTGCACTCGCAGCTCGCGCCCACCCTGGCGCTGCTACCGGACCACCTGGCCTGACCTGGCCGTCCGGGGTGGCGAGCCACCCCGGACGGCCGTGCCGGTCGGCAGACCGCGGACGCCGCCATGGACGGTGCCCGCGCTCAGACCCGCTGCTTCTGCTGGCAGGGGACGCAGTGGCGGGCCCAGGGCAGGATCTCCAGCCGGGCGACGGGAATCTCACCGCTGCAGCTCTCGCAGCTGCCGTAGCTGCCCTCCGCCATGCGCCGCAGCGCCGCCGCGGTGTCCGCGATGCCCTGGCGGGCGGTCTCCATGAGCCCGCGCAGGGTGTCCGGGTCGTAGCCGCCGTGGCCGGGCTCCCGGGCGTGCGCGGTGAGCGCGGTGAGTTGACCGGTGTGCTCCTCGAATTGCCGTTCGAGGATGTCGCGCAGGGACTTCGCGCGGTCGCTCAGCGTGTCGGTCATGGCGTGGGTACCTTTCACTGGACGCGCCGGCACGGGACCAGCGCGAGGTTGGGGAGGGGTGGGCGGACCAGGCTCAGTCCGCGGCCGGATGGCGGGCCGCAGCCGCCGCGGCCAGGCTCGCGCCGGTCAGCGCGGCCGTGCGAGGTCCCGCGGCGCGGTGCACCGGGATCCCGGTCATCGCGGCGAGGCGCTCTCGCAGGTTGGGTCGGGTGGCGCCGTCCCCGACGATGACCATCCCGCGGGTCAGCGCGCTGGCGGCCGACGGCACGGCCTTCGCGCCCTGGGTCAGCTCCCGCACCAGGCGGGCGAGCGTGTCGGCGAGCATCTCGACCGTGGTGCCGTGGGCGAGGTCGCCGGTGCCGAGGTTCAGCCGCCGGCCGGCGACGACCTGGCTGTCGCGCAGGACCGCCACCTCGGTGAGCTGGGCGCCGATGTCGGCGACGAGCAGTGCCCCGGCGCCGGCGCCGGCGCCGATGGCGGCGGCGCGCACGGTGTCGATGAACAGCAGTCGCGCGGGCGCGAACACCGCGTCGAGGACCTGCCGGGTCGTGTCGTGGTCGGTGGGCGTCGCCAGCAACGGACGGCAGGCGACGACCAACGGCCGGGCCGGCACCGTGATGTGGTGCTGTCGCAGCAGCTGAGCCAGCGCGGCGGCGCACCCGGCACCGTCGACGATCTGGCCACGCCGCACCAGCGGCCGGATCTGCCGGTCGCCGACCGGGGTGCTGAGCGTCCCGTGGCTGCCCACCCGGATCCGCAGTTGCCCGCTGCCGAGGTCGACAGCGATGGGGCTGGGGCGGGTGGTGGCGGGCCCGACGGTGCTGGTGAGCACGGACCCGGAGCCGGCGGTGTGCCGCTGGCGACCGGTGGGGGCCTGGACGACAGGCATGCCGACCTCTTTTTCAACGGTGGATGTGACGATGCCGCCGCCCGGACGTGGGGCGGCGGGAAAGACAACGGAAGGGGCTGACCTCAGCGGTCGCGGTGGGTCGCGGCGGTCAGCCGCTGACCGTGCCCGGAACCCCGAGCGGCCCCGGCCGGCGGGGCGCGGATCGGCGACGGGGACGGCGTGAGGTCGTCGCGGCGCCGCCGGGAGACGTCGGCGGGGCGGCCGCGGCGCGACCGGCCGGCACGGGTGGCAACACCACCATGCTGGTCGTCATCACCCACCTCCTCGCCGGTCAGGAACCTGTCGGACCTCCAGCGTCGGCCGGAAGCGGCGGTCTGACATGGCCCGCGGCCGGCCAACATCCGGCGGCTTCGTTGCCGGCCACCGGCGATGAAGCGCCGGTGGCCGGTGTCCGAGGCGGCACCGGCTGGACCTCCGTCCGGTGGTTCCGGTGCGCGCGTCGGCGGCGGTGGTGCGGGCGGCACCGGCGGGGCCTGTCGGAGGGCTATGGTGACCGCATGCCACCCCACCGGCACCGGTCCGACGTCGCCCAGCGCAGCGCCCTGGCGATTCTCGTGCTGGTCGCCGTGCTCACCGCGTTCCGGCACGCCCGCCCGGCCGTGGGCCTGTGCATCGTGGTCAGACTGGCGAAGGCCATCCCGGGATGCGTGCCCGCGTGGTCGGCCGACCGGGCGCCGCCGGGGCGCCCCGCCGTCAGCTGACGCGCACCCGAACCCGCACCCTCAGTCCCGGTCCGGTACCCCTGCACCTCGGCGTCGCGGTCCCGCCGCGCGCCGCCACCGGCCGTGGTCGGCGTCGGCCGACCGCTACGGGATCGCGGGCACCCGTCACCAGCCCTTCCAGTACGGAGCACCCCAATGAAGATCGAACGTACGCCGTTGCCGGGCATCGGAGTGCGGCACACTTTCACGACCGCGCAGGGTCGCCGGATCGGTGTGGTCGAGTACCGGGGGCAGGACCGGCGGGACGTGATCCACGACGACCTGGACGACCCGGACAGCACCTGCGGTTTCCGCCTCACCCGGTCCGAGGCGGTGGCGCTGGCCGGCCTGCTGGGCCTGCTCGAGGTGGTCGAGGTCGCCGCCGGCGGCGACCGGTGCGGGTGAGGCCGCTGGCTACGCGGCGGGACCGGGCAGTGGGTGGCGCGGCCAGTCCAGCGCTCGCGCGCCGTACACCGCGGCCTGCAGGGTGAACCGGTCGCTGGGGTCGTTCGGGTCGTAGCCGCTGAGGGTCCGGATCCGGCTCAGTCGATAGGTGACCGTGCGGACCGACACGTGCAGCCGGCGGGCGGCCTCGGTGGCGACGCCGCCGGTGGCGAAGTACGCGTCGAGGGTGTCCAGCAACGGCTGGGCGCCACCGCGGGCGTGTCGCAGCGGGCTAAGCACCGCCTGCACCAGGTCGACGATGGCCGGCTGGTCACGCAGCAGGACACGGTAGATCAGCAGGTCGTGGGCGTCGATGACGGGCGTGTCGGCGTTCAGCCGCTGCGCCATCGTCAGCGCCTCCCGGGCCTCCTCGTAGGAACGGGCGATGCCGTACAGACCGGGGTGCGGGCGCCCGACCGCCACCTGCCATGGGCCGCCACGCGGCAGGCGGTCGAGTTCGTTGTGCATCAACCGCCCAAGGTCGCCGACCGCGCCCCGACCGCGGCCACCCCGGTCGGGGGCCACCGCGTCGGCGGGGGCGATCACCACCAGCAGCCCCTCCTTGGTGGCCACCAGCACGTCCCGGTCACCGAGGCGATCGAAGATGACGGCCTCCAGCGCGCTGATCGCCGCGTCGGTGTCCGGCAGCCGCCGGCTCGGTGCGGCCAGCGCCACCTGGTGCACCCGGGCCAGGTCCAACCCGAACGGCTCGGCCCGCTCCACCAGGCCGCCCAGGTCGGAGTCGCCGCGCAGCAGGTCGTCCACGAGCTCCCGGCGCAGCGTCTCCTCGCGCCGGACCAGGTCCCGGCGGGCGGCGGCGTAGCCCTCGGCGAGGGTCGCCACCGCGCTGTCGACGACGTGCAGCACGGCCTCGGCGGACGCGCGTACCCCCGCGCTGTCGGTGGGCGTGGTCAGCTGCGGCAGCTGCTGCCACAGCCGGCGGGCCGCCGACAGGTACAGCTGGACCGCGCGCCCGGCCGACACGCCCTGCTCGGCGGCGCGCCGCCCGAGCACACCGACGGCGTCGAGTTCGGCGCGCCGGGGTCGGCGCCCGGTCACCGCCGCCTCCGCGAGCAGCCACAGGTAGTCACCGAGCAGGTCCACCGACACCCCGCCGGCGTCGGCGCTGGCGGCCCGGGCCACCGCCGCCAGGCACGCGTCCCGGTCGGTCTCGATCGCGGGGCCCTGGCCGGACCGCCGGACGCCACCGGTCATCGCCGCCACTCCTCCTGGCCCGTCGCCGGTTCATCGCCGATCCGGTCCCGGCCAGCTTAGCGAGGGGGCGGGGGCGGTCGCCGGAGCCGGCATCGCCGCGCATAGCGGTTCCGGTCCGGGGTATGCGCGCGCGGCAGGCTCGAGCGGGCCCGCGGCGGCCCATGGCCGACCCGACGGCGTGATCAGGGGCACATGTCGCGAGATGTGGTGGAGCTGCGCGTACACGGGGTCACCGGGGTGCGGGCGGAGGAGTTGCTGGACCACCCGGTGGTGGTCCGGGTCGCCGGTGACCGTGACGCCGGCTTCTACCGCCCCCGCCCGGGCTTCGGCGTCACGTCGGGGCCGGGCGGGGTGGTCATCGAGGCGTACCAGTGGCGGAACCTGACCGCGAGCACGGTGTCCCGGACGCTGTCGCTGATCTTCCTGCTGCCCTTCATGTTCAGCAACCTGGCGGCGTGGCTGCGGCCGCCGGGCGGCAACGGCGACACGGTGAAGGCCCTGTGCCGGGTGCTCGGCGCCACCATCACCGTCATCTTCGTGCTGTCGATCATCGGCGTCACCGTGGACCTCGTGGGCTGGCAGTGCGTGCAGTACCGGCCGTGCACCGCCGGGCGGGGATACCTGGGCTGGCTCGCCGCGTTTCCGATCGGACCCCGGCTGGTCGTTCTCGCCGTGTTCCCGGCGGCCACCATCCGCCTCATCTGGTGGGTGGGTTCGCGCTCCGCGCGCTCCTACGAGGCGTTCGAGTCCACGTACGGCACCTCGGGGGCCCCACCCGGGGACCGGCTCGACGCCCCCGGCTTCTGGAGCGGGGAGGTCCTTGTCGGGCGGCTCCGCTCGATCCACGTGGCGATCGCGTACGGCACGCTCGACGTCAGCGTCGTCGTCGCCCTCTTCACCCTGGACCGCCGGCCGGTCGGTGTCGCGCTCATCGCCGCGGCGGTGCTGCTCCTGGCCGCCTGCGTGGTGCTGCTCTGCCTGCCCGCGCTGAGCTCCCCCCACACCGGCTGGGACTGGACCAGGTTGGTCATCCGGCCACTGCGGGTCGCGGTCGCCGCGATCACCGTCCTGAGCATCGGGTACGCCGCCCTGCCGCGTCCCCCCGTACCCAAGGGTGGGGCGCTGCCCGGTTTCGCCCTCAGTGTCAATTCGGTGATCCTCGGACAGGCCGCCTTGCTGGTGGCGCTAGGGGTGATCACCGTGTGGCAGCAGCGGGCGGCCCCACCCTCGGCGCGGGCGTTCTTCCGGGGCCTGGGCGCCCCGGTGTTCGGCGCGATCGCGGCGGGTCTCGCGGCGACCATCACCGCGGGGCTCGTCTATCGGGCGGCCGACATCCTGGACCGGGGCAACATCCCCGGCCCGGGGCATCCACCGCCACCCGGCGCCCCGCCGCTCGACCCGCCGATCGCCTACCGGTGGGAGGCGCTGGGCGCCCTCTTCACCGTGCTGCTGGTCGCCGTCGTGGGCCTGTACGCGGGCCGGTTCAGCCGGCGGCGGCGGGAACGGGTGGCGGAGCGGATCAGCCGGGAGGACTTTCCCGACGCGCCGCCGCAGGCCGCCGGGCAGATCCAGCGCGTCCGCCGAGCGATCAGCAGATCGCGCCTCGCCGAGCAGTTCAGCCCGCTGCTCGTCGTGTACTTCGTGCTCTCCCTGCTCAGCCTCGTGTTCACCGCGCTCGACCTGATCGAGATCGGGCCGACTCAGCTGGCGCAGCAGTTCAGCGGGAACCGCCAGACGTTCGTGGGGCTCGCTGCCTACCTCACCGACGCCGGGACGATCTCGCTCGGGTTGATCATCGTCGGGCTCGTGTTGATCGGTCTCATGGCCTACGTCTCCCCTGAGGTCCGGCGGGCGGCCGGGGTGCTGTGGGACCTGGGCACCTTCTTCCCCCGCACGACCCACCCGTTCGCGCCGCCCTGCTACGCCGAGCGCGCCGTGCCGGAGCTCGCCAAGCGGGTGAGCGCACTGGCCCGGAACCAGAAGGTGGTGCTGTCCGGGCACAGCCACGGCTCCGCGCTGGCCGCGGCGGCCGTCCTGCAACTGCCGCCGGAGATGCTGCACCGGGTTGCCCTGCTCACCTACGGCTCGCCGCTGCGCCGGCTCTACGGACACCTGATGCCGGCCTACTTCGGCGAGGACGTGCTACGCGAGCTCGGCGAGCGCGTCGGGTGGCGGTGGCGCAACCTCTGGCGGAACACCGACCCGATCAGCGGGGCGATCTTCTCCACACACCGGCCGGGCGAAGCACCCGCCGTCGAGGGTCCGGCCGCCCAGGTCGACGTACGCCTGCGCGACCCGCGCGCGGTCACCGTCAACCCGATGGACACGGTCCCGCCGCCGATCGAGGCGCACTGGCCGTACCACACCGACCCCCGCTACACGGAGGTCGTCATCGAACTCGCCGACTGCCTCGACCGGCAGGGGCCTACCGAGGGTGGGCGCACCGCGTCCGGCTGACCTGGTCGGCCACGCGACATTCCGCGGCGGCGTGCCACCAACCGGGCGGCGAGGGGCCGTCCACGACCGAGGTCGGTTGGTCAGGGTGCAGCCCGAGCGGCCGTAGCGCCCTGCCGTGGACCATCACCCGGTACCAGCCGTGCCATCGACCGTCGGGCCCCGGGCCGCAGGCCAGGTCGTAGCGGCTGCGCGCCCGACCCTCGTCCGACCGGCCCATCCCGCCCGGGCCGGTCGTCGGATACACCGTTGACCCTCGCTTGAGGAGGGTGGACCGGACATCGTCATCCACCACGGGGGTGTGCACATGACCGAACTGAACCGTCGTGCCCTGCTGCGTACCGCGGCACTGGCCGGCGCGGCCGCGGTGACCGGTGTGGCCGGGGGACTGGCGGCGGCGCCCGCAGCGGCGGCGGAGGCCACCGAGGTGGTCAACGGGCCGTGGCTCGTCACGGGCAGCGCGGGTCTGCTCCAGATCAACCCCGGCCACACCACGCCGCAGGTGCTGCTGACTAACGGCTACGACGCCACCACCTCGCCGGACGGCCGCTACGTGGCCGTGAACAACCTGCGCTACGAGGGCGAGACCGGGTCGAACCTGTCGCTGTTCGACCGGGTGACCGGCGAGGTCCGGAAGGTGATCAGCGACCCGTTCGGCATCTCGTACCAGTGGCCGACCTGGTCCCCGGACGGCACGGAGGTCGCCCTCGTCGTCGACCGCGAAACGCTGGTCGCGGTGAACGTGGCCACCGGCGCGCGGCGGGTGCTCGTCCAAGGGCACAACATGACCCGTCCCAACTGGTCCCGGGACGGCTCCATGATCGTCATGGAGTGGACCAGCCGCTCGGAGGGCCGGCAGTTGCGCATGCTGGAGCTGGCGACCGGCAAGGTGCGGCGGGTCTACCAGCCCGACGAGGGTGAGCGTTTCGGCTGGGCCGTCTTCATGCCCAACTCGGAGCGGGTGGTGTTCTGCACCAACCGCTGGTACCGCGACGTCGACCTGCCACTCGGCGAGGACTCGCTCGCGTCGGTGCGGCTCGACGGCACCGGCCTCAAGAAGCTCACCGACGAACCGCGGATGTACCTGTCGCCGGTGTTCTCGCCCGACGGGCGCTACTGCGCCGCGCTGTCGGTGCCGCCGACCAACGAGTACCCGGACGGCGGCAACATCATCGTCTCGACCAGCGGCTTCGGCGACCAGTGGTGGATCCCCGGCGACGAGTACGACGACAGCATGCGGGTGGACTGGGCCCGCGCGATCTGACCCGGGCACGACCCGCGACGCGGCGGCCGGCTTCCCGGCCGCCGCGTCGTCGTCGGCCCGGATTTCCTCGCCGCTTCGCGGGGGTGGTGCGAGGCTGTAGGCGGGCGCCGTCGCCGGACCCGGCGACCGCAGTGGAGGGTGCATGGGCGAGCCGCCGATCGGAGCCTCGTCCCGTAGCGCCCAGGCGCACGGCCGGCGCGCCAACCGGCGCAGCTATCACGACGGCGTGCAGGTCAACGGGTACGTCGACGACCCGTACCACCGGATCCGCCGGGCGGTCGCGGCCCGGCTGATGGTCGACGGCGTCGTCGGTGGACGCCCGGTGCTGGAGCTGGGTTGCGGCCCGCGGAGCATGCTCGACCCGGCGGAGCTGCCCGGTCCGCTGGTGGTGGCGGACATGGCGGAGGCGGCGCTGGGCGAGGCGCGCCGGGCCGCCCACTGCCGGGCCGTGCCAGTCAGCCTGGACGCCACCCGTAGCCTGCCGTTCCGCACCGGCAGCTTCGCCGGGCTGCTCACCGGGGAGCTGATCGAGCACGTGTACGACCCGGTGGCGCTGCTGCGGGAGTGCCACCGGGTGCTCGCCCCGAGCGGCCTGCTGGTGCTCACCACCCCGAACCTGGCCCCGGTCCAGGACCGGCTGGCGTTCCTCTTCGGACGGGCCCCGCGCCAGGTCGATCCGCTGCACCCCTACCTCTGGCTGCACATCCGGCCGTTCACCGCGTCGCTGCTGCGCCGGGCGCTGCGGCAGGCCGGGTTCGCGCCGCTGGCGATCCGCTCCAACCACGTCGGCTGGCGGCTGCCCGGCGGGCGCTGGGTGGCCTCCCGGCTGCTCGCCCGACTCGCGCCGGGGCTCGGCGGATCGTTGATCTGCGCCGCCCGCCGCGGCACCGCTCCACCGTCACCGAAAGGCACCGACCGGCTGAACGGTGCGTGATGGTGATATTGACAAAGGGCTATCATGAAGGCTCCGCCGTCGACCGGGGGGTGTCATGGCGCGCGTGGTCACCTGGGTCGTCAAGAATCTCGACGCGTTCATCGGGCTGGTGCTGGCCCTGGTCGTCGCGATCCTCGGGCTGAACAACACGGTCAGCCAGGACGTGGTGAACAGCGTCATCCTGCTCGTCCTCGGCGTGCTCGCCCAGGCGCTGCTGCGCGACCGGCTACGCCGGCAGACCGCGGAGCACGAGGTGCGGGAGGTCATCCACGACACCCGGGCCCAGCTCGCCGAGCTGGTGCCGCAGCTGCGCGAGATCAGCGGCCCGGAGGGGGCGCTGAAACGGGCCCGCGAGGCGATCGACAGCGTCACCATGGTCCGCGTACTGCACGGCAGCGAGGTCGGGCAGGCCCTGGCCGAGGCCCGCCGGCACACCGACCGGTGGACCTTCAAGGGCGGCACCGGCACCTACACCCGCGCGGTCACCCTGCCGGAGTGCCTGGAGCACGCCCGCCGGCGAAACGCCACCCTGCAGTTCGCCATCGAGATCATCGACCCGACCGACGAGGCGGTCTGCGAGCGCTACGCGCAGTTCCGGCGCAGCCTCGCCCCGGACGCGCCGGGGGAGCGGTGGACGGTCGACCGCACCCGCAAGGAGTCCTACGCCACCGTGCTGGCCGCCTGCTGGCACCGGCAACGCTCCGGGCTGCTTACCATCGACGTGCGCCTCTCCGCGCAGATGACCACCTTCCGCTACGACCTCTCCTCCAGCTGCGTCATCATCACCCAGGAGAACCCGCAGACCCCGGCGCTGCGGATCGACCGCACGGAGCTCTACTACAACCGCTACAACATCGAGTTGCAGTTCAGCCGCGAGCAGAGCCGACGGGTGCCCATCGAGGCCGCCGGGCAGGTCAAGCTCGACGACGAGCCCTCCGTGGAACAGGTCCGCCGGCTGTTCACCGCGCTCGGACTGCCACTACCCCGGTCCTTCGGCGACCGCGAGGTCGCCGACATCGTCAGCCGGGCCATCCAGGCGAGGAACCCGTACGCATGATGACCTACGCCGACCTCGAACGCGAGATCGACCGGGGCACCCGGCCGGAGCTGCTTCGCGACTGGGTGCTGACCGTCCTCGACGACGTCGCCGAGGGGCGGCGACCGCTGCTGGCCGTCCGCCACCCGCTCGGCTTCACCTGCCTGCCGGTGGAGCGTGCCGGTCCCAACGGCGTCTGCGTGCACGCCTGGCCGGCCGGCCCGCCGGCCGGGCAGCCGACCACGTCCGCCATGCACTCACACAGCTGGGACCTGCTCAGCCACGTGCTCCACGGGCGGGTCCGCAACGAGCTGATCGAGGTGACCGACGCGCCCGTGGACCCCGCCTGGCGGGTGTACGAGGTGCACAGCCGCGGTGACGTCGACGAGATGGCCGCCACCGACCGGCTGGTGACCGCAGTGACGGCCACGGTGGAGACCCACTCCGCCGGCGACTCGTACGCGTTGCGCGCCGGCGGCTTCCACACCTCGGAGGTGGACCGGGGGCAGCCGGCGGTGACCGTGGCGCTCGGCCGGACCACCCCCGGCGCGTGCGACCTCAGCCTCGGCGCGGTGGACGGGCGCAGCCACCGGGTACGCCGGAACCGCTGCGACCCGGCGGAGACCGCGCGGATGGCGCGGGAGATAGCTCAACTGGTGGCACGGGGCTGAGTGGCTGGAGGAGCAATGGACGTGGAGCCGAGCAGAGGCGGACCCGACCTGCGCGACGCGCACCGGTTCGCGGTGGAGGCCGCCCAGGCCGCCGGGCGGCTGCTGCGCCGGGGCGCCCGGGGCGAGCTGCACGCCCGGGCCAAGAGCGCCTCCGGTGACCTGGTCACCGACCTGGACCTGGCCGCCGAGCGGCTGATCGTCGACCGGATCCGGGCCCGCTGGCCCGAGCACGGCGTGATCGCCGAGGAGGGCGGCGAGTACGCCGCCGACACCTCCTGGGCGTGGCTGGTCGACCCGCTCGACGGCACCAACAACGTGGCGATCGGCCTGCCCGCGTACGTCGTCGGGATCGCCCTCTGCGACCGGGGCTCACCGGTGCTCGGCGTGGTGCACGACCCGGTCGCCGGGCGCACCTGGTCCGCCGTACGCGGCCGGGGCGCGTTCGTGCACGCGTCGGGCCCGTCCGGCCGCCCGCTGCGCGCGCCCCGCCGGCCGGTGCCGGCCGCACCTGTGCTGGCCTGGACCCAGGGTCACGAGGTACCCCGGGACGACAGCACCGCCCGGGCGCTCAAGGTGGTGCTCGACACCACCGCCCGGCGGGTGCTGCAACTGTGGGCGCCGCTGCTGTCCTGGGTGATGCTGGCCCGCGGCGACATCGACGGCATCGTCGGCTACCGCCCGGAGGCGGTCGACCTGCCGGCCGGGATGCTGCTGGCCGCCGAGGCGGGCATGGCGGTCCGCGCCCTCGACGGCGGCTGCTTCGACGACCGGTACGGTTGCCCGGCCGAGCGGCGCAGCTTCGTGGCCGGGCCGCCGGAGACCATCGACCGGCTGGTCAAGCTGGTCACCGCGGCACAGTGGATCGAGCCGCAGGTTCGTCAGCTCACGCCCATCAGCCTGGCCTCTGTCGGTTGGTGAATATCGTTCGGCCGACTGATCCGAGGGTGATTACCGGTTCGAGCCGTAATGCGACAGTGAGAGCAATTTGTTCGTATAAACACGATTTAGGGTTTTGGCGGCTAACGTGGCGCCTGTCGGATTGACCGAAGGGGCGACAGTGACCAGCCATGACATGCCCGCGGCGGCAGCCAGCCGAAGGACAGCCTGATGCGCCGGTCTTCGGCGCTGCGCGCCGCCGTCGTCCTGACCGTGGTCGCGGTGGTGCTCGGCGGCGTCTATGTGATCGGCCGGTCCCTGCTGCCACACGCCTCACCGTCCGCCGAGGCGCCGTCCGCCACCGAATCCCCCGTGCCGTCCGGTGTCCAGATGACCACCGGGTCGGCGCAAGTGGCGCTGACCTTCAACGACGGACCCGATCCCACCTGGACTCCGCTCGTCCTGAAAACGCTGCGCCAGTTCCACGTCAAGGCGACGTTCTGCCTGCTCGGCAAGAATGCCGAGGCGTATCCGGAACTCGTGCGGGCCATCGTGGCCGACGGCCACACCTTGTGCAACCACACCTGGAACGAGGACCTTGACCTCGGCAGCCGGCCCCGTCAGGACATTGAGGGCAATCTGCTGCGAACCAGCCAGGCCATCCACGTCGCCGCGCCGCACGCGCCGATCACGTACTTCCGGCAGCCGGGCGGGAACTGGACCCGACAGCTGGTGGACGTCGCCGAGGACCTGGGCATGACCAGCCTGCACTGGGCGGTGGATCCGCGGGACTGGGAGGAACCGGCAGCAGCCGCCATCATCTCCACCATCTCCAAGGGCACCGCGGCTGGCTCCATCGTGCTCCTGCACGACGGCGGCGGCGACCGGCAGAACACCGTCACCGCCCTCACGACCCTTCTGCCCGACCTGCTGAGCCGTTTCCAGCTCGGGGCGTTGCCCGTCAATGCACCTGTGACCGGCCGGACCAGCGCGCCGTCACCACGTCCGTAACAAGGCGGGCAACCGCAGTAGCCGGACCAGGGCGGGACAGCCAGAAATCACCCGACACCTGGCCGGCAGGCCGCGACGGAACCACGGCAGCTGGGTGTTGGCGTCGCGATTCAGTCAGGGCTGCTCTCGCGTCAGTGCCTCGTCCACCGACGACGCGCCGGCAACCCGGTACACCGCCGCCACCGCGGTAATCGGCAGGGCGGCATACACGTGCGGGAACAGAGCGCCGTCGGGTGGTGCCGGCTCCCAGCGCACGGCCTCACCGAGCGCCTGCGCATCGAGGGCCACCACCACTAGTGCCGGGTCCTGTCCGAATACTCGCACCGCCGTAGCCCCCACCTGCTCACGGGAGGAGCAGTGGATGAAGCCGGAGCGGCGATCGAAGGACGAGCCATCGAAGCGCCCGGCGGCTTCGAACTCGTCCCACTCGCTGGGCAGCAGGATCTTGTAGATCAGCACCGCCCCAGAGTGCCAGAGCGGTACGCGGTGACCAGCTCCGCAGGGCGCTGCCAGATCGCCTCCCACCGCGTCCACTGCCCAGTGCCGGAGGTGTCCCGCTCGGTGCGGTGCGGCCGGGCCGGAAGCACCGGCGCCCACCCCGCGAAGAGCTGGTCCAACTCGGCGCGGCTGAAGAAGTGGATGTCCAGCCCGCGCTTCGGTCCCGCCGTGTAGCGCACGGTGAACCCGTCGTCGGGGGCGCGCTCGACCACCTCGTGCGCCGGCCACACGTCCGTGCCGACCGCGTTGACCCGTACGCAGATCAGCCCGCCCGGGGCGACTCGCCGCTGCGCCGCGCGGACCTGTCGGTGCGCCTGCCCGCGGTCGCCGTGCTGGAAGACCTGGATGCCGATCACCAGCGGCCAGGTCGCTCCGGCTGGCAGCGAGTCCAGGTCGCCGTGGTGCAGCTGTCCGGCCCGGTCCGGTCGCCGGCCGGCGAGCTGGCGGACCGCCTCGGCGGAGACGTCCAGGCCGAGCAGATCGAGCCCACCGTCCACCAGCGGCAGCAGGTTGCGTCCGTTGCCGCAGCCGACGTAGAGGCCGTTGGTCGCGCCCGCCCCGTGGGCGGCGGCCAGGATGTCGGCGACGAACGCGACCGGCGGCTCGTCCTGGTACCGGCCGCGCCGGTACTCCTCGTCCCAGGCCTGTGCGGCCGTGCGCGTTGCGCTCATCCGGCCACTCTGCCAGGGCATAGCGTGGCCCCGCAGCCCCGCGCCGGCCGGTACGGTCGGCCGGTGGACCGTGTCGAGATCGAGCTCTATGCCCGCAACGGCAACGTGGCCGTGCTCAGGTTGCCCGGCCGGCACTTTCCCGGCGTCATGCTGCAGGGCGACACGTTCGCCATCCTCGCTGATCAGGTGGTCCGCCTGCGTGCCGCGTTCGAGGACGGCCGGCTCGTCGACGCCCGGGAGGAGGCCGAGGAGCTGGGCGACGAGATGGAGGCGGTGCTGGGCACGTACGCCGAGGCGCTGCGCCGGGCCGGGATGCGGCTGCCGTACGCCCGGGACCCGCGGGCGGGCGTGACCCCGGCAGACGATCCGGCGTAGCCACGGCATGTGGCCTGGGTAGCGCCAGTGCCGCTCGACCGGCGCCGCGCCTGCCGGTTCCGGTCGCCGCAGCCGGGGCACGCCGGTGGCGGCCGTTGGCGACGAAGGGGTACGGCGGCCGGCTCACGAACCTCGCCAGGTCTCAGCAACAAAATTGGTGGCCGGGTGAACCGATCGGTGTCGGATCGCAACACAGAGGCGATGGACAACGACGAGTTGATCGCCGCCGTTGCCGGCGGAGACGACACGGCGCTGCGGGAGCTGTTCTCCCGACACGCGCCGTGGCTGGCTGCCCGGCTGCGCGCGGTGCTGCCGGCCGCCGACGTCGAGGACGTGTTGCAGGAGACCTTCCTGGCGGCCTGGCGGGGCGCGGCGGGCTACCGGTCGGAGGGCGCCGGCGGCTGGCTGTGGGGGATAGCGCGCCGCCAGGCCGCGTTGTGGCTGCGTCGCCGTGGGCGCCCCGAGTTGCTGCTCGCCGCGCTGGGGGCTGCCGGCGGGCGTTCCCCGGCCGACCCGGCGGACGCGGCGTTGTCCAGGGCGGAGCTTGCCGATGCCGTCGAGGCGCTGGGCGCGGAGGGCAGCCCGCAGCGCGAGACCTGGCGGCTGATGTATGTCGAGGACCGGACGGTGGCTGAGGTGGCTGAGCTGATGGGTGTTCCGGCGGGGACGGTGAAGAGCCGTGCGTACCAGATCCGCCGGCTGATGCGTGCCGCGCTGCGGCGGCACGAGCCGGAGCCGGAGGGAGGTGGGCGATGACCGGTGACGGGGTGAGCGGAGACCAGGACCGGGTGGACCAGGGGCAACCCGACGTCGACCTGGATCGGGTCTGGATCGGGGTGGCCGCGCAGGTGTGGCGCCGCCATCCCGGGCCGGTGGAGCGGCTGGCCGGGCGGCTGCTCCGCTCGCCGGGGCTGGCCCGGGCGCTGGTGACCACACCGTCGCTGCTGCTCGGGTGGGTGATCGCCACCGCCGTGGTGCTGCTCGCCGGGATGCTGGCCACCCGGGAGACCGGGACGCCGTACGTGGCGCTCGTCGCGCCCGCGGTCGCCGCGGCGGGCATCGCCTACGCGTACGGGCCGGGGATCGACCCGGCCTGGGAGCTGTCGTGCAGCGTGGCGGTCAGCGACCGAATGGTACTGCTGGTCCGGGCGTTGGCGGTGTTCGGCCTGAATACGGCGCTCGGGCTGGCCGCCTCGGCCGCGTCGGGAGCCGCCACCGCGGTCACGATCGGTTGGCTGGTCCCGATGACCGCGGTGTGCGCGCTGGCGCTGGCCGCCGCGACGGTCGCCCGATCGGCGAACGTGGGCGTGGCGGCCGGCCTGACCGGCTGGGTGACGACCGTCCTGTCCGGGCGGGTGGCCGCCGGCCGGCTCACCGCCGCGGTCACCGATTCCGCCCTCTGGCTGCCCTACCTGGCGTTCGCCGTCTGCTGCGCCGTGATCGTCCTCTACGCCACCCGGATCCCGAGAGGAACGTCATGAACGTCGAGCTCATCGAGGTGACCCGGCGGTTCGGCCGTACCCAGGCCGTGGCCGGGGTGACGATGGAGGCGGGCCCCGGGGTGTTGGGGCTGCTGGGTCCGAACGGCGCGGGCAAGACCTCGCTGTTGCGGATGATGGCCACGGTGATCCCCCCGTCCTCGGGCCGGATCCGGCTGCTCGGCCGCGATCCCGGCGGGTACGGGCAGCGCAGACAGATTCGGCGCGGCCTCGGCTATGTGCCGCAGAGCCTGGGCTACTACCCGCGGTTCACGGTCGTCGAGTTCGTCGAGTATTTCGCGCTGCTGAAGGAAATGCCGCCGGCGCGGGTGCACCACGCGGTGGCCGCGGCGGTCGAGCGCGTGGGCCTCGGCGACAAGGCCAGGGCGAAGCTGGCCACCCTCTCCGGCGGGATGCTGCGCCGGGTCGGCATCGCGCAGGCGATCGTCAACGAGCCGGAGCTGCTGCTGCTGGACGAGCCGACCGCCGGGCTGGATCCCGAGCAGCGGGTGGCGTTCCGGGCCCTGCTGCGCGACCTCGGGCAGGCCGCCACCGTGGTCGTCAGCACGCACCTGGTGGAGGATGTCGGGGCCGCCTGCGCCCGGGTCGCCCTGATGGACCGGGGAAGGATCGTCTTCCGTGGCACCCCGGACGAGTTGGCCGGGCGCGCCGAGGGGACCAGCGCGGCCGGCGACGCCCCGCTGGAGCGCGGCTACAGCGCGGTGTTGGCGGAGGCGCGGTCGTGACCGCCGCGCCGGTGGTGCCGGCGCCCGCCAGGCCGATGCGGGCGCACCGCGTGCCGCTCACGGCGGCGGGACGGATGCTGCGGCTGGAGCTGCGCCGCAACGTAATGCCGTGGCTGCTGCCGCTGATAGCCGGGCTCTTCTGGTTCATCACCTACCGTCCGAGCATGGCGTACCCGCCGATGTGGAACCTGCGCGCCATGACCATGCAGGGCACGGCCCTGGCGGTCTTCGTGCCGACGGTGGTCGGCGCCGCCGCCTGGCTGGGCTCCCGCGAGGGCCGCCACGGCATGGCCGAACTGGTGAGCGGCACCGCCCGGCCGCGATGGTTCCGCCAGCTCGCCGCCTGGGCCGCCACCACCTCCTGGGCGGTCGTGGCCTACCTCGGCTGCGCAGGCGTCCTGTACGGGGTGACCGCGCGGCAGGCCGCCTGGGGTGGGCCGTTGTGGTGGCCGGCCGTGGTGGGCGTGGCCAGCCTGCCGGCGTTCTCCGCGCTCGGGTTCGTCGCCGGGGCGCTGCGGCCCAGCCGGTTCACCCCACCGCTGGCCGCGGTCGCCGCGTTCCTCGCGTTCGAGATCAGCGCGCAGTTCATCCACGGCGACCATTCGTACTGGCAGGTCTCGCCCCTGGTCGCCGGTCCCTGGGAGATCGGGCCCGACGAGGGTGTCGCCACGTTCTACCCCTACCTGCCCGACCTTCCCATCGCCCAGGTGATGTTCCTCGCCGGCCTCACCGCGGCGCTGCTGGGCGCCCTCGGCGTGCCCGCCGGCGCCGGCGGGCGGTGGCTGCGTGGATCCGCCGCGGCCACCGCCGTTGTCGGCCTGGTCGTGGCCGCCACCGCCGTCGGGCTCGCCGGCACCGGCCGGCTCGACGCGCACGGCATGATCGCCATCCCGGCCCTGCACGACGCGGCCGACGACGATCCGATCCCCTACTCACCGGTCTGCAGCCGTACCCCGGTCCCGGTCTGCCTGCACCCCGCCTATGCGGGGTATCTGCCCGCCGTGGTGGACGCCCTGGAACCGGTGCTCCACGAGGTGGCCGGCCTGCCGGGCGCGCCGGCCCGGATCAGCCAGGTCGCCGCGACCTACCGGCAGGAACCGGGCAACGGCGTCCGCATCGGCAGAGCCGGCCCGGCGGTGAGCGGCACACCGCCGGTGTTCCACCTTGTCCTGCCCAGTCACCTCGCCCGTCGGACGGCCAGCGGTGACTTCGCGGCCGAGGTGCGCGCGACGGTCGGCCGCGACCTCGTGGACGCCGTCGTCGGCGGCGGCCGCGGCGCCACGCCGGCGCAGCAGGCGGTCGCGGACGGGATGCTGCGGACCTCCACCCTGCCGCCCGGTAGTCCGGCGGCGGCCGCCGCCCGGCGATTCGCGGCGCTGCCGGCCGCCGCCCGGCACGCCTGGCTCGTGGACCACCTGGCCGCGCTGCGGACCGGCGACGTCACCCTCGGGCAGCTGCCATGAGCAGGGGTAGGGCACGGACACTGCCGTCCGGATCACCGCCGGGCGGGGCGGCGCGGGTCGGCCTGCGGTTGGCACACCTGCACCTTGCCAGCCGTCGGGTCCCGGCCGCCCTGGCCGCGGTGGCGGCCTGCGCCGTCGGGCTGCGGATCGCGTTGCTGCACGGGCACTGGACGGCGTACGGGGCACGCCAGCTGCCGCTGATCTTCGAGACCGGCTGTGCCGTGGTCATCGCCGCCACCACCGCGAGCCCGTTCGGCGAGCCGGAACGCGCCACCGGCCGGTGGCTGCCGTTCCTGCGGCTGGGCACCGCGTTGGTGCTGACCGTCGCCGCAGCCGGTGCGCTGGCCGCCGCCGGAACCGGGGCGCACCTGGCCGGCGGCACCCTGGCGGTGCTGCGCGACACCGCCGGGCTGACCGGCCTCGGTCTGCTGTGTGCCGCCGCGCTCGGCGGCCCGCTGGCCTGGGCCGGCCCGGCCGGCTACCTCATGGTCGCCCTCTACGCGCTCTACACGCAGTGGCACGGGCCGGCGCTGACCACGCCGTGGATCTGGCCGGCCCGTCCACCGCACGATGTCGGCGCCGCCATCTGCGCCGGCCTGGTGTTCGCCGGCGGAGTGCTGCTCATTGCGGTGCGCGGCGCCCGCGACACCGTCGCCGGATCGTGAAGCTGGGCGTTCACCCGTCGCTGCTGCCCGATGCGGACGACCGCGAGGAGCCGGCGGGGCGGGCACGGAGGTGCAGGCGTTCGCCCTGCCGGCCGAACAGGCTGAGGAACTCGACCGGTTCGGCGTCGGCGGCGCCGAACCAGTGCGGTACGCGGGTGTCGAACTCGGCCGCCTCGCCGGGGGAGAGCACCAGGTCGTGGTCGCCGAGGACGAGCCGCAGCCGCCCGTTGAGGACGTACAGCCATTCGTAGCCCTCGTGGGTCTGCGGGTCGGGTTCGCTCCGCCGGCCGTCGGCCGGGATCACCAGCTTGTACGCCTGGATGCCGCCGGCCCGGCGGGTCAGCGGCAGCATGGTCATGCCGTGGCGGGTGACCGGGCGCAGGTGGATGCGCGGGTCCCCGGTGGGTGGGGCGCCGACGAGTTCGTCGAGCGTGACGTCGTGGGCCCGGGCCAGGGGGAGCAGGAGTTCCAGGGTGGGCCGGCGGGTGCCGGATTCCAGCCGGGACAGGGTGCTCACCGAGATGCCGGTGGCGGCCGACAGTTCGGCGAGGGTGGTGTCGCGCTGCCGGCGCAGCGCGCGGAGCCGGGGGCCGACCGCGTCGAGCGCCTGGTCGAGGTCGTGGTCCATGCGCCCTAGTTTGCCAGATCGGCAACAAAGGTTGCCAGTTTCGCGGGCTGCCCGGATGGTTGCCCTCGGAGGTGGTCAGGATGACCGAGCAGCTCAGGGAGAGCTATGACGTGGTGGTGGTCGGCGGTGGCGCCGCGGGGTTGAGCGGGGCGCTGATGCTGGCCCGGGCGCGCCGGTCGGTGGTGGTGATCGACGGTGGCGCCCCGCGCAACGCCCCGGCCGACGGGGTGCACGGGCTGCTGGCCCGCGACGGGATGCCCCCGGCCGAGCTGTTGGAGCGCGGCCGGGCGGAGGTCCGTGACTACGGCGGCCACGTGGTGCCCGGCGAGGTCGCCGCCGCGACGCGCGCCGGCGACGGGTTCGTGGTGGCGCTGACCGACGGCCGGACGGTACGGGCGCGCCGGTTGCTGGTGGCCACCGGGCTGGTGGACGAGCTGCCCGACCTGCCGGGACTGCGCGCCCGGTGGGGCCGGGACGTGCTCCACTGCCCGTACTGCCACGGCTGGGAGGTCCAGGACCAGGCGATCGGGGTGCTGGCCACCGGGCCGATGTCGGTGCACCAGGCGTTGCTGTTCCGTCAGTGGAGCGCCGATGTCACGTTCTTCACCCACACCATGCCGCCGCCCGGCGACGAGCAGGCGGAGCAACTGGCCGCCCGCGGCATCCGGGTGGTGGCCGCCGAGGTGGCGTCCCTGGAGATCGCCGAGGACCGCCTCGTGGGCGTACGGCTCCGCGACGGCACGGTGGTCGATCGGGACGCGGTGGTCGTCGCGCCCCGGATGGTGGCGCGCGGCGGCTTCCTGGCGGCGCTCGGGCTGCAGCCGGCGGCACACCCGGCGGGGGTCGGTGAGCACATCCCGGCCGACGCGACCGGCCGTACCGAGGTGCCCGGGGTGTGGGTCGCGGGCAACGTCACCGACCCGGCCGCCCAGGTCGGCGCTGCCGCGGCGGCCGGCGCGGGCGCGGGCGCCCAGATCAACGCCGACCTGGTCGCCGAGGAGACCCGGCAGGCGGTGGCCGCCCACCGGGACCCCTTCGCGGCCGTGTCGGAGGCGCGGATCAGTGAGCTGGTGACGGGCGACCGCCGCCACGGCCTCGTCGACCGCGGTCAGCTCAGGTCATGAAACCGCTGCAGGAGGACGATGACGAACGCGACGAGCAGCGGGGTGGCCGCCATGTCGAGCGTCCAGAGGAGCGTCGGCCGCGCCGGTCGCGCGGTGAGCTGCACCATGATCCGGGCGATGAGCGCCACCATGAGCAGGGTGAGCACGGCCGCCTGGACCGGCCCGGACCGGGCCACGCTGAGGAGGGTGTCAGTCATTCCGCGTCCCATCGTCTCCGGTGGTGCTGCAGCATGTCGCGGCCCAGCTCGATCAGGGCGGCCAGCGACGCGATCGCGGTGAGGGTGACGATCCCGAGCAGCGGCGACCACAGGTGCAGGTGGATCATCCCCTGCGCGACCAGGACGCCGAGGGCGAGGCTGAGCGCGACGCCGACGACGAACCGGGTGAGGCCGTCCGGTATCCGGATCAGCCTCGCGCAGGCCAGTCCCGGCGCCACGGCGAGGTAGGTGAGGACGGCGACGGCCCGCAGGATGCCCGGCACGTCCCAGAGGACGAGGGCGAGAACGACGTCGCCGGCGACGAGCGTCGCCAACGCCGGCCATGGAGTACCAGAAGGGAGGTCCGGCAGCGAGGGAGAGGCCTGTTGGCCGGAAGAACCGGGATCGGCGTCGATGGCGGTCCTGACGATCTGGGTCATCGGCCGCCCCCTTCGCTGCCGCCCAGGACGTAGACCCTCGCCTCGGGATTCCGGTAGACGAGCCGGAACCGTCCTGAGTCGACCACCTGGCGTTCCAGTTCCTCGCCCCAGCCCCGCGGCTTGCCCAGGAACGACTGCGCGAAGACGAACTGCCCCTTCGTCATGATCAGGTATGCGCCCTTCGGGTTGCTCCGCATCTCCGCCTCGATGGCGGGGACCGTCGTCGGCCCGAGGTCCTGGCCGAGGGGTCGGTACTGGTACCGTTCGACGCTCTTCGCCCGCCACGGGACGTTGGAGGTCACCGACACGAACGTGGCGTCCGCCGGGGCGTGCGCGTAGAGCCACTCCACGGCCCGATGATCACCCGGGCGTACCTGCTCGAAGGCGTCGTTGCCGTATCGGGCGACGAAGAAGGCGCCGATGAGGACGGCGCTCAGCGCGCCCGCCGCGAGAGCCGCGGGGACGCGACGCCGCGCCGGCCACACCGGGACCAGCAGCGCGGCCAGGAGGATCGCCATGAACGGCAGGGCGAAGGCGTACACCCGGAGGAAGATCTCGCCGCCGTAGCTCTGCATCCCGAGCAGGAGGAACGGTGCACCGGCGAGCGCCAGCAGCCCCAGGCCGGCCTGTCCCCGGCGCATTCGTCGCCACGCGCCGATGGCCGCCAGCCCCCAGACCGCCACCGCGAGGACGACCCGCAGGAGCACCACCAACTGGTGCCCCGCGTCGCCGCGCACCCGTTCGACCGCCCCGTCGTTGATGGTGCCGCCGACATTCCCGAAGGAGCCGAACATGTCGTCCAGGTGCCCCGCCCAGTACGCGACGGCGCCGTAGCTGATGTAGGCCATCAGCACGACGGCGAGCAGGACCGGCAGCGTACGGAGCGTGCAGCGGCGGACCAGCACCAGCGCACCGACGCTGACCACGATCGCTATCGGGGTGAGCTGGTGGCTCACGGTGCTGGCCGCGAAGACCGCGAGGACCAGCGCAACCAGACCGGCCAGCGACGCCGGGCTGGCCTGATCGGCCACCGGTTCGAGCAGCAGCGGCCTCGGCGGGAGCCGGAGCAGGCGCAGCAGCAGACCGACCGGGCTCCACGGCGACCGCTCGCGGCCCGGGCCGCCGTGCCCGCTCGGGCGGAACCAGCGCAGCAGCACCATCAGCAGGACCAGGTAGAACAGGTAGTTCATCGCTTGGGGGCCGAAATAGTCCTGCCCCACCCAGTTGGCCGGGAAGAACAGCCAGAGGGCGAGCCACGCCGCCCGCGCGTCGGTCGACATCAGCCGGGCCAGCCGGAACAGCGCGGCGCCGTAGAGCAGGTTGAACCCCACCGGCGCCCAGGCGAGCAGCGGCATGGCGTCCGGCATCCCGGCCGCCCGCGTCGCCATTGCCGTCAGGGCGAAGAATCCGGGCCAGCTGAAGCGGGCGTCCAGGTCCGGCAACGTCTCCCCGGTACGGGCGATGTAGTCGGCGAAGCCGACGTGCAGCCAGCCCGAGATCACACGCGGCAGTGGCTCGATGATCGGCGCCGCGCCGAAGAGCAGGATGACGAGCACCACCACGTGCGCGGCGAGCAGGGTGTCGGAAGCCGGGCGGGTGCGGAAGACGCCGCGGAGGAAGCTCGCGGTCAACAGGGCCAGCGCGACGTACAGCTCGGGGCGGAGCGCGGTGACCAGGCCGAGCGACCCGATGTCGGCGGCGTCCCCCCGTCGCAGGGCCCAGAGCCCGAGCGCGAGCGCCGCTGCGGGCGCAGCCCAGTCGGTGCCGGCGAGCAGGCCGTTCCGGAGCCGACCGGCTGCGGTCGGGGCGGCCAGGAGGGCCGCGCGGCCGCTCACGAGGCGCTCCGCAGCAGCCGCGTCAGCGACGGCAGGACGGCAGCCATCACCACGACCTGTCCGGTGAGGTACGCGACGCCGACCCCGACGACCCCGATCTCGGGCATCGCGACCAGCGCCAGCGCCACCACCAGGGCGCTCGTGGCCGCGTGCACGGCGATGATCCGGCCCACCCGGCGTTGCACCCGGGCCGCCGCGACGAAGACGGTCAGCACCAGCTTGGGCAGCACCGCGACGGCGAAGAGCCGCAGGGTGTCCGAGCCGGTGGCGGCGTAACCGCTGCCGAACAGGGCCAGCAGCAGCGGCGCCGACACGCAGAGCAGGACGACCGCCGGGACGAAGAGGAGCAGGCCCCGGCGCAGCACCTGCCGCGCGTACGCCGCGAGCCGCGATTCGTGGGCGGCAGCCTCCACGGTCAGCGAGGTGCCGAAGTGGTACGCCACCAGCTCCAGGGAGCCGCCGAGCAGCCACGCCACGTAGAAGAGGCCGTTGGCCTCCGCGCCCAGCCGGGCGGTCACGATCAACGGCAGGGCGTTGGTGCCGGCCTGCATGAACAGGTATCCGACGTAGTCCAGCGCCACGAACCGGGCGAGCACCCCTCGGTCCGGCAGCGCCGCTTCGGCGCGGCGTGCCCGCTGCCGGGGCAGCAGCCGGCGGAAGACCAGCACGTTGACGGGGATGAGTGCCGCGACGACCGCCAGGTTCCACGAGATGAAGATGCCCAGGCTCGGTACGGCGCCGGCGAGCAGCACCAGCAGCCCGATCTTGGCGAGCCCGTAGGCGGTGTTCTCGACGGGGACCCAGACGACACCGCGCAGGGCGGTCAGCACGCTGTCCTGCAGGGTGAAGACGCACCAGCACGCGACGGAGAGGGCGAACGCCACGGCGAGCAGGGGAGTGCCGTGCAGGAAATCGAGCCGGTCGGTGACCAGGGGAGCGAGCAGCAGGAAACCGCTGCTCAGGGCGAGCGCCGCGAGACAGGTGACCACGTAGGCGTACCCGACCAGCCGGCTGCCCTGCCCGGCCGCGGCGGGCAGGAAGCGGGCGACGGCGCCGTTCAGATTGAGCTGGGCGAGGTTGCTCAGAAACGTCATCGTGGACACCATCGCCGCCCCGACGCCGAGCTCGGCCGGCGAGTAGAGGCGGGCGGCGAGCGCCCAGTACGCGATGCCGAGCAGCGAGCTCACCGCCGTGTTGAGCATCAACGCGTAGACGTTGCTGTTCAGCGGGTCGCGCAGGTGCTGGCGCAGCCGTACGCCGATCGGCTCGGCAACGGCGTCGACGCCGGGAGCGGAGCGGTCGACCGGTGCGTCCGCGGTCCCCGCATGTTGGGTGCTCACCCGGTCACCCCTCCTCCGGTCGCTGGTGCTCTCCCTGGCATCACGAGGTCGGCTGGCTCGGCCACGGCGGTGCGCTGTGCGCAACGAGGTGGCGGGCCCGCCGGTACGCGCGCCAGCCTCGGGTGCGCAACCGCTCGCCGCGCCAGGCCAGCGGCCAACCGGTGCCGTCGAGCAGAGCCCCGATCCCGGGGACGCCGGTGTCCCGTTCGATCAGCACCCGGGCGATGGCGAAGACGTCATCGTTCGGGTGGCTCAGCGCGTTCTTGACTCCGCAGGCGGAGGAGTAGCCGGCGGCCCGTACCGCGCTCCGCACGGCGAGGCTGTGGTAGCCGTACGGATAGGCGAACGACCGGATCGGCGTCCCCATCCCGTCCTCCAGCAACCGTCGGCTTCCCGCCGCCTCCTGGTGCAGCTCGGTCTGGCGTAGACAGTCGAGGGCGCGGTGGCTCCGGCTGTGCGACCCGATCTCCACCCCGTGCGCGTGCAGCTCACGGAGTTGGTCCCAGTCGAGTGACGGGTCCCGGTCCGGTGACGGCGCCGTGCCCACCCGCGCGGCGATGACGTACGCGGTAGCGGTGAGCCGGTGCCGGCGCAGCACCGGCAGTGCGATCTCGGCGAGGTCGGGGAATCCGTCGTCGAAGGTGATCAGCACGGGTCGCGGCGGCAGCGGGGCCAGCCCGCGCAGGACGGCCGCGTAGCCGCTCACCGTCATCGGCGTGCGCCCGCACTCCCGGATCAGCGCCAGCTGCTCGTCGAAGTCGCCCGGCGACACCGACCAGCGCAGCGTGTTGTCGCGGGGCACGTCGCCGATGCTGTGGTAGCAGAGGACGGGGACGACCGTCTTCGGTGAACGGTTCACCTGCGGCTCCTTCCAGCTCGGGCCGCGGCGGCGTAGTGGACCGGCCCGAGCGCCAGTCCGCACAGCTCGAGGGCGGTCAGCGAGGCGGGATAGCCCTGCTGCTTCCGGTTGTTCTTCGCCGACCCGGGTGCCAGGGCGTAGGCGATGCCGCGGGGCAGCCGCCGCAGCAGCTCGCGTCGGGCGGTCGGGTCGCTCGCCAGGCATTTCGTCAGTACGGTGCCGAGGCCGACCCCGTACTGGTACATGGTCCGTCGCAGCGCCCGCAGCTCACGTCGGTGCGTGTGCCAGGCGATGGCCCCCGGCTCGTAGGTCAGTGCGTGCCCGGCGAGGACCGTACGCAGCAGCAGGTCGATGTCCTCTCCGCTGCGCAGCCGCGGATCGAAGCCGCCCAGCCGGCGCAGCGCGTCGGTGCGGAAGGCCATGTTGGCGCCGGAGCCGTACGACCCGGGCAGGTACGGGTGGAGCGACCGCGGTGGCAGGTCGACCCGACGTGCGCCCCCCGCCTCGATCGCGGCGACCCCGGACCGGTCGAACCTCCGCCGCTGGCAGCCCTTGCCGTAACCGCCGTACTGCTCCAGCCAGATCTGCGCCGGTGTGTCGAGTTCCCGGGCGAGGATCTGACCGGTCACCCCGGCCACGTTCTCGTCGATGAAGCCCTCGACGAGGCTGCGCAGCCACCCCTGGTCGAGGATGAGGTCGTCGTCGGCGAAGGCCACGATCTCGCCCCGCGCCTCGGCCAGCCCTCGGTTGCGGGCCTGCGCGACGCCGGGTCGCGGTTCACTCGTGTAGCGGAGCCGGGGATCGGCGGCGGAGCGACTGGCGACGATCCGCGCCGTATCGGTGACCTGCGGCGCGTTGTCCACGACGACGATCTCGAAGTCGGGGTAGTCGAGCGCGGCGAGCGTGTCGAGGGTGGACTCGAAGAGCGGCGTGCGTCCACACGTGGGCACGACCACGCTGACGAACGGGGCGTGCGCCGCCGGTCGGCGGGACGGACACGACCCGGCGGGAGCGGCCGCCTCGGCGAAGGGTGCCGTCCCGGCGTCGTCGGTCTCCCCGTCCGGGCGGGCGTCGAGCGCGGGCAGGCCGTCGTGCCGCAGGTGCGTGTCGATCGCCGTGGCGAGGTGGTCCCGGATCGCGGCGGTGAGCGCCGGCGCGGTCAGCCCGCCGGCCGGCAGCGCGACGTCGACCAGCCCGAGCGGCTCCCCGTGCAGCCGGACCAGGACCTGCGCCGCGCCGTACCGGACGCCCTCCGGCCCGCCCGTGTCGGGGATGTCGGGCACCCCCTCGGCGAGCTCGACGGTGAGCACCCGTACCGGCGCCGGATCCACCCGCCGCCGGGGCACCGGCTCGCCGACCGCCTGAGAGGCGCGCAGGGCCAGGGCCGAGAGGTAGCCCGCGGCGGTCACCAGCAGCCCGGCGACGATCGCGCCGGAGCGCAGCACCCCGGCGCGGTCGCCGGCACGGACCTGGCGCAGGCCGCGGCGTATCCCGGCGGGCAGGGTACGGCGGGTGTAGGTGCGCTCCGTGGCGAGCCCGGCGTCGCTGCCGACCAGCCGGGCGACGACCGCCTTGGACCGCCCCTCGGAGAAGCAGCGCTGCCGGAAGTAGCGCCAGGTCGCCCGGTCGACGGTCACCCGGTGCCGGACCAGGGCCGCAGGCTCGTAGAGCACCACGCCGTCCGGTTCGAGCTGCCGGATCCGGATGCAGAGTTCCGTCTCCTCGCAGCCGACCGGCGTCCGGCCGACCCGACCGAGCGCCGGGTCGAAGCCGGTGGTGCGATCCAGGACCGACCGGCGGAAGGACATGTTGCAGCCGATGACGTTTCGGACGGGGGCGACCTCCGTGGGCTGGCCGGTGAAGCTGCACCCGACCACCCAGTCGAACTCGGGGGGCAGCCAGCGCGGCCGTTCCTCCTCCCAGGCCGGTACGGCGTGGCCGCCGACGGCGAGCACCCGCTCGTCCCGGTAGTGCGGCAGCAGCCGGGCCAGCCAGTCGGGCTCCGCCTCGGCGTCGTCGTCGAGGAAGGCCACGATCTCGCTGGTTGCTTGGGCCAGCCCGGTGTTGCGGGCCGCCGAGAGGCCCCGCCGGCCGGTGCTCGGCACGACGGTCAGCTCGGGGAACGTGGCCCGTACCCGCTCCAGCAGCGCCAGGTTGTGGTCGACGACCACGACGACCTGTGCCGCCGGTGCGTCCTGCGTGAGCACGGAGCGGACCGCCCGGACGATCTGTGGCCACCGCCGCTCGGTGTAGACGCAGACGACCACGGTCACGGTCACGGTCGGGGTCGGGCCGGGCCCGGCCGGCGCCTGATCCAGGACGGCGACCGGCTCAGACGTTGGCGAGGACGCGTTCGACGTTGCCGCGGATCCAGCGTGGATCGTCATGGTCACCTTCCGAGTCGATGAAGAGCAGGATGTGGCGTAGCCAGTAGAGGAGCAGGGCCGGTCGGGGCGGGATGCCGTCCAGCCAGTCGGCCGCCTCGTCGGCGGGGACGTCCAGCGTCCGGTCGATGCCGTGCCGCAGTGCCTCGACGACGATCTCGCCGAGTTCGTCGCCGCGGGCCAGCCGACGGGCGAGGACGTGCAGGTGCAGCAGGTCGTGCAGGGGGAGTTGGCGGGCCGAGGCCTGGTCCCAGTCGACGATCCCGGTCACCTGGCCGTCCGGGGAGGTGGCCAGCAGGTTCCCGGGCCAGAGGTCGCCGTGGATCCAGGAGGTGTGCACGGTGCGGCCGACGAGGGCGAGGACGAGTTCCTCCCGTAGTCGCCAGACCGTGTCGAGGAACCGGGCACATCGCGGGCGGGTTGCGGCGAACACCTCCAGCCGCCGGAGCGGGACGTCCACCCACTCCGCCACCGCGGCCCGGTCCAGCAGGGTCCGTTCCCGAGTGCGCCGGTGGAGGTCGCGGATGACCCGGCTGGCAGAGGCGAGCAGCGCGGCTCGCCGGGCACGCCGCAGCATCATCCCGCTCGCCGGAGCGCCCCGCAGCGCCCCCTCCACGCAGTAGTAGCGCCCCTCGACATCTCCCTGCGCCGCGCAGAACGGCAGGAGCGGGCGCAGGCCGGGCAGACGTGGGTGCGTCCACAGCAGCTCGAGCACCGCGGCCTGGCGCCGCAGGCCCTCGACGGCCCGGCCGGTCCACGGCACCTTGACCATGAAGCGCCCGTCGGTCCCGCGGCCCCCTACCGTGGCCACGGCGACCGACGTACTGGTGAAGGCGACGGACTCGGTCCGCCACCGCGCGTCGTCGGTGGCGGTCGCCCGGGCGACCAGGCGAGGTGCCACGGCGGCGGTCCAGCTCCGTTCGGGCCGGTGCAGCCAGCAGGCCAGCCGGTCCCGCAGGACCGGCTGCGCCCACTGCACGGCGCCTCTCACCGGGCCGTCCGCTCGACGTAGTGCCGCCAGATCCGGCCGAGCGCATCGGCGAGCACCAGCTCCGGCGTCCGGTCGGCGTCCACCCGCTCCAGGTGCGGAACACGCCGGCGCAGCCGCCGGTACTGCTCGCGTTCCCGCTCGAGGTGCTCGGGGTCGTACTCCCCGGAGCGGCGGTGCATGACCGAACCTGGCACGTCCAGCAGCAGCACCACGTCGGGTGCCGGGCAGAGTCGGCTCAGCAGTTGGAAGTACGGCCGCTTGAGCCAGACCAGCGGCCCGCGCGGCGGCAGCAGGGCGTCGTAGACGTAGCGGTCGAAGACCACCATTCGGCCCAGTGCCCGGTGGCGCACCGCCGCCAGGTAGCGACGCCACACGGTGAACGGGCGCAGCAGGATGCGTACGCCCTGCTCGGCGGTGCTGCGCGGGGCCTCGTGCGACGGCCACAGTCCCATGTAGACGCGGCGTACCGGAAAGTAGAACGCCGACTCGATGCCCTGGGCCAGGGTCGACTTGCCCGATCCGTCGGGGCCGATCAGGGCGACGGCGGCACCGCGACGGCTCCACGCCTGCAACGGCCGCTCAATCGAGCGCAGGGTGGCCGAGCCGACGAAACGGCCGGCCGCGCTGGCCGGACGGGCCCACCAGCACGCGGCGAGCAGCCGCCGACGTACGGCCGGCAGCGCTGCCGGGCGCCCGGCCCGCCAGTAGGCCAGCAGCATCCGGGCCGCCCGGTCCGGTAGCGCCCGGGCGAGTGGACCGTCGAGCGTGGCGTGGTCCTCCAGCTGTCGCAGCCGGCGTAGATGGTGGTCGGCGACGAGGCCCTTGTCGAGCACACAGTGCAGCAGCAGCGCCCAGAACTCGTCGCCGGGTGCGAGCACCCACACGTCGTCCTGGCGTGCCCGGCGGTCCAGGCACTGGTCGGCGGCGAGGGCGTGCACCTCGAAGTGACGGCCGTAGGCAAGCTCTGTCACCAGGTCGAGTTCGACCCACGAACTGGTGGACCGGTCGAGCCCGAGGAAGAAGCGGTGACTGCCCCGGCCGCGACTGGCCAGCCGGACCAGGCCGTGTTCCGCCATGACGGCCGCGGCCCGTGCGAGATCGGCCGGCGCGACCAGGAGATCCAGGTCTCCGGGGGCGATGAGCGCCTCCGGGCCGCCGCGCAGCAGGCACCAGCGAACGCCGGCTTCGTCGAGGCCGGCCAGCACCCCCCGGGCGAGGCCATGGGCGGCCGTGGCCGGTTCCGCCGGCCGCGGCGCTTCGGGACGGCCCGCCACCGCCGTCGGCGGGCCCGGCGGCGTACGGATCATGCACTGCTCCGCACCGGTCGGAGCGCCAGGATCCGCCGTACGCCGCCCCGAGCGCGCTGGACCAGCGGGGTGATCGGCACCCGCTCGATCCGGTAGCTGGCGTAGTCCTGGCTGACGGCACCGAAGCGGCTCTTGAACAGCTCCAACGAGGACACCCGTGCCGAGTCGCCCATGTTGTAGGCCGTGCACCCGGCCTCGATCGCGTCCGCGATCGCCGTCTTGTGCAGCAGGTAGTTGGCGTAGACGGGGCCGGCGAGCTTCTCCAGCATCGCGCCGCGCCAGTACATCGCCGTCGTCGCCCCGAGCAGCACCACGATCGCGGCGACCGGCCGTCCCTCGTGGTACGCGGCGTATAGCCGGCACCGGGAGCCGAGCCTGGCCGCGACGGTCTCCAGCTTCCGGTGCGGCTCGCGTCGGGCCGCCAGCCGCCGGGCGAGCGGGAGCGGGAGCCGGTCCCGCCGCGCCCAGCGGTCGACGGACTCACCGTAGAGCCGATGGAAGACCGGGACCAGCCCGCCTGTGTCGTCACACTCGACGAGGACGCCGGCCCGCTCCGCGCGGCGGATCCGGTTGCGGGTGTCGCTGCGGAACCGCTTGCGCCAGACCTCGTCGAAGCCGCCGTCGAGGAAGACCGTCTGCGTCATCCGCTCCTCGCGCAGCACGCTCGCCGGCACCACCGCGTCCCACGTCCCGGCCGTTGCCGGGTCGGGGCGGACCAGGGTGCTCAGTACGTGCCGCTGTGCCAGGTCGGCGACCACCATGCGGACGTCCTCCGGGCGGAGTTCGCCGCCGTCGCAGACCAGCCCGCCCGGTCCCCAGCCGACGGGGAGCCCGAAGTCCGTCGCGAGGATCGGACCGAGTCCCGGGCGCCGTACGAGCGGAAGGACGAGCCGCCTTCCGTCGACGGTCTCGTAGAGGCGCGAGACGTCCTCGTAACCTTCGACCGTGCACACGCAGCGGAGCCAGGTCGGCGTCTGGCTGGGCAGTGCGTTCGGTGCGGAGGCGAGCACCTGCTCCCACGTTTCGACCGGGGCTGGACTCGTCACCCGCAGCGGTCGCGGGTCCCCGGGTGCCGGTCCGAGGCGGGGCTCGAGGGTGGTCCCGGCGCTCACGACGAACCCAGCGGGATGTCGGCGTGCCAGTAACGCTGGGTGACGTCGTTGCTGGCCAGGATGACCATGCCGGTGGCGCTAGTGACGCTCTGCTTGGTGCTCGTCACATTGTTCATGTTGGGCGAGAGGGCGTCCCTGATGACCGGGGTGCCGCGGCCGTCGGGGAAGGCGATGCCGCCCATCGGGGAGCTCTTCATGAAGATCGTGCCGGGGTAGCCCGTGTAGGGGCATCCGGTGTCCGGCGCGGTCATGAAGACGTACAGCATCTGATGTTCGGAGTCGAGCAGCAGAACCGGCCGGGTGTGGCAGTCCTTGATCCGCCCCACCTGGTAGCTGGACCAGTTGCCGGTCGACGTGTCCCGGGCGAGGAGCATGATCAGCGGCGCCGAGGTCGTGGCGCCGGCGTCGTCGAGGCTGGTCTTGATGACCGCGAAGACCCGTCCCGAGGCGTCGGCCTCGAGCGCCTTGAGGTTGATGTGGTCGTCGGCGCTGTTCGGACCCTGGACCGCCGTACGCGAGACGCCCCAGGTGGAGCGGGATGCGCCGGCGACGTGCTCGGCGAAGTACACCGCGGACCTCGACTGGTTGCTCCACATCACGCCGATCCGGGAGCCCCCGAAGCTCACCACCGACGAGATGTCGTCGCTGGGCAGGTCCGCGGCGGCGTCGGCCGGGAGCACGAACGGGGCGCCCCAGACCGCGTCCCCGCCCGTCGTGTTGTTCACGTAGACCTTCGAGCCCTGCGTCCAGGTCGCCCAGAGCACGCCCGTCGAGTCCTTGTCGATGGTGAGGGTCTCGCTGGAGTAGTTGCTGATCTGCACCGGGAAGCCGGTGTCGCGGGTGTAGGTCTTCGTCGCGGCGTGGTAGCTGAAGCGGTAGAGCCGGGCCGGGTTGCCGGCGGCCGCGTCCGCGGAGGAACTGGCCCGCACGTGTGAGGAGACGTAGAGCCGGGTGCCGTCCCACAACGCGTCGGAGCGGGTCTTCGGCCGGTTGTCGACCACGGTTCCGGTGTCGACCCACTGTTGGCTGGAGCGGTCCAGCCGGAAGATGTGGTGGGTCTGGCTGCTGGTGTGGAAGAGCACCGCCCACCAGGCGCCGTCGTTCCACCACAGCTTGCTCTCCGGCTTCTCCCCGGTCGCCGCCGAGCCGTCACCCGAGGTGGACGGACCGACGTAGCCGATGTCGCCGGTAGCCGCCCTGGCCGGTGTGGCGAGCCCGCCGGGCAGGGGTGCGACGCCGAGCGGCAGGCCCAGCAGCAGGGCGAGGGCGTAGACACCGCGCGCGACCCAGGCGCGCCGCCGGAAACGCGTCCTCATCGGGGCACCTCGCTCAGGGTCGGGCTGGTCGACTCGCCGGCGGGGGGCTGCCACCGCTGCAGCACGCGGTGGTCGATCGGGTCCACCACCGGTCGAGGGCGCCGTACGACCCGCTCCCGGATCAGGGTGCGGAGCACCCGCTGACCGTCCCGGAAGGTGCGCAGGTTGGAGATGCCGCAGCGGCGGGGGAGCTCGTTGCTCGGCACCTCGGCGATGCGCAGGTTCGCCTTCAGCGCGTGAACCACGAGTTCGGTCTCGATCTCGAAGCCATGCGCGGTCAGGGCGAGCGCCGGCAGGCAGTCACGGCGGAACGACAGGAAGCCGTAGCACAGGTCGGTGAAGCGGACCAGGAAGAAGCTGTTCGTCAACCGCACCAGCACCTGGTTGCCGCTACGGCGCAGCGGAGTCAGGTCGGTCGACCCGCCGCCGGCCAGGAACCGGGAGCCCTTGACGAAGTCGTACCCGTTCCTGAGCGGGGTGACGAAGCGGTGGATCTCGCCGGGATCCATGCTGCCGTCGGCGTCGATCATCACGATCAGGTCGCCGGTGGCCGCGGCGAACGCCACCCGCAACGCGTCGCCCTTGCCTCGGCAGTGCTGCGTCAGCACCACGATGTCCGGCCGGATGGCGCGGGCGACCTCGACCGTACGGTCCGACGAGTGCCCGTCGACCAGGATCACCTCGTCGACGATCGGCGGCATGCGCTCGAGCACCCACGCGATGTTCTTCTCCTCGTTGAGCGTCGGGATGACCACGCTCACGGTCTGCCGATCGGGACCAGCGTCGACCACTCCGGCCTCGTCCGCGGGCCGTTCCCGCATCCGCAGGATGCTCAGTGTCCGGTCACCCTGCCCGGACGGTGCGGTGAGCGCCGGCTCGGACGGCTGGCTGGGGACGTGCGTGTCGATGCCCTCCCGGTACGGGGTCACCGGATCCCCTCCTTGGCCGGCGCCGTGCGGCCGCTCCGCGGTGCGAAGTCGGGCTCCCCTGCGCGGCCGGCGGTGACAATCCATCTACTTCCCATCAGCTCCTCTTCCCCCGTAATGCGTGAGCACTATCGACCCTTAAATACCGAATGTCCGGTTTGTGCCGATTCGGCCTGGTTTGGGTCGAGATGAATTGGAGGAAAAGCTAACACGGCGCAAAGAGGAACACGCCGGAACTATGTGATGGATCAGGTCGATTGTGCACGACGCGTCAGGAGGGGTGCACGCGCGGCCGACCGAGTCGGACGGTCGGCTGATGTCCACTCTGGTGGCGCCCGCACGAGCGGCAGCCGTGCACGCGAAGCTGCCAAACGGGATCGCCGCGAGATGCGACGCCGTGAAGGTGCCGCCGGCGCTGAGCCGGCGATCGGGCAGCCGGCGGGTGATCAACGACGTACTGAGCGGGCGGTCGGCGCCGACCGCCAGCATGAACTGTCCTGAATGCTGCCGCTCTGACCTGCGGTTTTACATTTTCCTGCCCAGGGCGCTGGCGGTGTCCCCCCGATTCGAACACGCTGCTCAACTGCACTTGGGGTCAGCATTCAATGCTATTCAATATTGCCTGGTAAGACCGTTTTTGTAGGGCGGGGCGGTAAGGGGCTTGTGGCGGTGGCAGCCCTGCCGTACCTGATCAGTGCGTGCCGGCCGGCTCCGAGCCGCGTCGGAACCGGCCGGCACCGCGGGTGTTACCTCGGGTCCTTCTTGTGGAAGTTGCGGATGCACTGCTGCAGGTCGACCGTGACCGTCTGGCCCAGGTCGACGTTCACCGGCGTCCGCTGCAGGACCGTGCCGTCCGGCCGCTCGCACGTCAGGGTCCACGGCTCGGCGTGGAAGCCGGTCTGGTTCGGGTGCACGCCGTCGGCCTGGTACGGCGGCACCGGCCGGTACGACGGGTTGACCGCCCAGCGGAACTTGCCGTTCGGCCGGGTGATGTCCAGGTCGGAGGTCAGGGTCGTGGGGAACCCGCTCGGCCGCGTGGTGCCGTCCGGCTGCGGGTACGGCTGGGTGTACATGTCGAAGGACTTTCTGATCCGCAGCACCGCGTCCTTGGGTGCCTTGCCTTCGATGACCGCGTGCTGCGCCGGGTCGGCGGTGTTCTCCAACGCCTCGAACATCGCCAGCCGGTGGGCCGGGTAGGCGTCCGTGACCTGGGTCTGGAACGTCCTCGCGACGCCACGGTCGGGGCAGGTCTCGGCCGTGAGCGCCAGCCCGCGGGTGGCGAAGTAGGCCCAGTCGATGGCCTCACCGGTCGTCTCGTAGTCGTGGGCGGAGTCGCGCGCGATGTAGTTCGGGCCGTAGCGCTTGGCCATCCTGGTCGCCAGATCCTCGAACCGCGCCACGTCCTGGGTCGGCCCGGCCGCCAGTTGCAGGGGCGGGTAGAGGACGACCTGGATGCACGTGTGCTGGGTGACGAAGGTGGTGGCCTGCCGGGTCGACAGCAGCCACTCGATGTTCCGCGCCTCCGGCTCGGACCAGGGCGCCGCGCCGCCCGTCGAGATCGGCAGCCAGCCGAACCCGTAGTTGCGGTTCATGTCGACGTTGGTGTCGGTCTGCCGGCGGTTGCGCACGAACCCGTCCACGTTGACGACCGGTACGACCACGAGCCGGGCGCGGTCCAGCAGGGACGAGACGTAGGGATCGCCGGCGGAGGCGCTGCGCACCAGATCGACGGCGTACTCCATGACCAGTTCACCGCTCGGCCACTCGTTGCCGTGATGCATCCCGACCGTGACGAAGACCGGCTTGCCGTCGTTGTTCCGTACGTCGCGGGAGATCTCGATGCCGCGGACCAGCCGGCCCGACGACGTCGGGTACGGAAGCGTCAGCGGCTTGACCAGATCGGAGTGCTCACGCGCCAACGTCTCCATGTCGCGCTCGTAGTCGGCCAGCGTCCGGTAGGTGGTGTTGCCGCTCGGCAGCGCCGACTCGGTCGCGGCGACCGGGGCGGCTGCCGCGGGGGCCGCGAGCCCAGCGCCGGCGAGACACGCCGCGGCTGCCGCCGACAGCACCGCCCGCCAGGGAAGCCGGCCAGGTTTGTTGATCCACATTTCGCATTCATCCCCTTGCTGTCGTTGCATGGACAAGGGCGGGCGAGCGAGACCGGCGCCTCACCTCCGTCCGCCAGGTCGCCAGGCTCGGCGCCGCCGCCCGGACTGCCGTCCCCAGGGCAAGATCAAGCGACCGTATCGACACCCGTCACCGCTGGTCAAGAGCATGCGGCAGGCGACGTGCCGCCCGGGCGGCCGGCGCGTGGCCGTCGCCGTGGCCACGGTGACCGGCGAGGGCCCGGTGCCGGGCGGTCAACCGAGGCAGCCGCGGTCAGGCCGGCGAGCCGAGCAGCAGGGCGGCGACGGTGGCCGTGGTGCCGAGCACGGCGAGGACGGCGCTGGTGGCGACGAACCGGCCCAGCGGGACGGCCACCCCGGCGGCCCGGCAGCGCTCGTACCAGATCAGGGTGGCGAGCGACGCCCACGGGGTGGCCAGCGGCCCGACGTTGGTGCCCACCAGCAGGGCCAGCAACTGGGTGTGATGGTCGACGGCGATGACCGCCTCGCCGGCCACGTACGCGGGCAGGTTGTTGACCACGTTGGCGAAGAGCGCGCCGACGGCGCCGGCCCGCAACGCGCCCTCGGCGCCCGGGTCGGTGCCGATCAGCGTGCCCATCCCGGTGTCCAGGCCGTGCCGGCCGATGGTCTGCACCACCAGGAACAGCCCGGTGACGAACACCAGCAGCCGCCACGGGACGAGGTGGAGCGTCAGGCTGCGCCGGGCGCGCACGGCGAAACCGGCGACCAGGATCGCCGCGGCCACCCCGGAGGCGACTCCGATCTCGACCCCGACGAGGATCCCGGCGACGAAGAGCAGGCACGCGCCGAACGCGGTGCGGTACAACACCCGGTCGGGCGGCACGTGCGGCGGCGGTGGGACGAACGGGTCGGCGCCGGCCCGCGCCGGTCGCCAGTACCACCACCACAGCAGCAGCATGGTGATCACGATGGCGACCAGCTGCGGCCACCACATCCGGGCCGCCCACGGCACCGGTGCCAGCCCGATCCGGTCGCTGGCCAGGATGTTGGTCAGGTTGGACACCGGCAGCAGCAGGCTCGCCGTGTTGGCCAGCCACACCGTGGTCATCGCCAGCGGCGTCGGCGGCACGCCGAGCTTGCGGGCCAGCGCGATCATCACCGGGGTGAGCAGGACGGCGGTGGTGTCCAGGTTGAGCGCGATGGTGGTGACCGAGGCGAAGCCGACGCAGAGCCAGAACAACGTGCGGTAGCTCCCCCGCGCGGTGATCGCCACCCGGGCGGCGAGCGCGTCGAAGACCCCGGCCACCGCGGTCAGTTCGGCCAGCACCACCACCGTGCCGAGGAAGATCAGGATGGGGATGATCCGACGTACGGTGGCCTCGGCGTCCGCGCGGGGGAGCAGTCCGGTGAGGACGCAGAGGACGCCACCCGCGGCGAGCCCGATCGCGATCCAGTCCAGTACGTGCAGCCGGCCCCAACGGGATCGGTCCGGTGCGGCGGACGGTGGCTCGCCGACGGTCTCCACGACCCGTGATCCTCGCACACACGCGCTCGCCCGGCCGCGCCCCACACGGCTGCTGAGGGTGCCCACGAATTGACGATGGGTGGCCATAATGACCGGGTGGCTGTAGGCGCGCACCCGACCCGGTCCGACCGCCCCATCGACTTCTTCATCAGCTACTCGCCGGCCGACGAGCGCTGGGCGACGTGGCTGGCCTGGGAGTTCGAGGCCGCCGGCTACCGCACCCTGCTCCAGGCGTGGGACTTCGTCGCCGGCACCAACTTCATCGACTTCATGGACCGTGGGGTGCGGGAGGCGGCCGTCGTGGTCGCCGTCCTCTCCGAACGCTACCTGCACTCCACGTACGGGAAGCTGGAGTGGCAGGCCGCGCTGCGCGCCGACCCGGACGGCACCGGCAACAAGCTGGTCACCGTCCGGGTGGAGGACTGCCCGATCGACGGGCTGCTCGCCACCATCACGTACGTCGACCTGGTCGGGGTCACCGACCCGGGGCAGGCGCGGGCCCGGGTGCTCGACCGGATCCGCGAGGCGCTCGACGGGCGGGCCAAGCCGGTCCGGCAACCGGCCTTCCCGCACCATCCCGCCGACCCGGCCGGGGTGCTCGCCGCACCCGTCGCCGGTCCGCCCGCGCCACGCCGCGCCCGGCGTACGCCGATCAACCCGCCGCCGTTCCCGCCCGCGGCGGCGACCGTGCCGGCGGCCCGGGGCACGCTGACCGTGCTCCAGGTGGCCGGGCCGCGCTTCGGCCGGGGCGTGATCGAGCCGGGCGCCCCGGTCACCCCCGGCGAGCTGCAGGAACACCTGATGGGTGACCTGACCCTGCTGGTGAACGACGGGGTGCCCCGGCCGGACCTGCTGGTGGTGGCCGGCAACCTGACCGAGTCGGGCAGCCCACGCGAGTTCTCCGACGCGCTCACCTTTCTCACCGGGTTGCGGGTGCTGCTCGGGTTGGAGCCGCACCGCCTGGTCGTGGTGCCCGGCCCGCGTGACGTCACCATGGCGGCCAGCCGTGCCTACTTCGCCACCTGCGAGGCCGACGACGTCGACCCGCAGCCGCCGTACTGGCCGAAGTGGCGGCACTACGCCCGGCTCTTCGACGAGCTCTACCAGGGCCTCGACGACCGGATCTTCGACAGCGAGCAGCCGTGGACGCTGTTCCCGGTGCCGGACCTGCGGGTGGTGGTGGCCGGGCTGAACTCCACCATCGCGATCACCCACCGTGAGGAGGACCGGTACGGCTTCCTGGGCGAGGCCCAGTCCACCTGGTTCGCCCAGCGGCTGCGCCACTACCAGCAGTCCGGCTGGCTGCGGCTGGGCGCGATGGCGCACGCCCCGGGCGGGCGCACCCCGTACGCCGACGAGCTGGCCGTCCCGGACGGGGTGACGCTGCGCGACCGCGCCTCGTTCCACCGCCTGGTCGGTCCGATGCTCAACCTGCTCCTGTCCGACGCCGCGTCCGGCGCGCGAGTCGACCCGGTGGTGCCGGTGGCCACCGCCTCCCGCGACGGCCGGGCGCAGGTGCTGCGGCTCGCCGCCGACGGGATGACCCGCTGGGTGCTCGGCCGCGACGACCGGCACGACGTGGGCGAGCCGACGGCGGCCGCCTGGCCGCGGGCGGCGGCCACGTTCGGGGCGACCGGTCCGGCCCAGGTGCCCGACCCGCGGCTGCCCACCCCGGCCGAGGGGCCCACCCAGGCCGCGCCGGCCGACGGGCGGGCCGCCGCGCCGGCCGTGGTGCCGCCGGCTCCGCTGGACCGGCTGCTGGACCGGCTGGCCGAGGTCTGCGAGGCGCGCCACGACCGGGTGCTGGTCCGCCGGGTGTCGGCCGAGCCGCCGCACCTGTTCGTCACCTACCGGTCCGACGGGGTGATCCGGCAGCAGCGGGTCGGCGCGCACGTGGGCACCCCGTCCCCCGCGGACGTCGACCACTTCGCCCGGCGGGTGCACGCCACCGATCCGGACATCCCCTCCGAGCTGGTCTACGACGGCGACCGGGCGCCGCGCGGGCTGGCCGAGGCGGCGCAGCGGCGTGGCGTACGGGTGCTGCACCTGACCGAGTTCCAGGGCCTGCTCGACCTGCGCGAATACGTGGCCGCGCAGACCGCCCGGCTCCAGGCCGACCGGCTCTATCCCCCCGGCCAGTACGTGCCGCAGCGCTACCGGCACCTGGTCGGCGCGGACCAGCGGGTCCGCGAGGACGTGGTGGACGAGCTGCTGGAGCTGGCCTCTGCGCCGGACGGCCGGTTCGTGCTGGTGCTCGGCGACTTCGGCCGGGGCAAGACGTTCGCGCTGCGCGAGGTGGCCCGCCGGCTGCCCACCGCCGCTCCCGACCTGATCCCGATCCTGGTGGAGCTGCGCGCCCTGGACAAGGCGCACTCGGTGGACGGCCTGGTGGCCGCGCACCTGGCCAACCACGGCGAGCAGGTGATCGACCTCAAGGCCTTCCGCTACATGCTCCGCCAGGGGCGGATCGTGCTGCTCTTCGACGGCTTCGACGAGCTGGTGGCCCGGGTGACGTACGACCGGGCGGCCGACCACCTGGAGACGCTGCTGCAGGCGGCCGAGGGCAACGCCAAGATCGTGGTGAGCAGCCGCACCCAGCACTTCAAGACCAACTCGCAGGTGTTGACCGCCCTGGGCGAGCGGGTCGGGCTGCTGCCGCACCGCCGGGTGCTGGCCATCGAGGACTTCACCCCCGGGCAGATCGAGACCTTCCTGCGCCACCGATACGGCGGCGACGAGCGGGCCGCCCGGCAGCGGTTGGACCTGCTCGCCGGGGTGAAGGACCTGCTCGGGTTGTCCCGCAACCCGCGGATGCTGGGCTTCATCGCCAACCTGGACGAGGGTCGGCTGGCGGCCGTGGCGGGGGCCGGCGGCGCGTTCAGCGCGGCGGCGCTCTACCGGGAGATCCTGGAGTCCTGGCTGGACTTCGAGGAGCGGCGCACCCAGGGGGTGCCCGGGGCGCCGGTGAGCCTGCGCCGCCCCGAGCTGTGGCACGCGGTGAGCCGGCTGGCGTTCCAGCTCTGGGAGAGCGGGGAGTCCTACCTGCGGCTGGCCGAGCTGGCCGAGACCGCCGGCCAGCTCGCCGGGCTGGCGGAGTCCCGGCTGTCCGGGCCGCAGGCCGTGCACGCGGTCGGTGCCGGCAGCCTGCTGATCCGGACCGACGACGGCCTGTTCGGGTTCATCCACACCTCGGTGATGGAGTGGCTGGTCGCCGAGGGGATCGCCGCCCAGATCAACCGGGGGGAGGAGCCCGCGGCCCTGGCGGTGCGCCCGCTGTCGGCGCTCACCGTGGAGTTCCTCGGCGATCTCGCCGACTCCGCCCGGTGCACGGCCTGGACCTCCCGGGTGCTCGGGGACGAGACGGCGGGGGAGACGGTCCGGGCCAACGCGTTGCGGCTCAGCGCCCGGCTGCGGCTGCCCGACCGGGCCGACCTGCGCGGCGCGGTGCTGCGCGGCGAGGACCTGTCCCACCGGGAGCTGACCGGGGCGGACCTGACGTCCGCCGACCTGACCGACACCCGCCTGGTCGCCACCAACCTGGCCGAGGCCCGGCTGGAGCACGCCCGGCTGCGCGGCGCCCGTCTCGACCAGGCCCGGCTGGCCTGCGCGGGGCGGAGCTGGCCGGGGCCCGGCTGTTCCGCGCCGACCTGCGCGGCGCCGAGATCACCGGCAGCAGCTGGCACCGGGCCGCCCTGATCGACGTGACGGCCGACCCGGCGCTGCTGCGCGCGCCGGAGCTGCGTGGCGCGGTGGTCGCCCCGGGCCGCCCGGTGGCGCCGGGCCTGGCCCCACCCGCCGTCGGCGTCTCCTACGGCTTCGAGGTGGGCCGGCTGCCGGTGCCGGTCGCGTACAGCCCGGACGGGGCGGTGCTCGCCGTCGGCAGCGACGACGGTGGCGTGCTGATCTGCGACACCGCCAGCGGCCTGCCGGTGCGTACCCTGCAGGGCCATCGGGGGCGGGTGTACGCGGTCCGCTTCGACGCCGCCTCGCACCAGCTGGTCACCGGCGCGGCCGACCTCACCGTACGGCTGTGGGACGCCGACCACGGCGACGTGCGGCACGTCATCGAGGACGTCTTCGCCGGCTGGGTGTGGCCGCTGCTCACCGACGGGGCGCGGGGCCGGTTGGTGGTGGGCGACGCGGCGGGAGTGGTCCGCCTCTACGACACCCGGACCGCCCGGCTGCGTCAGAAGTGGCCCGGGCACGCCGCGCCCATCTGGGGCACCTCGTTCAGCCCGGACGGCCGACGGGTCGTGGTGGTGGACAGCGCCGGCGTGATCCGTGGCTGGGACATCACCTCCGGCGACCTCGCCTTCGAGGCGCGGGAGCCGGAGGTGGTCTACCGGGTGGTGCACACCCCGGACGGCCGGTCGCTGGTCGCGGTCGGCCAGCACGGCCGGGTGTGGATCCGCCGGGCCGCCGACGGCGAGCTGCTGCGCCAGCCACGCGGCCACGAGGCCGACGTGTACGCCCTCGACGTGCACCCGGACGGCGCGCTGATGGCCACCGGCGACACCCACGGCGCGATCCGCCTCTGGGAGGTGGAGACCGGGCGGCCGGTGCGCGTGCTGGGCCGGCAGCGCGGCGCGATCTACAGCGTCCGGTTCAACGGCGACGGCAGCCTGCTCGCCACGGCCGCCAGCGACGGCGCCATCCAACTCTGGGACACCGCCGACGGCCAGCCCCGGCACGAGCTGACCCGGCACCGCGGCTCGGTCTGGCCGGTGGTCTGGCGGCCGGACCAGGCGCAGGTGGCCAGCAGCAGCAACGACGGCACCACCCGGATGTGGGACGTCCGCACCGGGCAGCTCCAGCACACCCTGCGCGGGCACGGCCGGCGGGTCACCGCGCTGTCCTTCCGCGACGACGGTGAGGTGCTGGCCGCCTGCGGCAACGACGGCGTGGTACGACTCTGGGAGCCGCGCACCGGCCGGCTGGTGCGGCAGCTCGCCAGCCCGGCCGACCGGCTGCTCTCCGCGGTGTTCTGCCCGGGCGAGTCGCTGGTCGCCTCGCCCAGCGGCGACGGCGGGGTCCACCTGTGGAACACCGACACCGGCGTCGACGAGCGCGAACTAAACGTGGACACTGACCACGTCTGGGCGGCCGCGTTCAGCCCCGACGGCGACGCGTTGGCCACCGCCAACGACGACGACACCGTCCGACTCTGGTACCGGCGCACCGGCCGGCACTTCGCCACGCTCACCCCACACCAGGGGCGGGTGCGGGCGGTCGCGTTCAGCCCGGACGGCGAGACCATCGCCACCGGCTGCGACGACCGCCTCGTCCGGCTCTGGGACGCGGCCACCGCGACCTGCCGGCTCACCCTCGAACACCACACCGACCGGGTGTACGGGGTGTCCTTCAACACCGAGGGGACGCTGCTCGCCAGCGCCAGCAACGACGGCACCGCCGTGGTGTGGGACGTGCTCACCGGCGAGCGGCGCACGGTGCTCACCGAGCACACCGGCCGGCTCTGGTCCTGCGCGTTCAGCCCGAACGGCGCGCTGCTCGCCACCGCCGGCGACGACCTGATCATCCGGCTCTGGGATCCGGGCACCGGCCGGCTGCACGGCACCCTTGCCGCGCACACCCGGCGGGTCTGGTCGGTGGCGTTCAGCCCGGACAGCAGCCTGCTCGCCAGCGCCGGGGACGACGGCACCGTCCGGCTGTGGGACGTCGCGGACCCGGAGCACGCGCAGTTGCGGACCACCCTGATCGGCCTGCCGGACGGCTGGGCCGCGGTCAGCCCCGACGGCCGGTACAAACTGGACGGCGACCCGGGCGGCCAGTTCTGGCACGTCATCGGCACCTGCCGGTTCGAGGTGGGGGAGCTGGACCCGTACCTCACGCAGGTGCGGCGGCTGTCGGTGGACGCGCCGTTCTGAGCCGGCGGGGCGAGCCGGCCCGGCGCGTCGCGTCAGTCGGTGACCTGGCGCGACTCGCGCGCCGGGCCGGAGGCGGTCGGGCCCGGTCAGCGTCTCCACTTCTGGTTCGGGCCGCCGGTGCAGTCCCAGATCTGGAGTCGGGTGCCGTCGGCGGAGCCGACGTCGGTGGCGTCCAGGCACTTGTCGGCCTGCGGGTTCACGATGTCCCCGGCGGAGGTGAACACCCATCGCTGTGCGCCGGTGCCGTTGCAGTCGTAGAGCTGCACCCGGGCGCCGTTGGCGGTCGACCCGCCGGTGACGTCGAGGCACTTGCCGAGGGCGCGTACCGAGCCGTCGGCGTGCCAGCTCCAGCGCTGGGCGGCGGTGCCGTTGCAGGTCCAGAGCTGGACGGCCGTGCCGTTGGCGATGTTCGCGCCGGCGACGTCCACGCACTTGTTCCCGTGGCCGGCGATCGGGCCGCCGGTATCGCCGGCGTTGTTCCAGGCCTGGACCCGGACGTAGTCGACGACCATCGCCTGCGGGAAGACCGTGCTGCCGTCCGGGGAGCCGGGCCACCTGCCGCCGACCGCCACGTTCATGACCATGAAGAACGGGTGGTCGAAGACCCACCGGTCGCCACCCGCGTCCGCCGGGGTCTTGCGGGAGTACGCCACGCCGTCGAGGTACCAGGTGATGGAGTCGGGCGCCCAGTCGACGGTGTAGGTGTGGAACGCGTCGGCGAGGGCCTGGCCGCCGGGCAGGGAGGTCCGGCCGGTCAGCGCGTTGCGACCGGAGTAGCCCGGCCCGTGCAGGCTGCCGTGCCCGGTGGATGGCTCCCGGCCGATGTTCTCCATGACGTCGATCTCGCCGTTGTCGGGCCACGGGTTGGCGGCGATGTCGTTGCCCAGCATCCAGAACGCCGGCCATAGCCCCTGCCCCCGGGGGATCCTGATCCGCGCCTCGAACCGCCCGTACGCCTGGGTGAACGTGCCGGCGGTCACCAGCCGGGCCGAGGTGTACTGACAGCTGCCGTACCAGCACCAGTAGCCGGACGGGTTCTCCCGGCGGGCGGTGATCACCAGGTTTCCATTGCCGTCGAGGGCGGCGTTGCGGGTGCTCGAGGTGTAGTACTGCAGCTCATTGTTGCCCCAGCCACCGCCGCCGACGTCGTAGCGCCACCTGCCGGCGTCCGGCGGCGCGCCGGCCGCCCCGTCGAACTCGTCGGCCCAGGTGACGGCGCCGGGCGCCGCCGCGGCGGGGGTGCTCGTGGTCACCGTGAGGGCGACCGTGAGGCCCACGCCGGCGAGGGCGACGGCGATGGCGCGGATGCTGCGCAGACGGATACCTCCCGTCAATCGTCCGGCTCGCCTCGGCTGCGCCGGGCGGGACTCGTCGAGAGCGGACCCACCCCGGTCAGAGCGAGAGCTTCCAACCGGTGAGGGTGCCGGTGTCGTTGACCGCGGCGTCGTACACCTTCAGCTGCCAGGCGCCGTTGGCGACCTCGCCGGACAGATCGACCGGGAAGGTCTGGTCGATGTTGTCCGCGCTGCCGCCCACCCGGTCCCGGAGCACGTACTCGCTGCCGTCCGGCGCGATCAGGATCAGCGTCAGATCACCGACGTACGGATGGGTCACGTGCACCTCGACGGCGCTGGCCGCGGCGGCGTTGCCGGGGCAGGCGCCGATCGTGATCGTACTCCGCACCGGGGACAGGTCGGGGATCGCCACGTCCGTGTCGTTGCTGCCGGTGCAGCCGGCCCGCCCGTCGACGCCGAGCCCGTAGGCGGTCGACCGGGTGGTGCCGGTGCCGGTGCCGGTGACGGTCACCGCGTAGCTCGCCGGCAGGGCGCCGGCCGGCACGGTGACGGTCATGGTCGCCGAGCCGCCCGAGGTCACCGTGGGCGGTAGGAACACCGCGCTCGCCCCCGCCGGCAGGCCGCTGGCGCTGAGCGTGACCTGCTGCGGGTTGCCGGCCGTGGTCGTGGTGGTCACCGTGGTGGTCACCGAGCCGCCCGCGCTCACCGTGCCGCTGGCCGGACTGGCGCTCATGGTGAAGTCGTCAGCCGCCGCACAGTAGGTCGACGCCTTGCCGATCGCCCGGTACGGGCAGTCGGCGTACTCGCCGAACATCAGGACGGCCTCGCGGTTGCGCGCGGTCGCGGTCGGGATGTCCGAGGCGGGCGGGTAGAAGCCGGGATCCGGGCCGACCGGGGACAGCTCGAAGGTGCACGTGAAGATCCGCTCCTGGCCCACAACCAGTCGTCGACCGACCCGTCAATGACCGAAATGCGTAGCGCGCAGACTCCCGGCTTAGCTGTGGGGATAGCGCGTCAGTCTCGGACGGACAGTAGGTAGCACAAGGCTGTATATTGCACGGGTGTCCGTTGCTCTGCGGTCGAGCAGTGACGTTGTCTTCCAGTGCGCTTTCCACGTCGTGTGGTGCCCGAAGTACCGACGTAGGGTGCTCGGCGGTCGGATCGAGGAGCGGTTGCAGGAGCTCGTCCGGGAGGTGGTGGAGGAGAAAGGGGCGTGGCTGGTGGCGTTGGACGTCATGCCCGACCAGGTTCACCTGCTGGTCGAGGTGGACCCGCAGTTCGGTGTCCACAAGCTCGTCAAGGCGGTCAAGGCACGGACGTCGCGGGTGTTGCGGGAGGAGTTCCCGTCGCTGCGTTCCCGGCTGCCTACCCTGTGGACGAACTCGTACTTTGTGTCGACCACCGGCGGTGCCCCACTGGCGGCGGTGGAGCGGTACGTTGAGCAGCAGAAGGGCCGCTGAATGCTGACCGGCCGCCGCTATCTGCTTGCGTTCACTGACGAGCAGGCCGCCTACGCCGAACAGGTCGGTGCGGTGTGTCGGGCGGTGTGGAACACGGGCCTGGAGCAGCGGCGTGAGTACCGCCGCCGTGGCGTGTTCATCGGCTACAACGAGCAGGCCCGGCAGGTGGCCGAGGCGAAGAAGGACCCGGACTGTGCGTGGCTGGCCGACGCACCGTCGCACGTGTTGCAGCAGACCCTCCGGGACCTGGACCGGGCGTGTAAGACGCATGGCACGTGGAAGGTGCGCTGGCGGTCCAAGGCCCGTACGACACCGTCGTTCCGCTTCCCCGACCCGAATCACATTGCGGTGCGGCGGCTGAACCACCGGTGGGGTGAGGTACGCCTGCCGAAGTTCGGGCCGGTCAGGTTCCGGTGGACCCGCCCGTTGGGTGGCGTCGTCCGTAACGCCACGGTCTCCCGTGATGGTGGGCGCTGGTACGTCTCGTTCTGCGTCGAGGACGGCGTGACCGAGGCGGCGCCGAACGGTGGGCCGCCGGTCGGTGTGGATCGTGGTGTGGCCGTGGCGGTGGCCACCTCTGACGGGGGTCTGGGCGACCGGGCTTTTGTCACTCCAGGCGAGGCGTCGCGGCTCAAGCGGTTGCAGCAGCGCCTGTCGCGGTCGCTGCGGGTTCATGGCCGTAACCGCGGGTCGAACCGCCGCGACAAGGTACGCGCCGAGATCGGCCGGCTCAACGCCCGCATCCGGCACCGGCGGGTCGACTTCGTCGCGCAGGAAGCCGTACAACTTGTGCGCGACCATGGCCTGGTTGTTGTCGAGCGTCTGCAGATCAAGAACATGACCGCCAGCGCCAAGGGCATCGTCGAGCAGCCGGGCTGCAACGTGCGTCAGAAGGCTGGTCTGAATCGGGCCATCCTGTCCAAGGGCTGGGGTGGGTTCCTGCTGAAGCTGGAGCATGCCGCCCGCTATCACGGAGCAAAGATCGAGAAGGTCAACCCCGCGTACACGTCGCAGACCTGCAATGCCTGCAAGCATGTCGCCCCGGAGTCCCGTGAGAGCCAAGCGGTCTTCCGGTGCGTCGCCTGCGGGCACCAGGACCACGCCGACGTGAACGCGGCCAAGAACATCCTCGCCGCCGGGCTGGCGGTAACAGGGCGTGGAGACCTCGCCGCAGGGCTGTCTGCGAAACGCCAACCACCCGAACGGCTCGCGGCGTGAACGCGCCTCAGCCACGGGAATCCCTCGCCTCCAGGCGTGGGGAGGAAGTCAAGTACAGGTCGCTCGCCTGCTCCGGCGTGTACCCGTTGGTCGCCGCCATCTGCTGGCCGATGGCCTGGTAGGTCGCGTACTCATCGGCGCTTATCCCGCTCACCACGGTGGACGTTGTCGGAGATCTTGAGCGCCACGATGTCCCGGCCCTCGTACGACTTCCCGATGACCCGCCGGCTGGCGATCGCCGGGTGGGCGGCGACGATCGCGTCCACCGCGGCCAGCGTCTCCGCGTGGTCGTGGTACGCGGCGTCGGGGGCGGGGAAGGCCATCGCCGAGGCGTCCGGCGTGGACACCGCCACCGTACGCAGGCCGAGGCGCTGGATGGCGCGTACCTCGGCGGGGGTGGCCGTGACGGTCAGTTCGCCGTGCTCGATGTGCTCGATCGCGGCGCCGGTGCGGGCGACCGCGTCCACGTCGGCCTTCGACTTGAGGTGGGTGACCCGGTACGGCGCTGCCCGGTCCGGGTCGGCGTGGGCACCCGCGCCCGGCCCCACGGGTGCTCCGGCGGCGGGCGGGGCGGCGGCCGCCGCCGTGGCCAGCAGCGTGACGCCGGCGAGCAGGGCGGTACGCAGGGCACTGGTCCGTAGCAGCACGAGGCCTCCCGGCGGGCTGGTGGACGGGGGTGGGCGCGGCGCGGCGGGCGCGGTCCGATCCGCGAGCACAGTCTCTTCGGGCCGGCCGTATCGAGGGTCTCGACCGAATGGCTCAACGCTGTGTCACCATCCCGACACAGTCGTTGTGAGCAACTTCCGCGATCGATGTGCTGTCGCCGACCAGCGCCGTCGGTGACGGCCATCGAACTGGACGAGGTGGCTCATGGTGGCTCTACGGCGGCTGCTGGCCGCGGCGATCGCGGCGGTCCTGACGGCCGCGCTGGCGTTGGTGTGGACGGCGGCGCCGGCCCACGCCGACGAGGCGTGGGAGACCGCGCTCAAGTCCCTGATGTCCCGCACCGCCACCTGGGCCGACGGTGGACTCTCCCAGATCGGGCAGCTCGGCCAGCCGTTGCCCCTGCTCGGGGTCAGCCCCGGCGCGCTGGTCGACGCGGACAAGCTCGCCAAGACGGCGTCCGACGCGCTGGCCAGCGGCCTGACCAAGGACGACGTGGACCTCGGCGGCGGCACCCGGCTCACCAGCTCGGTGACCACCAGCGGCGGTGACCACCTGCTCGACGTGCTGCTGACCACGAAACGCGAGGTGGCCGACAAGGAGTTGACCGTCAACGGGATCACCCTCGCCAAGGCGGTCAGTGTCACCGGCTGGGCCACCCTGCACCTGCGCGCCCGGCACACCGCCGCCGGGGAGACTTACCTGGTCCGCGACGGCGACACCCCACGGATCGACATCGACGCGGCGGCGCGACTGCGCGCCGACCTGGACAAGGCCACCGCCTCCGTGGGCATCCTCGGCGTCACCCTCACCGCCGGCAGCACCCTGACCGCCCGTACCCACCTCAAGGTCACCGTCACCGACCCCAACGGCGACGGCCGGCTGGCCTTCGACACGCCCGCCGGGGCCGGCACCGGTGAACTCGCCGCGGCCGGCTCCCTCGCCGGCCTGGCACAGGTGGCGCTGGATGGATCCGGCGGCGGCCGGATCTCCGACACCGAGACCGAGCCGGGCCCGGGCTCGGTGCACGGCGTGATCAAGCTCGGCGCGGCCACCGCCGGCGTGCCCTTCGCCCTGCCTGCGGTGGCGGCGACCGTGAACATCGACTGGAATGACATCTCGGCCGGCAGCCCGACGGTGACCACCACCGGGCTGGACGAGACGATCGCCAAGTTCCGCAACATGAGCCCGCTCGATCTCGCCTCCGGGCTCGCCCAGCTCGCCACCCTGCTCAGCGGCGTGCAGCAGAGCGGCCCGGCGGGCAACCTGAACCTGCCGTTCCTGCGCGGCACCTTCGCCGACGCGGTCAAGGTCAACGAGAAGCTCACCGACTTCCTCAAGAAGTACGTCCACCCGCGGCCGGACGACCCGCAGTTCGATCCCACCAAGGACGACCCGGCCCTGGCCGGGCAGCCCAGGTTCAGCTCCATCCAGGAGCTGCTCGCGCTGCTCGCCGCCGAGGGGTTGCCCGTGGACAACCTCTCCTTCGCCGGCGACAAGCTGGTGTTCCGGGTCAAGCTGGAGCGGGAGTCCACCGTGGAGGTGCCGCTCGACCCGGGCGCGGCCTCGCTCTCCGGCCGCGGTGCCACGTTCACCGCCAACGGCTTCAGCGTCAGCGGCAACCGGTTCACCCCCGGTGACCTCGTCGGGCAGCGGGTGGTGGCCGGCACCTCCGCCGGCACCGTCGCGGCCAACACCGCCAACTCCGTCACCCTGGTGCAGGACTGGATCGGCGGCCAGCCGGCAAACGACAGCGTCTGGGTGATCAGCGGGTCCAGCCCGAACATCGGCGCGGTCGAGCTGGCCGGCACGCTCACCGACCCGGTCGACGACGACAAGAAGGTCGGCCTGCGGGCGGCGAACGCGCAGGCCAGCTTCGCCAAGGTGAAGCCGCGCTACAGCGCCGCGCTCACCCTCGTCCTCGACCTGCGCGACGACCTGGACAGCCCGGCGGCCAACGCGGACCGGGTGCTGCTGCGTACCGACCCCGCGGTGCCGCTGTTCACCGCGGACTTCCCGATCACCACCGGGGTCGACTTCTACGCCACCGCCGGATTCCTCAAGGTCAAGCTGGGCGGCGACCTGTCCGTCGGGCCGGCCACCGCCGGTCAGCGGATGCTGGAGGTGAAGTTCAAGCAGGCCGAGGACATCAGTCTGGGCGCGTTCTTCCACCGGCTGCAGTCCGAGCCGACCACCCTGCTCGCCGCGTCCGCGTCGGTGAAGACCACCGGCCGGGTCAAGGTCAGCGTTCCCGGTGACACCGGCGCCCTGGGGCAGGGCATCGGGGTGGATGTGAGCTGGAAGGCCGGGGAGGACCCGGTGGTGAACACCTCCGGGCTGACCGGGCTCTTCGCCGTGGACTTCGACCCGAACGACCCCAAGGCGCTCTTCGCGGTCGTCGTCGAGGCGCTCCGGCTGGTCAACGCGGCGCTCTCCCAGGCGGACGCGGGCAGCGGACCGCTGGACAAGAAGATCCCGCTGCTCGGCCGCTCCGCCCGGCAGCTGCTCGGCGCGGACGAGAGCGGCGTCGGCAAGGACGTCACGTTCGTCGCCGACGGGACGAACTTCCTGCTCAAGGACGGCACGCGCAAGGATGACGCCGGTTTCGACGCCCGGCTCGAGGGGCGGACCGTGGTGATCGGCAGCAAGGCGTACCGGGTGCTGAAGCAGGTGGACGCGCAGACGCTGCGGATCGACGCGGCGGGCACCCCGAAGCCGGCGGACGGTACCGCGTACGCGCTGCGGCCGGAACTCGCCGACGCGCTGGACCGGCTGCTCGCCGCGCCCCCGGACAACCTCCAGGACGCCCTCGACGTGCTCAACAACGCCATCGGCACGGGCAGCGGGGTCAGCTTCACCGTGGATCAGCGCGAGGGCGGCCCGTTCCTGCGGATCGGGCTGGACTGGAAGCGGAACTTCCACACCGGCGGTCCGCTCGCCTTCGGCTGGGGCGGCGGCAAGGACCTGATCAGCCTGGACAGCTCCGGCACCTTTGCCCTCGACGTCTCGGCGAACGCCAAGCTCGGGCTGCTGCTGCCGTTGCGCCTGGACGCCGCGCCGATCCTGGACCACACCTCCTCGGCCAGCGTCACCGTCTCCGGCGGGATCACCAACGGCGCGATCGCCGCCCGGGTCGGCCCGCTCGCCCTCGACCTGGGCAAGGACCCCGACTTCGCCACCGTCAAGGCCAACCTCAGCGTGGGGCTCGGCGGGTTGACCGAGGATGGCCCGATCAGCGGCCTGCTCGGGCTGAGCCCAAAGTTCAGCACCGCGGGCGTCGACTGCGGCGGTGGGGTCGGCGGCGCCAACGTGCCGATCTGCGCCCGCGCTCCGCTCTTCGTCAACAACTGCGAGCCGGCCGACGCCACCAACCTGCTCACCTTCACCATGGGCCTGGACCTCACGCCCACGGCGAACACCCCGAACCTGGACTCCTGCTTCGCCAACCTGACCATGAAGCTCACCGACTTCAACGTCGGCATCGACGGCTACCTGGCGAAGGTGGAGGAGGCGCTCCGGCTGGCCAGCTTCGACGGCAAGCTGCCCCTGGTCGGCGACGACCTGCAACAGGGCCAGCGGTTCGTGGCGCAGCTCCGCGAGCAGATCAAGGCGGCGATCGGCCCGGTGCTGGCCGACGCCACGCTGGACAGCGCCGGCCTGAACGCCGCGCTCAAGGAGGCGCTCAAGCCGGTCGACGAGAACGTCACCGCCGAGGTCAGCTGCCGCACCGGGGTGGCCACCCCCTGCCAGCCGGAGGACTTCCAGGCCGTCCGGATCAAGCTCACCTCGGCCAAGGGTGACCCGTCCGCGAGCGGCGGCTGCCAGACCGGCTGTGCCGAGGCCAACGTGCCGCTCGACCTCGGCATCCCCGGCCTGTCACTGAAGGCGAAGAAGGGCGCCGCCGACGGCATCAAGGCCAAGCTCGGCTGGAAGCTGCACCTGGACCTGGTCCTCGACCGGGACGAGGGCTTCTACATCCCCACCCACGACGGGGACACCACGCCCGAGGTGCAGATCGGGGGCAGCTTCGACACCACCGGCAACCTGGCCGCGCAACTCGCGTTCATCCAGGTCAACGCCACCAAGCAGAGCACCGACCCGCTGGTGCGGGCGTACTTCGGCATCGACCTCAAGGGCTCGCCGGGGGAGAAGAGCTGCTTCGACCCGACGGTCACCGCGGACTGCACGGCCGACCCGGACGCCAAGCTCACCCTCGCCGAGTTCGGCGACCTGGGCTCGCTGCTCGCCACCGACCTCACCGCCAAGGTCGACATCGACTGGAAGCTGGCGGCGGTGGTGAACACCGGCGACGAGGTCGGCTCGGCCCTGCCCGGCATCAGCGCCCGCTTCGGGCTGAAGTGGGGCCTGGAGCACAAGCAGGGCGCCCTCACCGCCACCGGCGACGGCGTCACCACGCCGCTGAAGGTCACCTTCACCGACATCGCGCTGGACGCGGGTGCCTTCTTCGACAAGATCCTCAAGCCGGTCGTGGCGAAGCTCAAGGCGGTCACCGGTCCGCTCCAGCCGGTCATCGACACCCTCTACGCACCCATCCCGGTGCTGTCGGACCTGTCGAAGGCCACCGGTGGACCGGACATCACCCTGGTCTGGCTCGCCAAGACCTTCAGCACCCTCAACGGCGGCCCGAAGCTGGACTTCGTGGACACCGTGCGGGCGGTGATCACCTTCGTGAACCGGATACCGGACTGCGACTCCGGCTGCTCCATCCCGCTCGGCCAGTTCCTGGTCGACCCGGCGAAGGCGCTCACCACCGAGGTGTCACCCGCCTCCGCCGAGAGCCTGATCAAGCGGGACGACCCGTTCACCCAGGCAAAGTCCGCCGCCGAGGTGAAGACGAAGATCGACGACGCCGCCGGCGACGACGGGGAGAAGCTGTTCACCCCGAAGAACGCCGGGGAGAAGTCCAACGCGGAGAAGACCGGCTTCAGCTTCCCGATCTTCGACAACCCGGGCTCGCTGTTCGGGCTGCTGCTCGGCCAGGACGTCGAGCTGGTCAGCTTCGACTCCGGTCCGCTGGCGCTGGGCTTCAGCTGGCGGCAGTCCTTCGGCCCCGTCTACGCCCCGCCGCCGGTGTTGGTCACCCTCTCCGGCAGCGCCTCGGTCACCGCCCGGTTCATCGCGGGGCTGGACACCGCGGGCATCCGGCACGCCGTCGAGGCGGCCACCGACGGCAGCAAGCTCGACGCCGTCAGCCTGCTCGACGGGCTGTACTTCAAGACCGCCGACAGCACCGGCAAGCCCGTCCCGGTGGTCACCCTGCGCGGCGAGATCGGTGCCGGGGCCGAGGTCAGCGTGCTGATCGTCAAGGCCGGCATCCAGGGTGGCATCCGGCTGACCGTCGGATTCAGCTGGAACGACCCGAACAACGACGGCAAGTTCCGCACCAGCGAGTTTCTCGAGAGGCTGCGGGTGAACCCGATCTGCCTGTTCACCACCAGCGGGCAGCTCTCCGTCTTCCTCAAGGTCTACATCACCATCGACCTGTTCCTGTTCTCCAAGACCTTCGACTTCACCCTGGTCGATGCCACCCTGCTCGACTTCCGGGCGCAACCCGACTGCACCCCGCCACCACCGGAACTCGGCGGCACCGTCGGGGACACCCTGGTGGTCTTCGCCGGCAAGTTCGGCAAGCAGGAACAGCGCGGCGACAAGGCCTGGGACAACAGCGCCGGCACCTACGCCGGTGACGTGGTCAAGGTGTACGCGCTGCACTACGCCGACGCCGGCACCGACGGCGCCAGCGACGACTTCGACGGCTTCGCGGTCGAGGCCCTCGGCCGCAAGCAGGAGTTCCTCGACCCGTCCCTGACCCGGGTGGTGGTCGACGGGCGCGGCTACCATGTCGCCGACGCCGACAAGGTCTCGCTGTCGGTGCTGCTGCTCGGCGACGGCGACACCAGCGGCGACGGCACGAAGACCTCGGCGTTCGACAAGACCGCCGTGGTGCTCGGCTCCGACGGCAAGGACCAGATCCGCACCGGCACCGGACCGGCGTACGTGGACGGGCGGGGTGGCGATGACGTGATCGTCACCGCCGAGTCGCCCGGCACGGTCAGCCGGGTCGCCGGCGGGCTGGGCAAGGACACCGTCACCACCGGCGACGGCAACGACGTGGTGGCCGGCGACAGCGGCCTCGGCGGCACCGACCGGGGCGCCACCACCGTGCACACCTCCGTCGGCGACAAGACCCTCACCGGGCTGATCGACTGGACCACCCTGACCGACCCCACGGCCGCCACGGCCGGCGAGGACGACCACGTCACCGTCGGGCACGGCGCCAGCCGGATCTACGGCAACGGCGGCGACGACGTGCTCGGCGTGGTGGTCGACGACCGGCCCAACGGGAAGAACACCCTGGTCGGCGGCCCCGGCGGTGACACGATCAACGGTGGCCGCGGCGATGACACCATCCACACGTACGACACCGCGATTCCCGCCGACGTGGACCAGGCCGGCAGCGGCGACGTCGGGCTGACCAACCAGGTGGACACCGGCGCCGGGCAGGACACCGTCTACGGCAGCGCCGGCATCGACCTGGTGGTCTCCCACTCCGCCAACGGCCAGACCGGCCGCCTCTACGGCTACGGCGGCGACGACGTGCTGGTCGGCGGCTACGGCACCGACGAGCTGTTCGGCGGCCCCGACGAGGACTACCTGATCGCCGAGCCGTCGCAGGTGGGGGAGCCGGGTGCCGATGACGGGTACGGCCCGTTCCGCCAGGTCACCCACCAGGCGCTGCCGGCCGGCACCCAGTCGCAGACCAAGCTGCTCGTCGGTGGGCTCGGCAGCGACCACCTGATCGGCGGGGACGGCGGGGCGACCGTCTTCGGTGACCGGCACCTGCCCGCCGAGACGTGCGTCGACGCCACCCTCGCCGACGCGCAGCCGGACCCCGCCGACCAGGGCGCGGCCGACCTGATCCGCGGCGGCGCCGGGGTCGAGGTGGTCTCGGCCGGCAGTGGCGACGACCGGGCCGACCTCGGTGCCGGCGACGACCGCGCCTGCGGCCAGCTCGGCGACGACACCCTGCACCTGGGCGGCGGCAACGACCGGGCCTGGGGCGGCGCCGGCGTCGACCAGCTGCACGGCGACGACGGTGACGACCTGCTCTTCGGCAACACCGGCAACGACGGTCTCTACGGCGACGCCGGGCAGGACACCGCCGAGGGTAACGAGGGCGGCGACCAGGTCTTCGGCGGCCCGGACGCGGACGTGCTCTACGGCGGCTCGCGGGTCGCCGGCGCGAGCGACGGCCGGGACTTCCTCTACGGCGAGGAGGGCACCGACCGGATCCTCGGCGACAACGGCACCCCGCGGATCGGGGACGTCGGGCCGTACCCGCTGGACCTGGCCGGGGACGTTGCCGGGGCCGGCGCCGGGGACGTGATCTCCGGCGGCGGGGACGACGACGTGGCGTACGGCGGGCTCGGCGCCGACCGGATCAACGGCGACGCCGGGGACGACCAGCTCGAGGGGAACAACGACGCCGACCTGATCCACGGTGATCTCGGCCGCGACGAGATCGTCGGTGGCTCCTCGCAGGAGCCGGCCGCCGGCACCGGCCGCCCGGACACCGGCGACCAGTTGTACGGCGACGCGGACGCCGACCTGATCGCCGGGGACAACGCCCGGTTCACGCCGGCCACCACCGACGCGACCCGGGTCACCCAGGGCCGGACCGGCCCGGCGCGCAAGGTCACCCTGCTCGACCTCGGGTTCACCCCGGCGGCCGGCACCAGCGGCGGCGACCTGATCTCCGGTGGGGACGCCGACGACGTGATCTTCGGGCAGGGCGGACCGGACCGGGTGCACGCCGACGCCGGGAACGACTACGCCGAGGGCGGCCCGGGCACCGACTGGGTCGAGGGTGACGCCGGCGACGACGACCTCGTCGGCGGCTCCAGCACCGCGTACGACGGAACCGGGGCGACCACCACGGGCCAGCCGGACACCGCGGACGCCGTCTTCGGCGGACCCGGCTCCGACGCGGTCATCGGCGACAACGGCGCGGTGCTGCGCCCGCTCGCCGGTGAGCAGCCGACCGCGGTGACCGTGCGGCTCGGCGCCGACGGCAGCCCGTTCGGGCCGCGGATCGTGGTGCTGCTGGACCGGGCGGCGGCCACCGCCAACCGGTACGGCGACGACCGGCTCAGCGGCGGCGACGGCGTGGACGCCCTCTGGGGCCAGGACGGCGACGACGCGCTGACCGGTGACGGCGACGGCGACTACCTGGAGGGCAACGGCGGCGCGGACAACCTCCGCGGCGACAGCGCCCTCGGCGCGGCGGGCCGCCAGGCGGTGGCCCCGCTGCCCGACCCGGGCTGGCCGGGCGAGCCGTCGCCGCCGGCCGAGCTGGTCGGGGCCGGTGCCCCGGCCGGGCAGGACGACCTGATCGGTGGCAGCTCGGCGGCGGGCTTCCGGGACACCGGGGACGTGGTCGAGGGCAACGGCGCGGACGACGTGATCCTCGGCGACAACGGTTCGCTGCTGCGGACCGTGACCACGGTCGACGGCAAGGCGGCCGAGCGGGTCTACACCGAGCGCTACCCGACCGGCGCGGTGCCGGCCGACGCCACGGTGGCCCGGACCCACGACCCGGCGCTGCCCGGCTCGTCCACCCGGTTCTGCACCACCGCCCAGGCCACCTGCGAGCCGGCCGGCGCCTTCGGCAACGACCAGCTCTACGGTGACGCCGGCAACGACGGTGTCTGGGGTCAGGACGGCGACGACCTGATCCGGGGCGGCGCCGGCGACGACGACCTCGTCGGTGAGCTCGGCACCGACACCCTGTACGGCGACGACGGCGCCGACGCCATCCTGGGCGACCGGGGCGGCGTGGTGAACCAGTACCTCAACGCCGACGACGTGGCGGCGCTGGGCTTCACCATCACCCTGTCGTCGGTGCCGCAGGAGACGTTCACCGGGTTCCGGGCCGGCGACTACGACCGGCGGGTGGACCTGCTGCACGACACCGACGGCGACGCCTGGATCGGCAGCGCCACCTCGGCGCCGATGCCGCACGCCGGGCTGACCGCCGGCGCGGGTGACTTCATCCGCGGCGGGGCCGGCGCGGACAACATCCACGGCGGGTTCGGCGACGACGTCGCCAACGGCGACAGCGGCGGTGACCAGGTCTTCGGCGGGGAGGGCTCGGACGTGCTCTGGGGCGGCAAGGGCTGCGACCCGGCGCTCGACGCGACCAACCCGCAGTGCCTGGTCGACGGCGTGTTCAGCGCCGCCGCCCGGGGCGACCACGACCAGTACGTCGACCACCTCTTCGGCGGTGCCGGGGCGACCAGCGGCCCGGCGGTGACCGCCGTGCTCAGCTCCGACCTGCTGGACTTCCGTCCGCGCGGCTCCTACCCGGGCAACTGCGCAGCCGGGGCCTGGCCGGTCGACCTCACCTCGGGGACGGTCGACCCGTGCCGCTGGTTCGAGATGACGAACCTGGACAACGACGAGGTGGCCGACAACCAGCACCACCACGGCACCGACTGGATTTACGGCGGCTGGGACCGGGACGTGCTCCAGGGCGACGTCACCGCCAACGGCCCGAACAACGGCGACCGGCTCTTCGACTGGAACGGCGCCTACAACCTGTTCACCCACTGCAACTCGGCGTACGGCGGGTTCAACGACGTCCGCCAGCACAGCCCGGCGATGCAGGACTTCCTCACCCGGCTGGCCTGGGCCACCGGCGCGGGTCGCAGCGCCTCCGACGTGACCACGGCGGGCACCTCGGCCTTCCTGGAGTTGTCCTACGTCTACCCGAGGGACAACAAGGAACAGGGAGCCGGCGCGGCGTTCCCGGGCACCCCGGGGCACTTCGACGAACCGTCCTGCACCGACTGACCGGTCACCAGGGCCCGGCTTCCCCAGCGGGGAGCCGGGCCCCGGCCCGCCTGCGTCCAGGCCGCGTTCGGGTGGGCGTGGCGGGGTGGGGTCAGCGGGTGGGGCGGGCGCCCTTGAGGCGGCGGCCCAGCTCCCGGGCGATCTCCTTGTTGGCGTCCCGCTCGGCGAGGGCCTGCCGCTTGTCGTACGACTTCTTGCCTCGGGCGAGGCCTAGCTCGACCTTGGCCCAGCCGTTGGAGAAGTACATCGACAGCGGCACCAGGGTCACCCCGCCCTCGCGCAGCTTCTCCAGGATCCGACCGATCTCGATCCGGTTGAGCAGCAGCTTGCGGGTGCGCCGCGGCTGGTGGTTGGTCCACGTGCCGTAGCCGTACTCGGCGATGTGCAGGCCGTACAGCATGAGCTCGCCGTCGCGCTCCTGGGCGAACGCGTCGACCAGCGACGCCCGCCCCTCGCGCAGCGACTTCACCTCGGTGCCGGCCAGCACGATCCCGGCCTCGTACGTCTTGAGGATGGTGTAGTCGTGCCGCGCCTTCTTGTTGGAGGCGATGAGCTTCCGTCCGGTCTCCCTGGCCACGCCCCACCTCCCCGTGCTCTCGGCCCCATGCAGGATAAGCGAACGGTCAGGGCGGCACGCCGCGCACGGCGCTCTCGCTGCCCGGCCCTAGCCCGGGCCGCCGGAACCAGGGTGCCCGGGGCGGACGAGGCCCGTCTCGTACGCGGTCACCACGAGTTGGGCGCGATCCCGCGCCCCGAGTTTGCCCATCGACCGGTTGACGTGCGTCTTGACGGTGGCGGGGCTGAGGAACAGCATGCGTGCTATCTCGAGGTTGGACAGGCCCCGGCCGACCATGGCGAGGACCTCCCGTTCCCGGTCGGTCAGCACGTCCAGCGGGCGCGGATCGGGCCGGTGCGGTGGGTACGCCACGAACGTTTCCACCAGCGACCGGGTGGCCCTGGGCGAGAGCAGGGCCTGCCCGGCGGCAACTGTTCGAATGGCGGCCCGCAGCTCGGTCGGGCTGACGTCCTTGGTGAGGAAGCCGCTCGCCCCCGATCGGATTGCCTCGAAGACGTTCTCGTCCTGCTCGTACGTGGTCAACACCAGCACGCGGACGCCCGGACCGATGTCCCGGTCGGTGAGGATGCGGCGGGTCGCCGCCAGCCCGTCCAGCACCGGCATCCGGATGTCCATGAGGATGACGTCGGGGCGACGTTCCCGGGCGAGGGCAACCGCCACCTGCCCGTTCTCCGCTTCCCCGACCACGGTGATGTCGCCGTCGTGCTCACACAGCGTCCGCAGCCCCGTCCGGACCATCTCCTGGTCGTCGGCGACCAGGACCCGGAGCGTCATCGGGCGTCGCCCGTGGGGAGGCGGGCCTCGACCACGAACCCCCGAGGCGGGTCCGGGACCGGGCCGAAGGACAGTGCGCCGCCGAGGGCGCCCGCCCTTTCCAGCATTCCCTGCAGGCCTGATCCCGGAACCGGCCCGCCGGTGGGTGATTGGCCGGGAACGTGCCCGTCGTCCCGCACCTCGACCCGTACCTCGTCGGTGCCGCGTTCGACGAGGACGGCGACCGAGGTGGCGCGAGCGTGGCGCAGCACGTTGGTCAGGGACTCCTGCACGATCCGGTAGATCGCCAGCTCGACGGCGGGCCGCAGGGGCCCCACGTCGCCCCGGACGCTGAGCGAGGCGCTGAGCCGGTCCGAGCGGACCGAGTCGACGAGATCCGGCAGCTGGGCGAGCCCCGGCGTCGGGCCCCGCCGCGTCTCGCCCGCGATGTCCTCGCGAAGGACGGCGATGGTGCTGCGCAGGTCCAGCATGGCGTCCCGGGTGGCCGAGCGCACCAGCTCGACCGCCTGCTTGGCGCGCACCGGGTGGCTGTCGATGCTCTCCGCGGCGACGCCCGCCTGGATGCTGACGACGGCGATCGTGTGCGACAGCACGTCGTGCAGGTCGCGGGCGACGCGCAGCCGCTCGGCCGTGAGGCGCCGCTGGTGCTCCTGTTCCGCCATCCGCAGCCGCCCGACCGCCTCGGCCCGCAGGGCCCGGCGGCTGCGCAGGCTGTCACCGAGGAGCAGCAGCACCGCCAGCAGGGCGACGTCGAACATGGTCGCCAGCGCCACCTGACCGACCGGCTCCGCGCCCGCGTCGAGGAGGCGGAACGGCACGCCGATGGCCAGGACGGCGGCGACCGCCGTCACGCCCCACCACAGGTAGCCCGCCCAGGCCACCGCGAACAACGGGACGCCGAGCGCCAGCGCCGGGGAGAACCCGGGCACGCCGAAGAACAGGGCGACGTACAGGCTCGCGCAGCTGCCCGCGAGCGCGGTCCGTGGCACGCGCCGCGCGGCGCCGGTCCAGCTCCCGACCAGCGCCACCGCCGCGATCACCGGCGCGTCGACCGGCCGCGCCGGAAAGTCGTCCGACTCCGCCGCCGCGACGACCATCACGGCCGTCATCACCCCGGCACTGGTCACGTCCGCCGGTAGCCACCTCCACCAGCCCGAACGCACCGGACAAGTTTAGGGCCGCACGGCGCGGCGGTCACGCGCTGCGCGTACCGCATCCGCGGTATCTCGAACGATCCCCGCAGCCGACGCCGACGGCGCCCGCGGCCCCGTACCTTCGCTTGACGAACAGCCGCACCGGCGATCCGCCGGTGACCCTGACCCAGGAGCTGATGTCCCGGATGTCCAGCCAACCCGTGGCCCACCCGCCCGCACGGCCGCCACGGCGTCGCCGGTTGGCGCGCTGGCTCGGTGGATTCCTGGCCATCGCGCTCCTCGTCCCCGCCGCCGCTGCCGGGGTCCTGGCCCTGCTGTGGGCCAACGCCGTCACCAACACCGCCGGCCGGACGGTTTTCGTCCGCCCGCTCGCCATCCCCCCGCTGGCCACCAGCCGCGTCGAGGACGGACGCCGCGTGTTCGACCTGCGCGCCATCGAGGGTGTCAGCGACTTCGGCGTCGGCGACCGGAAGACCCTCACCTGGGGGTTCAACGGCTCCTACCTCGGTCCGACGCTCCGCGCCAAGCGGGGCGAGCAGATCCAGATCAACGTCAGCAACGAACTCGGCGAGACCACCACGGTGCACTGGCACGGCCAGCACCTGCCCGCGGCGATGGACGGCGGCCCGCACCAGATGGTCGAACCCGGCGAGACCTGGAGCCCCCACTGGCAGATCGATCAACCGGCCGCCACCACGTGGTACCACCCACACCTGCACGGCTCGACCGCCGCCCACGTCCATCGCGGCCTGGCCGGCATGTTCATCCTCGACGATGCCAGGACCGCCACCCTCGGCCTGCCGTCGAGGTACGGCGTGGACGACGTGCCGCTGATAGTGCAGGACAGCTCCTTCGACGGCGACGGCCAATTCCACGACGGGGATCCGACGTTCAGCCCCGTCGGCTTCCTCGGCGACACCATCCTCACCAACGGCACCATCGGCGCCTACCACGACGTCACCACCGAACTGATCCGGCTGCGGATTCTCAACGGCTCCAACGCCCGCGTCTACGACTTCGGGATGCACGACGACCGCGACTTCTCGCTGATCGCCACCGACGGTGGCCTGTTGCCCGCTCCGTACCGCACCAACCGGGTGCGTCTCTCGCCTGGTGAGCGGGCCGAGATCGTCGTGCGTATGCGGGCGGGCGAGCACGCCGTGCTGCGCAGCTACCCACCGGACCTGGGCACCGACTTCTGGAACGAGCGGTTCGCCGGCGGCGACGACACCTTCGACGTCCTGCAACTGCGGGCCGCCGACAGCCTCACCACCTCACCGGCGCTGCCCGAACGCCTCGCGGACGCGCCCGACCTCGGCGCCGCCGACGCCAGGAAGACCCGCACGTTCCGGCTGGGCGGCTCCAACATCAACGGCAAGAAGATGGACATGAGCCGGATCGACGAGGCCGTCGAGGTGGACACCACCGAGATATGGGAGGTCACCAACCCCGGCAACACCCCGCACAACTTCCACGTGCACGACGTCCAGTTCGCCGTCCTCGGGGTCGCCGGCCGCCGCCCGGGACCCGAACTGTCAGGCTGGAAGGACACGATCTACGTGGCGCCCGGCACCACGGCCCGACTGATTCTCCGCTTCTCCGACTACGCCGACCCGGACGTCCCGTACATGTTCCACTGCCACGTCCTGCGGCACGAGGACCGCGGCATGATGGGCCAGTTCGTCGTCGTGCGGAAAGGCCAAGGCCCCGGCCGGCCACCGGCGGCAGAGCATGATCACCAAGGGTCCGGCGGTGGGCTGCTGCCCGACAGGCCGCCGGCGGGTGCCGGCATCAGCCTCCGACGGTAGCCGCTGCCGTCCTCGGCGCCCGACCGACTCCGGGTCGCGCAGGTTGCGGTATCCGACACGGGGCGGATACCGCAACCTGCGCGACCTTGAATCACAATCCAGGGCTGGTCCGGCGGTGGTCGGGCCCCGCCCAGCCGGTGGGTCAGCCGGTCCGTGCCACCCGTAGCGCGAGGGCGGCGAAGCCGACGGCCTGGAGCGTGGCGCCGGCGACCTCGAACCACTCGGTGCCGGCGATCAGGCCGGTCACGTGCAACACCGGCCAGCAGCAGATCGCGGCCGCGGCCCAGGCCGGTACGGTCCGGGCGCGCAGCAGGGCGATGCCGAGCAACAGCGTGCCGAGCAGGTTCCCGGCCACGAAGAGCAGCAGCCACGGGATCGCGGCCTCGCTGGCGGCGTCCAACACGGCGGCGTAGTCGCCGGTGGGGCCACCCCGCTCGGCCATGGCCAGGTCGACCAGACCTCTCATCACGGCGCCGAAGTACGCCACGTACCCGGCGATCATGAGTGACCCGCCGATGAGGCCGAGTCGGTTCGCCCGGTGCCGGGTGAAGCCAATGGCGCCGAGCGTGGCCGGGACGATGAGCAGGCAGCCGAGCATGGCCGCGATGGCCCCCACCCGCACTGGCGTCGGATGCGCGGCAGCGAGCGCGAGGCTGTCCGCGCCGGTCGCGTCGCTGCCGCCGTCGCGGGTGGCCCAGGCGTAGCCGACGTTGGCCACCACGAACCCCCACGGAGCGAGCAGCATGGCGGTGGCGGTGCCGACGCGGCGCAGCCCGTCGGTCGGGGCGACCCCGACCTCACGGTCGAGGATGGCGGTCATGACGCGGCCACCGCAGGCCGGCGCAGGCCCGGCCAGATCAGCGCGAGGGCGGCCACGGTGACCGCGAGACCGACGCCGAGGAGAACCTCGTTGGCGGTGGAGATGGTGTCGTCCCCGAACGCCGGCAGCATGGCGAGCCCGGACAGGATCCGGCTCACGACCACCGCCACCAGGCCACCGCGCCGGCCGCGCCAGGCGAGCCAGGTGCCGGCGAGGGTGAGCGCGCCGAGCAGCGTGATGACCGCCGCCGCCGCGACCGGCGGCTGGCCCGGGCCGCCCACGCCGAAGAGCCAGGTGGCCACGTCGCTGAGGCCGAGCAGGCCGGCGAGCACGAGACCGACGGTGAAGGTACGGGTATGTCTCACGATTGCCCTCCTTGAGCGGATGTCCTGGCCAGAAGTGTTGGTCCGCGGGCCGCCGGCGGGCATCGGGGCGGGCTCGGGATCCGGCCTGCGGGGAGGCACGGAAGCGATCTCCGTGCTGGCACGCATCCGCCACTGTGGTGGAGGGCTTACCGTGAGCCCATGACCCTGCCGCGGCTGGTTGCGTACGGCATGGCGGCGCTCGCCGCCGCGCTCGTCGGCGCGGGTGGCTGGCTGCTGACCCTCGGTGCCGACGCCGGTCAGGTCGGCTACTTCGCGATCGCCTGTCTGCTCGCCTCGGCCTCCGTGGTCCTGGGCGTGCTGATCGCGACGAAGCGTCCGGCCAACGTGATCGGGGCGCTGCTCACCCTCTTCGGGCTGCTCTCGATCTGGATCGCCGGGACCGACATGTACGCGTACGTCATCGCGCACCGCCCGGAAGCGTTGCCGGTGTCGCCGCTCCTGGCCACCGCGAGCCAGGGGCACTGGATGCTCAACTACGTGCCGGCGGCGCTGCTCATGCTGTTCTTTCCCGACGGGCGGCTGCTGCCCGGGCGCCGCTGGCGGGTGACTGCGGCCGGCATCGTGGCGGTGCCGGCCGCGTTCATCGTGCTCGCCGGTCTCGACCCCGCCCCGTTCCCGGCGCCGTTCGCGGGCGTCGACCACGCCTTCGGCACCCCGCCACCGGCGCTGTGGCGGGTGCTGCAACCGATCGTGTTCGCGCTGCTGCCCGCGCTGCTCGCCCTGCTCGTCGCGTCCGCGACGGCGATGGTCGTGCGGTATCGGCGGGCCACCGACCCGGAACGCCGGGCGCAGCTGAAGTGGTTCGCGCTCGGCGCGCTGTTCCTCCCCGCGACGCTGCTGCTGTGCTGGCTGAGCTACCTGCTGCTCGACGGGCCGGAGCTCGCCGTGGGCGGGCTCGCCGCCACGTTGATCGCGATCCCGGCGGCGACCACGGTCGGCATCCTCCGCCACGACCTGTACGACGTGGACAAGGCGCTGAGCGCCACCGTCACCTACGGCCTGGTCACCGCCGCGCTGCTGGCGTTCTACACGGCCGCCACAATCGTCGTCGGCGTCGTGGCGGGTCGGTCGTCGCCGGTGGCCGCGGCCGGGGCCACCGCCGTCTGCGCGCTGGCGTTGTCCCCGTTGCGGGTGCGGTTGCAGCGCCGGGTGGACCGTCGGCTCTATCCCGCCCGCCGGGCGGCGCTCGCGGCGATCGAGGACCTCCGGGACCGGATGCACGCCGGAGAGGCGGCGCCGGAGCGGCTCGAAGCCGCGCTGCGCCAGGCGCTGCGTGATCCGCAGCTGCGGGTCGGATATCGGATGCCGGGCACGGACGAACTGGTCACCGCGACCGGGGCCGGCTTCGAGCCGGCGGACGACGCGGTCGCCATCCGGCTGGGTGGCCAGCAGATCGGCGTCCTCGTGCGCGGCGAGGCCACCACCCGTGAGCTGATGCGCGAGCTGGCCGACGCCTGTGCCCTGCTCGTCGAGGTGGTGCGGCTGCGGTTGCAGCTACGCCGGGCGCTGCGCGACGTGGAGGCCAGCCGGGCGCGGCTGCTGCGCGCCGGGTACGCCGAGCGGGTGCGGCTGGAACGCGACCTGCACGACGGTGCCCAGCAGCGGCTCGTCTCCCTCGGCATGGCGCTGCGCCTCGCCCAGCGGCACCTGCCCGAGACTGACGTCGCCGGCCTGCTCGACCAGGCAGTCGCCGAACTGGGCACCGCGGTCGCCGAGCTGCGCCAGATCGCCCACGGGCTGCGCCCGTCCAGCCTGGACGAGGGGCTGACCAACGCGCTGACGATGCTGGTCCGCGGCGTGCCGCTGCCCGTCACGCTCGACATCGGCGGCGAGCCGGTGCCCGAGGAGCTGGCCACCACCGCCTACTACGTGGCCAGCGAGGCGCTGGCCAACGTGGTCAAGCACTCCGCCGCCACCAGCGTCCACCTGCGGGTGTCGCACACCGACGGTCGGCTGAGGGTGACGATCCGCGACGACGGCGTGGGCGGGGCGTGCGTACGACCGGGCGGTGGCCTGGCGGGCATCACCGACCGGGTGGCCGCCGCCGGGGGCGCGCTCACCGTGGCCGGCCGACCCGGCGACGGGACTCTCGTCGAGGCGGTGCTGCCGTGCGGATCGTGATCGGCGAGGACTCGGCGCTGTTCCGGGAAGGGCTGGCCCGGTTGCTCGTCGACGCCGGCCACGAGGTGGTCGGCAAGGCGGTCGACGCGCCGAGCCTGCTGGCCGTCACCGACGCGGCCCAGCCCGACCTGGCCGTCATCGACGTACGGATGCCGCCCGACCACACCGACGACGGCGCGCGGGCGGCCCGCGAGATCCGCACCCGCCATCCGCAGCTCGGCATCGTGCTGCTCTCCCAGCACATCGAGACCCGGCACTCGGTGGACCTGGTGGCCAGCGGACGGTTCGGCTACCTGCTCAAGGACCGGGTGCTCGACGTCGACGACTTTCTCGACGCCCTGCGACGGGTGGCCGCGGGCGGGTCGGCGCTCGACCCGGAGGTGGTCACCCGGCTCATCGGCCGCCGGCCGCCGGACGACCCGCTCAGCACCCTCACCGCGCGGGAGCGGGAGATCCTCGCGCTGATGGCCGAGGGGCGTACGAACGTGGGGATCGCCCGCCGGCTGTGGCTCACCGAGCGCACGGTGGAGGCGCACGTCAGCTCCATCATGGCCAAGCTCGACCTGGCCGCGTCCGACGAGGACCACCGCCGTGTCCTCGCGGTGCTGGTCCACCTTCGCCAGGCCACCCCACGCCGGACGCACGGCTGAGCACCTCGTGGGTCGGCCCCGAGCCCGCCCGCGCCTTCGGTCAGGACTTCGCTTTGCGGGGCGCGAGCGTGTAACTGAACGAGATCAGGAAATCGATGATCAGGACGATGCCCCACCCGCCCATCGGCCCCCACATCGCCGCCACCCGCGTGTCCCCGACGAGCAGGGTGAAGAGCCCCATGACGGCCGCGGCGACCGCGTACGCCAGGAGATGCCGCAGCCACTGCCGCCGTTCGTGGGCGGCGTGCTCGAGCCCGGTCTTCCGCGGCCGCTTGGGGCTGGGTCCGCCGGCGAACCGGTGCGCGAACCGCTCGTCGGCCCAGCGGAGCATCTGGCCACCGAAGGCGACCGAGACTCCGAGGTAGATCGCGGCGAGGCCGTGGGCGGTGTCGGCGTCCGCGCCGCGGCGCAGGTCGAGGACGGAGGCGGCCAGCAGCAGCACGTCGACGAGCGGCACGCAGATCAGCAGGACGGTGCTGAGCTTCCGGGCGCGCAGCAGATAGCGAGTGGCGAGGCCGAGCAGGAGTAGGACCCAGAACGCGATCTCGCAGGCGACGATCAACGCCAGCACGGCCGACCCTCCGTTTTATCACACGAGTGTGTCATTTCCATTTTTACACGAGCGTGCGATAATCATCAAGTGCCGAAGATCGTCGACCACGACCAGCGCCGCCGCGAGCTGGCCGCCGCCGTCTGGCAGGTCATCGCCCGTGACGGGGTGGACGGGATCTCCATCCGATCAGTGGCCGCCGCCTCGGGTTGGTCCTCCGGCGCGCTGCGCCACTACTTCTCCACCCGCGCCGAGCTGCTCGCCTTCGCCTGCGAGCAGGTCATCGAGCAGGTGACCGAGCGGATCCAGGCACTGCGGCACACCGGCGACCCGGTCCACGCGGTCCGCGCCATCCTGCTGGAGACCATGCCGGTCGACGAGACGCGCCGCACCGAGGACTCGATCGCCTTCGCCTTCCTCGCCCTCGGCCTCGGCGACCCCGAGCTCGCCCGGGTCCAGCGCCGCCACTTCACCGGCATGTACGAGCTGTGCCTGCGGCTCGTCCAGGATCTCGCCGATCGCGACGCGCTGGCGCAGACCGGGCAGAACGTCGAGACACTGGCCCGCCGCATGCACGCGGTCGTCGACGGGCTCACGGTCCACGCCCTCGCCGGTCACCTCACCGCCGAGGAGATCGTCGCGCAGCTCGACGCGTACCTCGCCGACCTCACGGGCGCCGAACTCACCGAACAGGCCCAGTGAACGGCTGATGCGCCGGCGCCATGAACTCCGGTTGATACTCGCTCGGCCGAGGGCGGCAATCTTCGTACTCTCCTGCGTGTGAAGACGCTGCTCCGTTCCCTGGACGGGATCGAGTTCGCCGAGACGGCCGCCGGTTTGCCGCTGGTCAGCGGAACATTTCCGGAGGGCGAACACGACCGGGTCTGGCGGGCGTTGCGGGCCGAGCACCCCCGTACGGGTCTCTGGCCGGTGCTGGGCTGGACGGCCGGCACTGCGGCCGAGGGGACGTACGACTGGTGCCGCCGGCACCAGGGACCCGCCTGGCTGATCGCCCTGCGCGAGGTCGACCCGGCGGAGCGGATGGCGCTGATCATCCGATCCAAGCGGGAGTGGATCGTCGAGGACGACGATTCCGCTGACCCGCAGATGGCGTGGCAGGAGGAACGCCGAGCCGAGTTCGACCCGGCGCGGGTCGCCGAGGCCATCGATCCGCTCGGGGAGATTCCGCCCGGGATCCGGCGCCAGGCCGGTTCGTACCCGCCCACCGACGTGCTGCTGGTGCCGGCGGCGGCCGGCCACGAGGTGCTCGCCCTGGTGCCGGGACTCATGGCGATCATGAACAACTGGATGGGCGGCCCCTCGCACCCGGACCTGCACTACGCGGACCACGTGTTCGTGCTCCGGCACTGGGAGAAGGCCTGGGGCGCCGAGCTGTACCACCCCTGCGTCGACAACCTGGAACTGGCCGTCACCCGTCCACCGCGCGACCCGCTCACCGCCGCGACCTGCGCCATCGAGCAGTTGTCCTACTGCGACGACCTGGAACAGATTCTCGGCGACGTGTACGACGTCGCCCGCCGGCAGGCGCCCACCGACCACTGGTCGTTCTGGTGGGACTGAGCGTCCGCCCTAGCCTTTCGCAGCCTGGCCCGGCCGCCAGTCGGACGGCTAGGCCGCCGCCGGTCGGGACCGACGCAAGATACGCGATGTGGCGGTATCCGTCCGGCGGGGACACCGCCACCTGCGCGACGTGGAGTGGATCAAGCCAGGGCTGGCCCGATCGCGGACGGGTGGCGGTCGGCGGTGGTCGGAGCCGCCGCCCAGCCCGTGGTGATGAGCAGCAGCGCGGCGATGTAGGTCGTCATCACCAGCAGACCGTGCCCGGGCAGGTGGACGCCGGCCGCGTCCAACCCGATCAGCAGGTCCGAGCCGAGGAAGAGTGCCCCGCCGGCCGCCACCCGCCGGGACACCCCGGTCGCGGCGGTAGCCATCAGCGACAGCGCCAGGCTGTAGCCGAGCACGGGCAGCCGCAGCGGTCCCAGCGCGCCCCAGAGCAGCGCGTTGGCGACCGCCCAGAGCGCCACGTACGCCAGCATCGCCGGGGCCGGCGGCCGGCGGTGCCGGACGAACGCGGTGAGGAACGCCAGCTGGGTGACCAGGAAGCAGCCCATGCCGGCCAGGAACGCGGCCTGTCCCGGCACCAGCAGGGCCACGTCCCCGGCGGTGGCGGCGACCAGCCCGACCGCCACCGGGTCCACCCGTCGCCGCCGGTCCCACAGGTACGCCAGCAGCAGCGGCGCCAGCAGCGGCTTGGCCAGCCACTGGATCGCGGTGGAGTCGACCGCGACGCCGGCCAGCTCGATCGCGGCGACGGCCCCGAACAGGGGCAGCCAGGGGCGCCTCACCGGGCCGGCTGCCAGCCGGGCCGGCCGAAGACGTAGCCGAGCCGGTCCCGCCAGGTGCGGGCGGCCCGGGCGTCGGCCCAGATCGCGGCGAACTCGTGGGTGGCCACCCGCAGCGGGTTGTAGGTGTTGATGTTCTTGGTCAGCCCGTACCGGACCGCGGCCCGTTCCGGCTCGAAGGTGCCGAAGAGCCGGTCCCAGACGATCAGGATGCCGGCGTAGTTGCGGTCCAGGTATTCGGTGTTGGCGCCGTGGTGGACGCGGTGGTGCGACGGGGTGTTGAAGACCAGTTCGATCGGCCGGGGTAGGACGTTGATCCGCTCGGTGTGCAGGAAGAACTGGTAGAGCAGGCTGATCGACTGCTGCAGGAAGATCATCCACGGCGGTACGCCGAGCAGCGCCAGGGGCAGCCAGAACGGCAGCGAGGTCATCGGCGTCCAGCTCTGCCGCAGCGCGGTGGAGAGGTTGAAGTAGACGCTGGAGTGGTGGACCACGTGGCTGGCCCAGAACACGCGTACCTCGTGGTGCAGCCGGTGGAACGAGTAGTAGGCGAGGTCGTCGGCGAAGAACAGCAGCACCCAGGTCGACCAGTGGGTCGGGGAGAGGTGGATCGGCGCGACCAGCCACAGCGCCGCGTAGACGCCGGCGGTGACCAGCTTCCACGGGACGCCGATGAGCACGCTGCCCAGGCCCATGGACAGGCTGGTGGTGGTGTCGCGCAGCTCGTAGCCGCGTTCGTCGTCGTCGGGCAGGAGCCGGTAGGAGACCGCTTCGATGATGATCAGCAGCAGGAACGCCGGGACGGCGTAGAGCACGGCGGGGATCATGCTCGGGCTTCCTTTTCGGACGGGGTGGTGGGGGTGGTGACCGGGGCGGTCAGCAGGGCCCGGGCGTGCCGGGCGGCGGCCGCGCCCTGGCCGGCCGCGATGGCGGCGGCGAGCCGGCGGTGGCCGGCGACGTCGAGCAGTTCGGCGGCCCGGCCGTCCAGCGGCACGTCGTCCACCGCGAGCGCGCCCGCCACCAGGCTGTTGAAGGCCAGCAGGTAGGCGGTGTTGCCGGAGCCGGTGACGATCAACCGCCACATGGCGATGTCGGCGTCGTGCATCCGGGGCAGGTCGGGAGCGAGCGCCGCGTACTCCTCGGCGGCCCGGACCACTTCCGCGGTGATCGCCGGGTCGCCGCGTTCGGCGCAGAGCCTGGCCGCGTCGATCCCGACGCAGGCCCGCATCTCCAGCATGTCGCGGACCAGCGTCTCGACCGGGAGTACGTCGCCTGACCGGGCCAGCGACAGCGCCAGGTCCAGCCCGGCGTGCACCCGCCAGTCGAGCACCCGGGTCGCGCCGCCCTGGCTGACCCGGAGCAGCCCGAGCTGCTGGAGCCGGCGCAGTGCCTCCCGGACGGCGTGCCGGTTGACCTCGAAGGCGGCGGCCAGCTCCCGCTCGCCGGGCAGCGTCTCGCCGGGCCGGTAACGGCCGCTGACGATGGCGTCGCGGAGCTGGCCGAAGACGTGGTCGGAGACCGAGGCGCGGGGGACCGGGGCGAAGGCCATGACAGCAGTGTGGTCCCCGACACATCAACCCGTCAACTGGTTGGACCAGCTGGAATCCGCCACCCTGCGGTGGCCGGATGCGCACGCCTCGTATCCTTTCCGCCGGAAGGCCCGCGACATGGAAGGGAGTCGGTGTGAGCGACCGGGTCGAGACGTTGGAGTTCCAGGCGGAGGCCCGTCAGCTGCTCCAGCTGATGGTGCACTCGATCTACTCGAACAAGGACGTCTTCCTGCGCGAACTGATCTCGAACGCCTCCGACGCGTTGGACAAGCTGCGGCTGGAGTCGTTGGTCGACAAGGACCTGCAGGTCGACACCGCCGACCTGCACATCGAGATCGAGGTCGACAAGGAGGCCCGCACGCTGACCGTGCGGGACAACGGCGTCGGCATGTCCCGCGACGAGGTGATCGGGCTGATCGGCACCATCGCCAAGTCCGGCACGGCCGAGCTGCTGCGCAAGCTGCGCGAGTCCAAGGACGCCGCCGCCTCCCAGGAGCTGATCGGCCAGTTCGGCGTCGGCTTCTACGCCACCTTCATGGTGGCCGACAAGGTCACCCTGCTGACCCGCCGCGCCGGGCAGGGCGGGGGCACCCGCTGGGAGTCCACCGGCGAGGGCACCTACTCGGTCGAGTCGGTCGACGACGCCCCGCAGGGCACCTCGGTCACCCTGCATCTCAAGCTGGCCGACGCCGAGGACAACCTGCACGACTACACCGCCGAGTGGACGATCCGGGAGATCGTCAAGCGGTACTCGGACTTCATCGCCTGGCCGATCCGGATGACCGTCGAGCGGTCGGGTGAGGACGGCGCCACCACCCGCGAGGAGCAGACCCTCAACTCGATGAAGGCGCTCTGGGCCCGCTCCCGGGACGAGGTCGACGAGGCCGAGTACAAGGAGTTCTACCGGCACGTCGCCCACGACTGGGCCGATCCCCTCGAGACCATCCACATGCGCGGCGAGGGCACGTTCGAGTACGAGGCGCTGCTCTTCCTGCCCTCGCACGCCCCGCTCGACCTGTTCTCCCCGCAGGGCCGTCGCGGCGTGCAGCTCTATGTCAAGCGCGTCTTCATCATGGACGACTGCGATGCGCTGATGCCCAACTACCTGCGCTTCGTCAAGGGCGTGGTGGACGCGCACGACCTGTCGCTGAACATCTCCCGGGAGATCCTCCAGCAGGACCGGCAGATCCGCGCCGTGCGCCGCCGCCTGGTCAAGAAGGTCCTCGCCACCCTCAAGGAGATGTCGGCGGAGACCTACCGCACCTTCTGGAGTGAGTTCGGCGCGGTGGTCAAGGAGGGGCTGCTCGAGGACCCGGACAACACCGAGGCGCTGCTGGACCTGGTCCGGGCCGCCAGCACCCACGACCCGGCCGAGCTGACCACCCTGCGCGACTACGTGGAGCGGATGAAGGACGGCCAGACCGAGATCTACTACGCCACCGGCGAGAACCGGGCCACCATCGAGAACTCGCCGCACCTGGAGGCGTTCCGCGCCAAGGGCTTCGAGGTGCTGATCCTCACCGACCCGGTCGACGAGGTGTGGGTCGAGCGCGTCGGCCAGTACGACGGGAAGACCCTGCGCTCGGTCGCCAAGGGGCAGGTCGACCTGGAGACCGACGAGGAGAAGGAGAAGGCCGAGGCCGAGCGGCAGGAGTACGCCGACCTGCTCAGCTGGATGAGCGGCGCGCTGACCGACAGCGTCAAGGAGGTCCGGCTCTCCTCGCGGCTGACCACCTCGCCGGCCTGCGTGGTCGGCGACGCGCACGACATGACGCCGACGCTGGAGAAGATGTACCGGGCGATGGGCCAGGAGGTGCCCCGGGTCAAGCGGATCCTGGAGCTCAACCCGACCCACCCGCTGGTCACCGGGCTGCGCAAGGCCCACGAGCAGGGCGGCGACCAGACCGCCCTCACCGAGACCGCCGAGCTGCTGTACGGGATGGCGCTGCTCGCCGAGGGCGGGGAGCTGGCCGACCCGGCCCGGTTCACCCGCATCCTCGCCGACCGGCTGGCCCGTACGCTGTAGCGCCCGCCGCCTCCGTCGGCCGCGGCAGCCCCGTCGCGGCCGACGGAGACCACCGCCGTCGCTACTGGGTGGCTGCGGTGAGGGCCGCGGCGAGTGCCGCCGCCCGGTCCTTGCCGATCGCGGCCACGATGGCGGCGGCGGCATCGGCCGGGGCCTGCCCGCCAAGTGCCTGCACGGTCGCCGCGGCGATCGCGGCGGCGGTCGGGGCGGCATGGGTGGTCTGGTAGAGGTCGTTGAGCACGTTCAGCGTCGACATGCCCGCGGGGATGCCGCCACCGATGTACTGCCAGGGCAGCGCGCGCATCTTCGCGGCGACAGCCGGGTCGGACAGGATCGCGGAGAATTCGGCGGGGGTCATGGTGTCGTCCTTCGTCAACAGGGCCCGCAGGTGGGCGAGCGTGCCACGGTATGCGTTGCAGTCGGTCTGTCCGGACGCGCCGGGGCAGGCGACGTTCGACCCGTACTGCCAGATCGACGGGGTCACCCCGCCGTACGCGGCCCAGCCCGGGCCGCCGTCCCCACCACCTTGCGCGTAGACGGCAGCGGGCGCGCCGGTGGGGTTGCTGCCGTAGTCGCTGGCGACCAGGGGTGCGTTGAGCGGCCGGAGGTCGGGCCGGCCGAGGTTCCCGTCCCAGTTCCACTTCGGCAGGTAGATCGCCAGCACCCGCTGGTCGACGGCGTGCCAGCGGTCCACGAACCGGCGTACGTCGTCGAAGCGCGGCCACAGTCCGTTGGCGACCAGCTCCGGGTAGCGCTCGACGTCGAGCATCGCCCACACCGCCCCGATCCCGTCGAGGGTGCTCCGCAGGTAGTCGACCTGCCGGTTGGTGCTGGCCTGATCGCCCCGGATCAGGTTGTGGTAGCCGCCGATCACGTCGAAGCCGGCGCTGGCCGCACCGTGCGCCATCTCGCTGACGTGGGGGCTGGGCGGGTGATAGCCCTGCGGATCGCCGTAGGTGGCCCGCAGGCACAGGACCGGGGAGGTGGCCCGGCGGACGGCCCCCCAGTCGAACTCGCCCTTCACCCGGTCCCAGTCGTGGTAGGACAGGTCGACATAGATCGTGACCATTGCCATCACCTCTGCCGCCCACCGTAGCTCGGCCCATCTGACCTGCGCTAACGCGAAAATTGGTCAGTGGTTGGGATGGCCGACGGCCCCGTGGCGGCGGCCGCCGGCGGTCAGATCTGGCCGGCGTAGAAGCCGTGGCGGGCCAGTGGCTCGACGATGTTCTGCTCCTCGTACGACAGGTGCGACAGCAGGGTGTCGGTGAGGATGTCCACCGCCTTCTGGACCTCGGTGAAGTCGCCCGGGTTGCGGATCAGGTCGACCAGGGCCCGGTCCACGCCCTCCACGACATCGTGGATCACCACGTGCTCCGCCTCCAGCCGGTCCAGCACCGGGCCCAGCCCGGGGTCGGACCGCCGCAGGTGCGGGAAGATCGAGTTGTCCTCCAGCCCGTGGTGCTGGGTGACCACCGTGCAGTACGCGGCGCAGTACGCCCCTAGCGTCCAGTTGTTCTGCCGCATGGTCATCTGGTTGAGCACGGCCCGGGCGGCACCGGCCGAGACCACCCCCCGCTTGACCTGTTCCAGCAGGTCGCGCACCTGTGCCAACTCCTGGCGCAGGTGGTCGTGCACGTCGACGAGGTGCGCGCCGACGGCCTGCCCGTGCGGGGTGTAGACGTGCCCGGCCGGCGCCCGCGGGGCGACCGGGCGGGTGGACTCGTCCCACAGCTGGTGGTCGGTCAGCCGTACCCCGGGATCGGGGGTGGGGGTGACCGTGAGCGTGGTCGACCCGCCGGCCTCGATCGCCTCGCGTTGTTCCGCCACCGCGCTGGCCCGGGTGCCCGGCTCGGCGCGCTCCGCGGCGACCAGCTCGCGCAGCGCGGGCGCCACCTCCCGGGCGAAGAGCTGGATGGCGGTGGGGTCGTCGGCGCCCAGGATGAAGGTGGAGATGCCGTGGTCCAGCGCCAGTCCGGCCAGCTCCTCCACCCACTGCTCCGGTGGCCCGGCGAGGAAGTCGGTGGAGGAGCGGGTGAACCGGCCATTGATGTTCAGCAGCCGGCGGACCGACCGGGGGTCCCGCCCGGCGGCCTCGGCGCCCTCGTCGATCAGCGTGTTCAGCCCCGGCAGCTCGGCCGACCCCTTGGGCAGGTACGACAGCGACGGCAGCCAGCCGTCCGCCGCCCGCCCCACCAGCCGCAGCATCCGGGGCTTGTACGCGCCGACCCAGATCTCCACCGGGTGGGCCGGCGCCGGTCCCCGCTTCGCCCCGACCACCCGGTAGTACGCGCCGTCGACCCGGACCATGTCCCGCCGCCCGGCGTCCCAGACCTCGCGGATCACCCGGATCGCCTCGTCCAGGGCGTCCACAGCCTCGCCGGGGCTGAGCCGCCGACCGCCGACCGCCTCGATCGCCTCCCAGAACGCCCCCGCGCCGAGACCCAGCTCGACCCGGCCGCCGGTGAGCAGGTCCAGGCTGGCCACGCTGCGCGCCAGCACCACCGGCTGGCGCAGGGGCAGGTTGAGCACGTTGCCGGCCAACCGGATCCGGCTGGTCGCCGCGGCCAGGTAGGACATCAGCGTCCAGGTGTCCAGGAAGCCCGGCTGGTAGGGGTGGTCCTGGAACGTGACCAGGTCCAGGTTGACCTGCTCGCAGAGCTTGGCCAGCGACACCACCTGCGCGAACTGGCCGGCGGTGGGGGTGAGGAAGCCGCCGAAGGCCAGCTCGTGTCCGTAGTCAGTCATGTATCTCCGCCTGCGTGCGCCCCGGGCCCGGCGACCGTGCCGGACCTCGCCACCGTAGTCGGTGCCGGGGCGGCGCGCGCCCGCTCCGGCAACCGCGAGGACTTTTCGCGCAGGGTGACGAACGCAGTGGTGTCGATCAATGTCCCGCTGGCCTAGGGTTCTGGTGAACGGCCTTCACGTTCCTTCGAAAGGAGCGACCCGTGATCCGCCACCGCCCCCTCGGCCTCGCCCTCCTCGTCGTCGCGGTCACCGCCGTGGCCGCGCCCGCCCCGGCCGCTGCCGCCGGCTACCCGTACCAGGACCCCACGCTGCCGGTCACCACCCGCGTCGCCGATCTGCTCTCCCGGATGACCCTGGACGAGAAGATCGGCCAGATGACCCAGGCCGAGCGCGGCTCGGTCACGGCGAGCGACCTCACCACCTACCGGCTCGGTTCGGTCCTCTCCGGTGGCGGCTCCGCGCCGACGCCGAACACCGCCACCGCCTGGGCGGACATGTACGACGGCTTCCAGCGGGCCGCCCTCGCCACCCCGCTCGCCATTCCGATGATCTACGGCGTCGACGCCGTGCACGGGCACAACAACGTGTACGGGGCGACGATCTTCCCGCACAACATCGGCCTCGGCGCCAGCCGCGACCCGGCCCTGGTGCAGCAGATCGGCCAGGCCGTGGCCGAGGAGGTCGCCGGCACCGGCGTCGACTGGGACTTCGCGCCCTGCCTCTGCGTCGCCCGCAACGACCGCTGGGGCCGCACCTACGAGTCCTTCGGTGAGACCCCCGACCTGCCGTCGAGCATGTCCACCCTGGTCACCGGCCTGCAGGGTGACACCCTCGGCGGGCCCACCTCGGTGCTCGCCACCGCCAAGCACTATGTCGGCGACGGCGGCACCACCGGCGGCGACGACCAGGGGAACACCCAGCTCAGCGAGGCCGAACTACGGGCCGTCCACCTGCCCCCGTTCCAGGCGGCGGTGCAGCGTGGCGTCGGCGCGGTGATGATCTCCTACAGCAGTTGGAACGGCGTGAAGCTGCACGGCAACCAGTACCTGATCACCACTGTCCTCAAGGGAGAGCTGGGCTTCTCCGGCTTCGTCGTCTCCGACTGGAACGGCATCGACCAGATCGACGGCAGCGCCGGCTTCACCGCCGCCGAGGTCACCACGGCGATCAACGCCGGCATCGACATGGTCATGGTCCCGACCGCCTGGAAGACGTTCATCAGCACCCTCCGCGCCGAGGTGCAGAACGGGCACGTGCCGATGAGCCGGATCGACGACGCCAACCGGCGGATCCTCACCAAGAAGTTCGAGCTGGGCCTCTTCGAGCGGCCGTACACGGATCGGAGTTGGACCCCGACGGTCGGCAGCGCGGCGCACCGGGCGCTCGCCCGGCAGGCCGTCCGCGAGTCCCAGGTGCTGCTGAAGAACTCCGCCGGGATCCTGCCGCTGGCCCGGGACAACAACAAGATCTTCGTGGCCGGCAAGAACGCCGACAACATCGGCAACCAGAGCGGTGGCTGGACCATCTCCTGGCAGGGCTCGTCGGGCAACATCACCCCCGGCACCAGCATCCTCCAGGGCATCCGCGCCGCCGTCGGTCCGACCACGACGGTCACCTACAACCAGCGCGGCACCGGCATCAACAGCAGCTACCGCGCCGCGATCGCCGTGGTCGGCGAGACACCGTACGCCGAGGGCCAGGGCGACCGGACCGGTGCCATGAGCCTGGACCGGGACGACCTGCGCACCATCGCGACCCTGCGCAACGCCAGCGTACCCGTGATCGTGGTGCTGGTCTCCGGCCGGCCGCTGGACGTCGCCGGCGAGCTGCCGAACTGGGCCGCGCTGCTCGCCTCCTGGCTGCCCGGCACCGAGGGCGCCGGCGTCGCCGACGTCCTCTTCGGCGGGTACGCGCCGACCGGAAAACTGCCGATGACCTGGATGAACTCCGTTGACCAGCAGCCCATCAACGCCGGTGACGGGCAGGTTCCGCTTTTCCCGCAGGGCTTCGGCCTGACCTACTGACGGCCGCTTGTAAGGCACCTGTGGACGTCGCGCAACTCGTACGGTGCGGCCTTCGCCCGGCTGGGTGAAGAACTTCACAAGAAGTGGGCGATCGTCCGAATCCGTCCCTAACGTCGACTGCGTTCGCGATCGCGGACACCACGGGCCGGCAACGCCTAATCCCGCCGCCGGCCCGTCGGTCACTGGACCTCAGGCGGGAGCGGGGGACCCACATGTTCCTCGGTGCTCGACACCTCGGGGTGAAGCCGCCCTTCCGGCGGCCGGGCTCCTCGGCCCGAACCCGACAGCTCACCTCGTCGGCGTGGAGGAAACCAACATGGCAACTGAATACGTCGCACGCCACCGGCGGGCCACGCAGCGTCGCGTCGCCGTCGGGGCGCTCGTCGTCGGTGCCGCCACCGGCGCCGCCGCCATCCTCGGGCCGGCCGCGCCGGCCAGCGCGTCCAGCGTGAACTGGGACGCCATCGCCCAGTGCGAGTCCGGCGGCAACTGGCACATCAACACCGGCAACGGTTACTACGGCGGCCTCCAGTTCTCGAAGAGCACCTGGAACGGCTACGGCGGCCAGAAGTACGCCAGCCGCGCCGACCTGGCCAGCCGCAGCGAGCAGATCGCCGTCGCCGAGAAGGTCCTCGACGGACAGGGCATCGGCGCCTGGCCGGTCTGCGGCAAGAAGGGCGGCTCCACCAGGCACTACTCCACCAAGGACGCCGGCTCCCCGAAGCCGCACAAGAAGGTGACGAAGAAGGGGCCGTCCCGCAGCGACCAGCCGGCCACCCGCAGCCACCGGCGTACCGCGCCGGCGTCGGGCGGCGCGACCTACACCGTCCAGCCGGGTGACTCGCTGTCGCTGATCACGGAGGCGAAGCACCTCGCCGGCGGCTGGCAGGCGCTCTACGAGCGCAACAAGCGCGTGGTCGGCGACAACCCGGGTCTGATCTTCCCGGGCCAGCAGCTACGCCTGCGCTGACCCGCGTTCCGCGCTGATACCCGGAAGGAGTGGCCGTCCCGCCCGGATGGCCGCTCCCTCCGGGTTCCGGGCTCTGGGTGCTCGCGGTGCCCGGGTCGGGGCGGTTGCTATCGTCGCGGTGCTCCGGAAAGACGTGAAGAAGGCGCGGATATGACCAACGACTCGTTCTCCGCGGCGGCGAGCCTCGACGAGCTGCTCACCAGGACGCAGCAGGCGCTGTCGGCCATGCGCTCGCGGGCGGCCGAGCACCCCGACGGCGACCCGGGCGAGCTGCTCCGCGCCGAGGGTACGGCGGCCGACGGCCGGGTCCGGGCCCGGGTCGTCCAGGGCGGCCGGCTGGAGTCCGTCACGGTGGACCCGGCACTGGCCGGGGAGGGGTTGGCGGCGGTCTGCGGGCACGTCGTGGTGGCCGTCAACGCCGCCCTCGCCGAGCTCGACGCCCAGGTCAGCGCCTCGGCCCAGGCCGACGTCGACGCTCTGGCCGCGCGGCTCGGCGGGCTCGAGGAGCAGCCGGTGCGACAGGTGGAGCTGTTCAGCCGGGCGGTGGACGACGTGCTGGCCCGGCTCAACCGCGGCGGTGACGCCCGGGCGGGTCGCCCGGGCTGAGCGCCGCCCGCCGTCGGACCCGGACGGCACAATCCCGGCATGGAGCAGCCACGGAGCGGCCAGCCGTCGGGAGGACGACGGCCGGCCGCTCCGGTTGTGCTCAGGAGAGGTTGACCGCGGTGTCGTCGATGACGAAGGAGGTCTGCAGGGAGACGTCCTCCACACCGGTGAACGAGATGGTGGCGGTGGTCCCGGCCAGCGACGAGACGTCGAAGGACTTCTGGACGTAGCCGGCGGCCTTGTTGAGGTTGGAGTAGGTGGCCAGGGTGGTGCTGCCCGCCTTCACGGTCAGCTTGTCGTAGGCGGTGGTGGTCGTCGACTCCGCGCTGTCGATGTGCAGCCAGAAGGTGAGGGTCGCCCGGCAACCGGACGGGATCGTCACCGACTGGGACAGGGTGTCGGTGTGGGTGGTGCCGTAGCCGTCCAGCCACGCCTTCCACGAGCCGCTGTGCGCGGCCTGGCCGGTGGAGCTGGTGATGACCCCGGAGGAGGCGCTCCAGCTCACGTTGCCGGACTCGAAGCCGGGGTTGGCCAGCTTCTGGCCGGAGCAGGAGCCGGTCGGCGGCGGGGTGGTGCTGCCCGAGCAGGTCGGGTCACCGGACAGCGCCGGCACGCTGACCGCGTCCCAGGCGGCCTTGACGGTGTTGAACTCGGTGCAGCCGGTGCTGCCGTAGAGGTTCTTGGCCGCCTGCAGCGTCCAGGTGCGGTACTTCAGGTACGACGACGACGAGGTCTTCATCAGCATCGCGTTGTACATGATCTTGATGGCCTTCTGGATGCCGAGGCCCGTGACCGAGCTGCCGTTGCAGGTCGGGCTGGACGGCTGGCCGTTGGTCGGGCTGCTGCCCATGGCCAGCAGATAGAACCAGTGGTTGCCTGGGCCGGCCGCGGCGTGCACCTCGGTGCTCGGGATGCTGCTGGAGTAGCAGTTCGGGTCGCCGAGGGCCGACGGGTTGTACATGTTGCGGATCGGGCCGCTGCCCACCAGGTTGACCTTCTCGCCGACCAGGAAGTCGGGGGCGTCGTAGGTGGAGGGCTCGTTGGCGAACCACTCGGTGGCCGCGCCGAAGGTGTCGGCGACGAACTCCTGGGTGCCCGAGCCGGAGATGCCGCCCGGGGTGTGGTCGTCGATGCCGTGGCCGATCTCGTGGGCCACCACGTCCAGCGAGCCGATCCACTGGCCCGAGGTGTTCTTGCCGATCTGCACCTGGGTGCCGTCGTAGTAGGCGTTCTGGTCGTTCAGGCCCACCCGGATCGGCCAGTAGCCACCGTTGCCGTCGGCGCCGTTACGGCCCAGCCACTGCGAGAGCATCTTGTGCTCGGTCTGGGCGCCGTAGAGCGCGTCGACGCAGCCGGTCTCCTTGTTGGTGGCGGTGCCGTTGCCCCAGGCGTCGTCCGAGCCGGTGAACGTCGTGTTGGTGGCGGCGTCCTGACAGCTCAGGTTGGTGACGGTCGGGTCCTTCATGGAGTACGTGCTGCCCGACAGCGTGGTGTTGAGCGTGAGCGGGCTCGGGCCGTTCCACGCGCCGGTGCCGGTGCCGTGCACGACGTGCTCCTGCGTACGCAGCACCCTGCCGGTCAGGGCGTCGACGTCGACGGTGAGCCGGCTGGGGCCCTCGGCGCCGGTGCCGCGGACCGTGGTCTCCCAGGCCAGCGCCGGCGTGGCGTCCAGGGTGAAGACGACGAGCCGGGTGCCCTCGACGGCGCTGACCGTCTTGAGCTGGGCTCGGGCCGTCTTCTCCGCCGCCGTCGAGGCGAGCTTCGGCGTGGTGGACAGGCTGCCGATGGCGCGCTGCTGCGCGACGGAGGCGTACTTCAGGTTGCCGAGCGAGTCGGTGGCCAGCACGAAGTCGCCACCGGTCACCGGAAGGCCCTTGTAGGTGCGCTCGTAGGGCACGTACTGGGTGCCCTCGGAGCTGATGACCGGCTTCTGCACGAACGCCTCGTCGGAGCTGGCGTGCAGGTAGCCGGGCCGGCTGGCGACCAGCGCGCTGGCCGAGTTCGCGGCGAGCGTACGGGCCTGGGCGGGGTCGGGAGCGGGACTGGACGGCGCGGCCTGCACGGCCGCGGCGGTGCCGGCGGCGATCAGGCCGGCCGCGGCCGCGCCGGAGAGCGCGGCGAGGCGGGGTGAGAGCTTCACGGGGGTACGCTCCTGTTCCTGGGCGCGCAGCATGGAGCCCGGTGGGGACACGCGGCGCGACATGGTGATGAGGCGGGACGACGGTCGGTCCCCGGGGCTGCCGGCGTGGCCCCGGTTCGACGGATCGACCGTCCGAGCCGCCGGGGGTCGGCGACTCGCTGGAGCACAATCACACGGCCGTCGACCCGGATCAATGGGTGACCCGGGCAACCGCCTCGGTCGATCTCCGCGCCGGGTCGCCGGAGCCAGCGAGCCAGGGTCTTCTATGGCCCCTGGCCAGGGCTAATACGCTCCGGAGTGGAGGCGGCGCGCCCGACAGGCGGCTATTGCCGCTCCGCGCGGATGGCGCACGTTCACCCTCGGTCGATATGTCGATCTACCCGACCCGACCGGTCGGGTGCCCGATGCCGAACGGGCGGCCACGATCATCCGTGGCGTCTGGCGAGATCGCCGTTCGGCTGATCTCGCCGGACCGGGCGCTGGCCGCCCCATCGGGACCTTCCGGCCACTTTCGTCTGTCGTAGAGAAAAGTAGTCCGTGAGCCGACGAAAGCTATGGACAGCCTGAGAGGAAGTTAGTACTGTCGGGCACCATCAATATGTTTCGTCGAGATGAACTACCGGCACAGTAGTTCTCGACCGTGGCCTTCAGGCGGCGCAACACGTCCGAGGGTCATGACCGGCCAGCGACGGCCACCCCGGGTCAACGCCGCACCACGGCGACTCGGCGCGGGCACGCGCCACGGGTCGACCGACCGCCCGTACCCGACAACCTCCGACCAGCTCCGACGCGCCACCCTGCCCGGTGTCGCGGGCGATCCGGCTCGCCGCTGACATCGGAGCCGACCAAGCATCCACATCGGACGACCGTGGCCGCCGCCACGGCCGGGGATCCCGTGCGGCCAGGGAGGGGCCGGCGGGACGCCAGCACGCGACAACGCACCTCTGACGACACCTGACACCGACGGGCCGAATCCGCCCGGTTGTTCCCGGACCGTGAAAGAGGCATCCATGAACCCATCCGCACCGCGGGCTCGGCTCTCCGGGAGCCGGCTTCGGAGATCGGTGGCCGCCATCGCCACGATGGCGCTGCTGCTGACCGCCGGTTTGACCGGCTCCCCGGCGAACGCGCGTCCGATCGACACCGAGCGGTCGGCCACGGCCGGGACCAGCTCCTCGACGCAACTGCAGGCCCAGGTCCTGACCTGGACCGCCGGCGACAACTTCCTGTCGTACCTGTCGGCGCCGACCACCGCCACGGCCGGGCCGGCCACGCTGGTCTTCGAGAACAGCCGGGCCACCGGCAACACCACCGGCATGCAGCACACGCTCACCTTCGAAACGGGCGACCCGAGGTACAACAGCGACGTCGACGTGAACATCCTGGCCGACCCGACGGACGCCAACGGGGGCCGCTGGACCGTCGACGTGGTGCTGTCGCCCGGCACCTACCGGTACTTCTGCTCCATCCCGGGCCACGGCGGCATGACCGGGCTGCTGGTGGTCAGCGGCGGCAGCTCGGACACCACGCCGCCCACCGTGACCGCCACCGTGTCCGGGGAGAAGGACTCCACCGGGGCGTACGTGGGCAACGCGACCGTGACCCTGTCGGCGACCGACAGCGGCTCGGGCGTGGACCGGGTCGAGTACTCCCTGGACGGCGGGGCGTACGGCACCTACTCGGCGCCGGTGACGGTGAATCAGCCGGGTCCGCACACGGTGAGCTACCGGGCCACGGACAAGGCGGGCAACACCTCGTCGCCGCAGTCGGTGTCGTTCACGGTGGTCGAACCGCCGCCGACGGACACCACGCCACCCACGGTGACGGCCGCGGTGACCGGCCAGCGGGACGCCAACGGCGCGTACATCGGCAGCGCGACGGTGACCCTGTCGGCCACGGACACCGAATCGGGCGTGGACCGGGTCGAGTACTTCCTGGACGGCGGGGCGTACGGCACCTACTCGGCGCCGGTGACGGTGAACCAGCCGGGTCCGCACACGGTGAGTTACCGGGCGACCGACAAGGCGGGCAACACGTCCTCGCCGCAGTCGGTGTCGTTCACGGTGGTCGAGACGCCCCCGGCGGACACCACCCCGCCCACGGTGACGGCGACGGTGACGGGGGAGAAGGACGCCAACGGCGCGTACATCGGCAGCGCCACCGTCACCCTGTCCGCCACCGACACCCAGTCGGGCGTGGACCGGGTCGAGTTCTCCCTCGACGGGCAGCCGTACGCCGCCTACTCGGCGCCGGTGACGGTGAACCAGCCGGGTCCGCACACGGTGAGTTACCGGGCGACCGACAAGGCGGGCAACACGTCCTCGCCGCAGTCGGTGTCGTTCACGGTGGCCGAGCCGACGCCGACCGACACGACCCCGCCGACGGTGACGGCCGCGGTGACCGGCCAGCGGGACGCCAACGGCGCGTACGTGGGCAGCGCGACGGTAACCCTGTCGGCCACGGACACCGAATCGGGCGTCGACCGGGTCGAGTACGCGCTCGACGGCGGCGCCTACGCCACGTACTCGGCGCCGGTGACGGTGAATCAGCCGGGTCAGCACACGGTGAGCTACCGGGCCACGGACAAGGCGGGCAACACCTCGTCGCCGCAGTCGGTATCGTTCACGGTGGTCGAGACGCCCCCGGCGGACACCACCCCGCCCACGGTGACGGCCGCGGTTACCGGCCAGCGGGACGCCAACGGCGCGTACATCGGCAGCGCCACCGTCACCCTGTCCGCCACCGACACCCAGTCGGGCGTCGACCGGGTCGAGTTCTCCCTCGACGGGCAGCCGTACGCCGCCTACTCCGCCCCGGTCACGGTCAACCAGGTGGGCCAGCACACGGTGAGCTACCGGGCCACCGACAAGGCGGGCAACACGTCCTCGCCGCAGTCGGTGTCGTTCACGGTGGTCGACCCGCCGGCCCCGGACACCACCCCGCCGACCGCCACCGCCGCAGTCTCCGGTCAGCTCGACGACGACGGCGCGTACGTCGGCAGCGCCACGGTCATCATCTCGGCCAGCGACAGCGGCTCGGGCGTGGACCGGATCGAGTACTCCCTCGACGGCGGCGCCTACGCCCGGTACTCCGCGCCGGTCACGGTCAACCAGGCGGGCCAGCACACGGTCAGCTACCGCGCCACCGACAAGGCCGGCAACACCTCCGGGGCCGCCTCGGTCACCTTCACGGTGGTCGCCAGCGGGCCGCAGCCGGAGTGCGTGAAGGACACCCGGCCCACCGTCTGGTTCGGCACCGTCGACAGCGGTGTCCCCAACCGCGTGGTGGCGGGCGACTGCACCATCAACAACGTCATCGAGGACGAGCGCCCGTGGCCGAACCACGGCCAGTTCGTCTCCTACGTGAACGAGGTCGCCGAGCACCTGCACCACCTGGGCGTCATCAGCCACCAGGAGCACGGCAAACTGACCAGCGCCGCCGCCCGCTCGGGCGTCGGCAAGCCGGACACGAAGAACGGCTACCAGCCGATCCTCGACGACACCGCCGCGTCCTTCGGCAAGTGGCAGCAGGTCGGCGCGGGCGGCTTCACCCGCAACGCCGACGGGTCCATCACCAGCAAGCCGGTGCCCGGGCTCGGCATGCTCTGGTACCCGGTCGCCCAGTACGGCGACTTCTCCCTGAAGTTCCAGTGGCGCGACGACGCGCCGGGCGACGCCCGGGCCAACAGCGGCGTCTTCGTCCGATTCCCGGACGTGCGCCGCCACCCGGCGGAATCCCGGCCGGAGTGGGTCGCCATCAAGTACGGCCACGAGCTGCAGATCCTCGACCGGCCCGACGGCGACCAGTACAAGAGCGGCTCGGTGTACGGCTTCGACCAGGTCAACCTGGCCGGCGCGGGGGTCACCCCCAAGGGCACCTGGAACGACTACGAGATCCGGGTGGTCGGCCAGCACTACTCCGTGTTCCGCAACGGAAAGCTGATCAACGAGTACGTCAACCGGGCGGACGCCGTGTTCAGCCCGCCCCGGGCGGACGACCCGGGCGGCGCCGGCCGGCAGCACGCCACCGGCTACGTCGGGCTGCAGAACCACGGCACGGGCGACGTCATCAGCTTCCGCAACGTCCGGATCGCCCCGCTGACCCCCTGCTGCCCCGGCGGCGCGGCGGGCGGCCCGAACTCCTGCTGCTGATCGAGCGAAAGGGAACCACCATGGCAAGGAACAGGATCGACAGACGTACCCTGCTGCGGGGCCTCGCCGGCTCCACCGTGGCGGTCAGCGCGGCCAGCCTCGCCGGCGCGCTGCCGGCCGGAGCCGACCAGGGGGGCCAGGGCAAGCTGATCCCGCAGGGGCACCTGGGCATCCAGCTCTACAGCGTCCGCGACAAGATCTCCCAGGTCGGCTTCGCCGCGGTCTTCGAGGAGCTGTCCCGCATCGGCTACCGGGAGGTGGAGTTCGCCGGCTACACCCAGGGCTCGGTGGGCGCCATCACCCCGGAGCAGATCCGCCAGCTGCTCGACGACAACGGGCTGAAGGCGGCCGGCAGCCACCGCGGGCTGCGAGACTTCCGCACCAACCTGGCGTGGGAGCTGGACGTCGCCGAGATCCTCGGCATGCCGGCGATCGGCACCGCGGAGGCGCCCACCGGAAACCGGACCATCGCCGGCTACCAGGCGGCCGCCGCCGAGTTCAACGCGTGGGGCGAGGCCGCCGCGGCCCGCGGCCTCAAGCTCTACCAACACAACCACACCATCGAGTTCAGCTTCGCGACGGACCGGCCCGACGTGCGGCTGTACGACCTCTTCCTGGAGCTGACCGACCCCCGGTACGTGTTCCTGGAGATGGACATCCTTTGGGCGTACGGCGGGGCGCGGAAGTACCCGGGCTTCCGCCCGGTCGACTACGTCAACGCCCACCCGCACCGCTTCCCGCTGTTCCACGTCAAGGACGGCGTGCCGCTGCCCAACCCGCAGCAGGGCAACTCCTACCTCGACGTGGAGTTCGGCGCCGGGGTCATCCCGTTCGCCGAGTTCTTCGGCGAGCTCAAGGGCCGGGGCCGCTTCGAGTTCCTCTGGGAGCAGGACTCCGCGCCGGGTGCCCAGCCGAACCCGCCGGGCTCGCTGGGCGCCGCCGAGCGTAGCTACCAGCGCCTGGTCGAACTGCGGGGTGCCCGATGAGCTCCTGGCGGCTGGTCGAGGACGACCCGGCACCCAACGCCGGGCCGACGAGCGAGGCCGGGCCGCCGAGCGAGGCCACCGGTCCGCTGGGCGGCCGGACCGAGCGCCCGCGTACCGGTGCCCGGCGGATGCTGGTGGTCGCGGCGACCGTGCTGCTCACCCTGATCGGCGCCGGCGGGCTGGCCGTCGCCGGCACCGGGATGTTCGCCGAGAAGCCGGACGGTTGCAGCAAGCCGGACCGCAGCATCCAGCTGTACGCGGTGGAGCTGCCCAAGGACGGCACCCAGATCCGCCTGGGCTACGGCCTCACTCCGCAGACGGCCTCCTACCCGGGCCCGCTCATGGAGATGATGGAGGGGGAGTGCCTTGCCATCACCCTGCACAACCAGGTGTCCGCCGAGACGCTGGCGGCGCTGCGCACCGACCCGGCCCACCCGCTCGGCGTCTCGCTGCACGTGCACGGGGTCAAGTACACCCAGCAGTCCGACGGCACGGTGCAGAGCGGGTCGTACGTCCCGCCGGGCGAATCGCGGACCTACACCTGGTACGCCCAGCCGCGCAACAACCGGACCGGGGCGCAGGGCACGGCCGGCTACTGGTGGTACCACGACCACGTGGTGGGCGGCCCGCACGGCACCCAGGGCCTCTCATCCGGTCTCTTCGGTGGCGTGGTCGTCCGGCGTCCCGGCGACCCGAAGCCGGACCGGACCTACACGGTGGTCTTCGGTGACCGGCAGAGCATCAACCTGCGCCGCGGTGCCGCCACGGACACCTGCACCGAGGTGAACCCGCAGCCGGGCCCGAGCTGCCTGGTCGCCCGCAAGGGCGAGCGGGTGGAGTTCGTCGTGGTCGGCATCGGCAACGACATGCACACCTTCCACCTGCACGGACACTCCTGGGCGGACACCCGCACCGGGGTGATCAGCAACAACGGGCAGCCGTTCGTCGACTCCATACCGATCATCGACAACAAGACGCTCGGCCCCGGTGACTCCTTCGGCGTGCAGGTGGTGGCCGGCGACTCGGTCGGACCGGGGCACTGGATGCTGCACTGCCACATGCAGTTCCACTCGGACGCCGGCATGTCGACCATGCTGCACGTCCTCGACGAGAACGGGAACATGCCGCCGGGCATGGACCACCAGCACGGCGCCAGCACCGCCGGCACTGCGGGCACCGCGGCCGCCGCCGCGGCGCCCGCCGCCGGCGGCCAGCACCAGCACAACTGACGGGTCCGTGGCTGCTGGCCTCCGTCGAGGGGGCCAGCAGCCACCGGACCGGCACCACCACCCGCGACACCGCCGCACCGGCCGCCCGACCCGGGTGGCGCCGGCGGTCGCGCGGCCAATGCTCCGGTGAGCGCCTCACCTCACCGGCAGATGGACGACCCGGAAGAACCTGTCCCTCAATCCAGGAGGAGTCGAGATGGCCGACAGACGCCATTTCCGGTTCTCCCGATGGGTCGGACGCCTCCGCGCCGACTCGACGGGATCCACCACACCCACACCGCTCACCACAGCTGTACCGCGTCGCACCCAGGGGCGCCGAATCGGTGCCCTGGCGTCGAGCGCCGCCCTGGCGCTCGGTGTGCTGGCCCTGCCCGCCCAGGCCGCCACCCCCGCGGCGGCCGCCGCCGAGGCCGCCGCCGCGGTCAAGGTGCTGGTCTTCCACGGCCCGGTGGACAAGCAGGACGACCCGGTCGCCCGGGCCACCGCCACCATCCGAGAGCTGGGCGAGCAGCAGGGCTTCACCGTCGACGACTCCGCCGACCCGGCGGTGTTCACCTTCGGCAACCTGGCCCGTTACCGCGCGGTGGTGTTCCTCTCCGCCAACGGCGTCACCCTCAACGAGGCACAGGAGGCCGCCTTCCAGGCGTACGTGAAGGGCGGCGGCGGTTTCGTCGGCGTCCACGACGCCGCGCGGGCCCAGCCGGAGTCCTCCTGGTTCACCGGCCTGATCGGCGCCCGCCCGGCGACTAGCCTGCCCAACGCCGAGAAGCCCGTCTCGGCCACCGCGAGCGCGGAGAACCCGCCGAACGAGACCGCGGCGAAGGCCATCGACGGGTCGACCGGCACCAAGTGGCTGACGTTCAACCCGACCGGGTGGCTGGCGGCGAAGCTGGCGAAGCCGGTGGCGGTGAGCCGCTACGCGCTCACCTCGGCCAACGACTTCCCCGGCCGGGACCCGAAGAACTGGACCCTGCAGGGTTCGAACGACGGCACCACCTGGACCGACCTGGACAGCCGCAGCAACGAGACCTTCCCGCAGCGGTTCCAGACCAAGCAGTACAGCTTCACCAACACCACGGCGTACCAGCACTACCGGCTGAACGTCACCGCGAACAGCGGGGAGCCGCTGGTGCAGCTGGCGGAGCTGTGGCTGATCGGGCCGGACGCCGGGCCCGCCCCGGACAGCACCGTGCAGAAGGCCACCGTCGACCTGACGGACCGGCAGCACCCGGCCAACAAGGGCCTGCCGCTGACCTGGACCCGCTCCGACCAGTGGATCAACTGGGACCCCAGCCCGATCGGCAAGGTCCACACCATCGCGCAGGTCGAGGAGGGCACGTACAACCCGGGCCTGAGCGGCAACGGCGCCTTCCACCCGATCTCCTGGTGCCAGGACTACGAGGGCGGCCGGTCGTTCTACACCGGCATGGGCCGGACCGAGGCGAGCTGGACCAGCGACAAGCAGTTCCAGGGCCACCTGGCCGGGGCCATCCGGTGGTCGGCGGGCCTGGTCCGCGGCGACTGCCAGGCCACCATCGCCTCGAACTACCAGATCGAGCGGCTCACCACCACGAACCAGTCGGGCCAGCTCGACCAGATCGGTGAGCCGCACGGCCTCACCATCGCCCCCGACGGCAAGGTCTTCTACATCGGCAAGGCCGCCTGCCCGAGCGGGCCGATCGTGAGCTGGGACGACCCCAAGGTCGGCCTGGGCTGCGGCACCATCCACCAGTGGGACCCGAAGACCAAGCAGGTCAAGCTGCTCACCACGCTCGCCGTGATGGGCAACCGGGGCAGCGGCAGCGAGCTGGTGAAGAACGAGGAGGGCCTGGTCGGCATCACCCTCGACCCGAAGTTCGCGGAGAACGGCTGGGTCTATGTCTACTGGATGCCGCACGAGTCCATCGACCGGGACAAGCGGATCGGCAAGCGGACCGTCTCGCGGTTCACCTACAACGCGGCGACGCAGACGATCGACCAGAGCACCCGCAAGGACCTGCTCAGCTGGGACACCCAGATCCACAGCTGCTGCCACGCCGGTGGCGGGATGACGTTCGACGAGAGCGGCAACCTCTACATCGGCTCCGGTGACAGCAACTCCTCCGGCGGGTCGAGCGGCTACTCGGGCAACAACTGGACCCAGGACTACAAGGGCACCTCGTTCCAGGACGCCCGCCGTACCTCGGGCAACACCAACGACCTCAACGGCAAGATCCTCCGCATCCACCCGGAGGCGAACGGCACCTACACCATCCCGGCCGGGAACCTGTTCACCGGCCAGGAGGAGGGCGGCGGCAAGACCCGCCCGGAGATCTACGTGATGGGCGTGCGCAACATCGCCCGGATCGCCTGGGACCCGGTCAACCACTGGCTGACCGCGGCCTGGGTGGGCCCGGACGCCGGCGCCCCGAGCCCGGACCTCGGTCCGGCGAAGTACGAGACCGCAACGATCATCACCTCGGCGGGCAACCAGGGCTGGCCCTACTGCATGGGTAACCGGCAGCCCTACCGGGACCGCAGCAACACCGACGCCAACGTGCTGACCGGCTGGTACGACTGCGACAACCTGAAGAACGAGTCGCCGCGCAACACCGGCCTGGTCAACATCCCGCCAGCCCGGGACAACATGATCTGGTACTCGCCGCAGGGCGGTGGCCCGGTCTTCCCGAAGCGGACCGACGGCAGCGGGCTGCCCTCGTACGTCGTGGGCGAGGAGACCTTCACCCAGCCGTACCTCAAGGGCGGCGGCCAGGCCATCATGGACGGCCCGACCTACCACCGGGCGAAGGTCGACACCAACAGCGGCGTCGCCTGGCCGGCGTACTGGGACAACAAGTGGTTCATCGGTGACGAGTCCAACGCCAACAACCGGATCGCCGTCACCGTCGACCCGGCCAAGGTCGCCAGCGCCGGACCGTCGGCGTTCGCCGAGGACCTGCGCCAGATCATCCGCTCCGGCAGCGGCGGCACCCAGCTCCAGTCCTGGATGGACGCCAAGTTCGGCCCGGACGGCGCGCTGTACATGCTGGACTACGCCGGTGGCTTCTTCAGCCTGCACTCGAACCAGAAGCTGATCCGGATCACGTACAAGGGTGGCGAGGCGACGCCGCGGCCGAGCGACGCCACCTGGCAGGCGGTCACGCCGAGCCAGCCGAAGAGCATCGCCTTCTCGTCGGCCCGGGCCGGTGGCGTGGCGTGGGAGTGGAACTTCGGTGACGGCAGCGCGCCGTCGCGCGAGGCCAACCCGACCCACACCTACGCGGACTACGGCACCTACGAGGCCACCCTCAAGGTGACGTACGCCGACGGCCAGGTGTCCACCGCGAAGATCACCGTCACCACGGGCTGTGCCGCGCCGGACACCCGTAAGACGGTGCAGCTGCTGGACACCGACACCGGCGTGACCAACCACGCGGTCGGCGGCGGCTGCACGATCAACGACCTGATCGACGACGAGCGGAACTGGACCAACCACGGCCAGTTCGTGAGCCACGTCGCCGACGTGGTCAACGACCTGCGGGCCGGCGGTGTCGTGGACAACCGGGAGGCGCAGAAGCTGCAGACCGCCGCATCCCAGTCGAAGATCGGCAAGGTCGCGGGGTACCGCTCGCTCTTCGACGGCACCGCGGCGTCGCTCGCCGACTGGCGGCAGGCGCCCGGCGGGTCGTTCATCCTGCAGCGCGACGGGACCATCCGCAGCTCGGGTGGGCTCGGCATGCTCTGGTACGCCAAGGACGAGTTCGCCGACTTCTCGCTGCGGCTGAAGTTCCGGGACGTCTCCGCCGGCACCACGTACGCCAACAGTGGGGTCTTCACCCGGTTCCCGGACCCGCGGATCCCGCTGGACCAGCGGCCGGCCGGCAGCTGCGGCACGGTCGGCTCGGCCCGGAGCTCGCAGGCCTGGGTGGCGATCTACTGCGGTCACGAGATCCAGATCTACGACGGGCCGACCGGCGAGCCGCAGAAGACCGGGTCGATCTACAACTTCGACCCGCAGGGGCTCGACCAGGCGGGGGCGACCCCGAAGGGCCAGTGGAACGACTACGAGGTTCGGGTGGTCGGCCAGCACTACACGATCATCCGAAACGGCGTGGTGATCAACGAGTTCGACAACACGCCCGGCAAGGCGTCCTCCCGTGCGGGTGACCCGCCGACCGACCTGCGGCAGTTCCTCAGCGGGTTCGTCGGGTTGCAGAACCACGGTACGAACGACCTGATCGAGTTCCGCGACGTGCGGGTCCGCTCGCTGTAATCCGTTCGGCGCCGGGCACGGGATCCTCCCGTGCCCGGCGCCCTCGCCGCTCACGCAGGAAGGCCACTCCCCGGAAACGGGAGGTGGCCTTGCTGCACCAGGACGAGGCACGCACAAACAGCGTCCTGGTCCGACGGCTGGTCGCCGGAGGATGTCACCTGTCCGTAGACGCGCCCCTGGTGGATAAATTCAGATCCAGGTCCAAGGACGAAGGGTTCTCCATAGGCGCCCCCGCCACCGCGCACGCCGAGGATGGAGGAAGAGCTCAATGTCCTCCAGGGCGGTGATGGCGGTACCGCCGACATAAGGGGCCGACCGAACACGGCGAAGGGCGGCAACTACTCGAGCTTCCTCCAGTTGGCCGTAAACCCTCGCCAGGTGGCCCAAACACGTGGCGGCGAGGGCCTTCACCTGGCAATCCTCGTGATCGAGTAGCCCAAGATAGAGTTCCTGCAGCTCCTTCCAGTCCCCGTCGCCGTACAGCGCGGCACCGACCATCGCATCCAGGGCGCTGGAGAGCTCGCCGCGATCAAGCGCCGCGAGCACATCGGCCGGCGTCGCCGGCGGCGGGTTGTGGAAAACATGATGCGCATGGCCCATGGGCCACATCCTCGCTCACCTGCGCCCAGTGGCCACCGGTCAGCTCGCCGCCGGGCTGGTGTTCTCTGATCTTGGAGACGGCACCTCGCACGATGGCTCGGCGCATGAGGAAGACTGGCGGGCATGGCTGACTTGGGCGATGCGAAGGCTGCGCTGCACCACTACCTCCAGACGACTCGCGAAGACCTGATCTGGAAGCTCGACGGGCTGAGCGAACGCGAAGCCAGACTGCCCCGCACCGCGACCGGCAACAACCTGCTGGGAGTCCTCAAGCATTGCCTCAACGTCGAAGCCGGCTACTTCGGGCCTACCTTCGGGCGCGAATTCCCGACGCCTGAGGAACTGGTCCCCATGCAGGCGTTCGAGGAGGACCCGCAGGCAGACTGGTACGCGCGGGAGGAGGAGACGAAGGAAGGGCTGATCGACCTGTATCGCCGTGTCGGAGTGTTCGCGGATCAGACGATCGAACAGCTACCGCTCGACGCGCCGGGGCGGGTGCCGTGGTGGCGGCCAGGTGCACAGGCCGTGACGCTGCAAAGGATCATCATTCACGTGACCTGCGACCTTGCTCGTCACGCCGGTCACGCCGACATCATGCGCGAGCAGCACGACACGGCGATCGGCCTGCGGCGGGAGAACACCAACATCCCGCACGACTATGACTGGCCGGCGTACGTCACCAAGCTGACGAAGCTGGCTGACCGCTTCGGATAGCCGCCGGGTCCCGTCGGCACAGTCGGTGAGTTCAGCGGCGACCTCGCCGCCGATTGCATACTCAGCTCTCGGTGACTGGCAGGGCTCTCAGCGCGTGACGGCAGCGAGCCGCTGCACGCTGTCCGCATGCGGCTGGTGGTGTCCGAAGCCTGGGAGCGGTTCATCGCAGCACGGTGCTGCGCCTGGCCGCGGTTGGCGTCGGGTCACCACGCGGCGATGAGGGGCGGGTCCGGTTCGTGCTGCCGCCAGGCTTCGGTGAGACGGGCGAGGCGGGTGGGGGCGGCGATGCCGCGCACGGTTGCGATCTTGCCGGTGGTGACGTCGAACGCCACGGCGCCGATGACCTGGTCGCCGAGCACGAAGAGGATGGCGGGGGCGCCGTTGACGAGCGCGTAGTGGATGGCGGGCGTGCCGCCGGCAAATCGCCGTTTCGCGGGTGTGGGTTTGAAGCCGGCCCGTACGACGGCGGCGATGCGCTGCGGAGTGTCGTACCGCAACAGCGTCTTGGCCAGGCCGGCGCCGTCGGAGATCGCGGTCGCGTCGTCGGTGAGCAGCGCCACCAGCCGTTCGGTGCGGCCCGAGGAGGCAGCGGCGAGGAATTCCTCGACGATCCTGCGGGCGGATGCCGGGTCGACTTCGCCGCCGCGGCGGCGCGCGGCGGTGATGCGGTGTCGGGCCCGGTGGAGGTGCTGCTGGCTTGCGGACTCCGTGATGTCGAGGATCTCGGCGATCTCGGCGTGGCTGTAGGAGAACGCTTCGCGCAGGACGTAGACGGCCCGCTCGAGGGGTGACAGGCGCTCCATGAGTGTCAGCACGGCCAGGGAGACCGATTCGCGCTGCTCGAAAGTGTCGGCCGGGCCGAGCATCGGGTCGCCGTCGAGGAGCGGTTCGGGCAGCCAGGCGCCGACGGTGCGTTCGCGGCGGGCTTGTGCCGAGCGGAGCCGGTCGAGGCACAGGTTGGTGACGACCTTGGTCAGCCATGCTTCCGGCACCTTGATCCGCTGCCGGTCGACGGCCTGCCAGTGCAGGAACGCATCCTGCACGGCGTCTTCGGCGTCGGCGGCGGAGCCCAGCAGCCGGTACGCCAGCGAGGCCAGCCGATTCCGGCTGGCCTCGAACCGGCTGGTGTCGAAGCGATCAGTGGCGGTGCCGTCCACGCGGATCACCCTAGGCGGCTACGCCGACCGCCTTCTTGGCGGACGCATTCGGCGCGGCGGCCAGGCGGCGCTTGCGCTTGGGCATGCCGAAGGTCGGGTGCGATGTGGCCCACAGCGAGACCTTGAGGATGGCCGCCTTGATCCGCGCGGCCTTCCGGCCGCCCACGTACTTCGGCTTTGCTCGCGCTTCGTCGTCGACCAGCTGCAGGATCCCGTCCCGCCGCCCGAGGCTGATGTGGTTGCCCGGGTAGACCAGCTTGGTGTTCGCGATCTTGCGGCCGGTCAGGCGTCCCATGATCGCCTCGATGGCCTGCTGGCCGGTGAAGCCGGCCGAAGCACAGGACATCGGCAGCGGCCGGCCGTTGTCGCCGATGGCATAGGCGCTGTCGCCGGCGGCGTAGACGTTCGGGTGCGAGACCGACCGCATGGTGCGATCGACGACGATCCGACCGTTCTCGGTGACCTCCAGCCCGCTGGCGGCGGCGATGGGGTTGACCGCGAACCCGGCCGTCCACACGGTTGCATCGGACGCCAGGGTGGTGCCATCGGCGCACAGCACCCGCGTCGCTTCGACGGCTTCGATGCTGGTGTGCTCCAGGACGGTGATGCCCAGCCGGGCGCAGGCCTGGCGCAGGTGGCTGCGGGCTCCGGCGGAGAGCCGGGCGCCCAGCTCGCCGCGGGCGACCAACGCCACCGACAGGCCGGGCCGGGCTTCGGCGATCTCGGTGGCGGTCTCGATGCCGGTCAACCCGTCGCCGACGACCAGCACACGCCCGCCTTCGCTCCGCCTGCCCAGGCTGTCCAGGCGCTCGCGCAGGCGCAGCGCCGAGGGCCGGGCGGCGATGTCGAAGGCATGCTCGACAACGCCGGGGACGCCGCGGTCGTCGCCGTGGCTGCCGAGCGCGTAGAGAAGCGTGTCGTAGCCAAGCTCGCCGTCGCCGTCGGGGCCGGCCACGGCGACGACCTGGCGCTCGGGGTCGACGGCGGTGACACGGGCCAAGCGCAGCCGTATCCCCGTGCCCGCGAAGACGTCGGCGAGTTTCGGAGCCTTGATCTCGTGGCCGGCCGCGAGCTCGTGCAGCCGCAGCCGCTGGACGAAGTCCGGCTCGGCGTTGACCACGATGATCTCGGTGTCCGCCGGGGACAGCCGGCGGGCCAGGTTCCCGGCCACGTGGGCCCCGGCATAGCCGGCGCCGAGGACGACGATGCGGTGCTTCATGTGCTGCTCCTGTCGGTTCGCTTGCCTCCGTGAGTTGAGCGGAACGGCGCCCCGATTGCTGACAGGAACTGCACGTGGCATGGGTCACAGAGCGGCAGGTGCGCCGCCCAACGATGCTCGCGACGCCGAGGCGCGCCCGGGTGCCGGGTACGGGGCGCGAGCCCGCCGTACCCGGCACCGTGTCGGATGCCGTTATCCGGGCAGCACGGCGCTGCCCTTGCGGAAGTTCTTGCCGGTGCCGTCAGCGCGGTAGTTCTGCTCCACGTTGCCGGCCGCGTCCACCGAGAACCAGTGGATCTTCGTCCCGGCGGGCAGGGTCAGGGTCTCGCCGCCCTCCCGGATCCCCGCCGAGGCGTACAGCGTGGACGAGTAGGTCGGTGCGCTGCCGTCGAGGGTGTAGAAGACCGCCGCCGGCTCGCTCACCGTGAACGTCACGTCCACCATGCCGGGCGTCGCGCTGGGCTTCACCGACAGGCCGCTCTCCGGCCGCTGGTGGTCGGTGTCGAAGTCCCGGGCCACCCGCATCAGCTCGACGAGGCCGTTGGAGAACTCCATCGTCTCCTGGTGCGCCTCGTCCCACTCCGGTTGGAACGAGGTGCCGACCTCGAAGTTCCAGGCATAGATGCCGTACTTGTACCAGAGCATGTCGCCGGAGTTGCCGGCCGCCGAGTACAGCACGTCGGAGATCGGGCCGGTCCGCGCCGGCGTCACCGCCATGTTGCGCTGCCGCTTGATCGCGGTGAGGATCCGGGCCGACGCGCCCCAGAAGAACGACTCCTCGGCGAGGGTCGGCCGGGGTGCCGAGATCCGGCCCGGGGTGGCGTACGCCCCCGGCGACCACATGAAGTAGTTGCCCGAGGAGTGCAGGTTCATCGAGAACTTGATGTTGGGGCGCTGCGCCAGCCAGTCGAGGTTCTTGTCCTCCGGCTCGGACAGCTCGCTGGGGCCGGCGTAGGTGCCGCTGGTGCAGCTGCTGGACGCGCCCGAGTAACCGTCGAAGAGGCTGTACTCGGTGTAGTTGCGGTTGTTGTCCACGCCCCACGAGTTCCGGCCGTTGGCGTCGGCCGCGTCGGTCAGCGCGCAGTGGTTGGTCATGTTCTTCCGCTGCGAGTTGAAGTCGTAGAACGAGTAGTGGCCGCCGTCCGGGTTGATCGACGGGGCGATCCAGATGTCCAGGTTGTTGAGCAGCTGCTTGGTCCGGCCGTCGTGGCCGTAGTTGCGCAGCAGCCGCTCGGCGGTCTCGACGGCGACCAGCGGCGGCACCCACTCGCGGGCGTGCTCCTGGGCGTACGCGAGGACACCCATCTTGGACCCGTCGCGCTGCTCGCCGATCCGGATCGCGTACACCGGGTGGGGGTCCCGGGACACGCTGGCCGGCGCCTTCAGATTGTCGGTGAGCGCCGTCTTGGCGGCGGCCGCGACCACACCGGCACCGGCGTCGCCGCGGTAGGTGTACGACCGGACCAGCGACCCGGCGTTGGCGTTCAGTGCCGCGGCGACCTGGGCCGCGGTGCTGGTCAGCGCGCCGCTGGCGTTGGTCGCCAGGCTGACCCGGATGTCCTTGCCGGTCACGCTCACCGACAGCGGTCGGCTGGCGGCGCCCGGGTTGACCAGCTCGACCGAGATGCCGTTGCCGCCCTCGTGTCCCCAGGCGAGCGAGTCGATCGCCACCCGGTTGGCGTTCGTGGTGCCGAGCACCGCCTGCGCCTTGCGGCGGTAGCCGTTCGTCTTGTACGGCAGCTCCACGACCTCGGCGAGGTCGGGGAACTCGGCGGCGAGCTGGTGGATCCGGTCGTAGAGGTCGGTCGGCGTCAGGTAGCTGGTGACGAAGTCCTTCTGGTAGCCCGCGCCCTCCGGGTCGTCGGCCGGGATGGGCAGCCATTCCTTGACCTGGGCGACGGCCACCCCACCGGTCGGGCTGGTGATCTGAATCCGGTCCGGCCGGGTCGTCACCGTCGACGCGCCCCGGTGGTACAGGTAGACGCCGGCGTCCACGAAGCGGGAGATGCTCTGGCTGCCGCCGGAGCCGAGCTCGGTGCCCGGGCCGCTGTCCCGGACGACCGTGAGGGTGCTGGTCGAGGTCTGGCCCTGGGCCCACTTCGCCTCGACGGACAGGATCTGGCTGGTCCCCGAGGTGTAGTAGTCGGCGCGGATGATCTTAACATCCGAGGTCCCGGCGGTCTCCAGGGCCGCGGTGAACGCCCGGTTCTCGGCGACGTGCGCGGCGATGGTCTCCGCGCGCTCCGCGACCCGGTCCGCCGAGTCGCTGGGCCGGAGGAGGGTCTCGCCGAGCCGGTAGCCCCGGGCCCGGAGGGCCGCGGCCTCGGTGGGCGTGACCACCGCGTGGGCGACGATCCCCTGTTCGGTCTGTTCGACGTGGTGGTCGAGGTCGACGCCGGTGGCGACGAGTTCGTCCAACTCGTCGCGGTCGGCGAGCAGGACCTCCACCACGCTGGCCGCCTCGTCGGGCAGCCGGTTCAGTTCGGTGCTCGCGCCGGCGTCCTCGGTTTTCGGCGTGACGGCCGAGGCCGGACTGACCAGGAGCACGGCCGAGACGGCCGCGATCGCGACGACCGGTGCGCGCCAGCGGCGGTCACCGGAGTTAGGCATTCGCATCGTTGCCCTTTCTGTCGTACGGAACTGCGGGCGTCGACGGTCGGTGGAATCGGGGTCCAGCTGCTGCGGAGGTTCGGCGCGACCGACGGATGAGGGCCGGTGAAAATCGCTTACCGGAGCCGTCGCTAATTGACGGCGAGAGGTGCCCCGGGGTGGCGATCGGCCGGCGGGTTGGCCAAAATCCTGAACTCACGCCACGCGCGCTGTCAATGACGGTACGTCACGAAACGATGAATGCCGGTGATTGTGCTTCCGCCCTGCGACAGGCGTAGGAGTCGACGGCACGCATCTTCCACAGGTGTCCGATGACCTGCAGATGTGTCGATCCGTAGGTTCGGTGCGACGTCGTGGCGGTGACCGGTGCCCGCCGAACGGAGGGTTACCGGAGCCGCTGGTCGACGGCCGGTGTGCGGGAGAGGAGCAGGTGGATGCGAAGAGGAAGACGCGCCTGGCGGGCGTCGGTGGTGGCCCTGGCGGTCGTGGCCGCCGGCCTGCCGGCAACCGGGGCGCTGGCCCAGCCGGGTGCCGACGAGCGCGCCGAGTTGATGATTTCCAACGGTGTCACGCAGCCGGTGTTCGGTTATGCCGACGCGGTTCGGGAACGCATTTTCGTCACGTCCGACGTCGACACGGACGGCGACGGCAAGCTCGATGTCGTGGCCATGGACATCATGCGCCCGAAGGCCAGCCAGAACGGGCTCAAGGTGCCGGTCGTGATGGACGCCAGCCCCTACTATTCGACGGTCTGCCGAGGCAACGAAAGCGAGTGCAAGGCCGACGTCGACGGGGACGGGCTGAACGACAAATGGCCCCTCTTCTACGACAACTACTTCGTCCCGCGCGGCTACGCGATGATCCTGCTCGACATGATCGGCACCAACAACTCGACCGGCTGCCCGGTCACCGGTGGCCAGGCCGACAACATCAGCGCGCCGACCGCGATCGACTGGCTCAACGGGCGCCGGCCCGGCTACGACGCCGCCGGCCGGCAGGTCGTCGCCGACTGGCACAACGGCCGGACCGGCATGATCGGCAAGTCGTACGACGGCACCCTGGCCAACGCCGCCGCGGCGAGCGGGGTGGACGGGCTGACCACGATCGTGCCGATCTCCGCCATCTCCAGCTGGTACGACTACTCGCGTAGCAACGGCCTGGTCACCCGGGCCAACAACTACTCGGGCAGCCTCGCCAACACGGTCACCAACCCCGCCCGCCGGGCGTACTGCGCGCCGGTGCGCACCGCTCTCGGGCAGGGCGGCGACGACACCACCGGGGACTACAACGACTTCTGGGCGGAACGCGACTACGTGCCGCACGCCGACCGGGTCAAGGCCAGCGTCTTCGTCGTGCACGGGATCAACGACGACAACGTCCGGCCGGACCACTTCAGCAAGTGGTGGGAGGCGCTGGGCGCGCAGGGCGTGCCGCGCAAGCTCTGGATGACCGGCACCGGCCACGTCGACCCGTTCGACTTCCGGCGGGCCCAGTGGGTCGACACCCTGCACCGCTGGTTCGACTACTGGCTGCAGGGCATCGACAACGGGATCATGAAGGAGCCGGCCGTCGACATCGAGCGGCTGCCGGACGTGTGGGAGACCGCCGCCACCTGGCCGCTGCCGAACACCCAGCCGACCCAGGTGTTCCTGCAGGCGCCGGCCGCCGGCAACGCCGGCGGGCTGTCCGTCAAGTCCGGTCCCGGCAACCGCTCGGCGACCTTCCAGGACACCCCGACGATGAGCCAGACCAACGCGATCCGGCACCCGTCGGATCCGACGGCGAACACCGAGAACCGGCTGGTGTTCCTCTCCGCGCCGCTGAAGGCGCCGTTGCACATCTCGGGCACCCCGATCGTCAAGATCAACGCCACCGTCGACGGCGAGGACACCAGCTTCGCCGGGCTGCTCGTCGACTACGGCACCCGCCAGCGCTTCAGCACCGCCGGTGACGGCGTCCGGACGCTGACGGAGGAGGACTGCTGGGGAGAGCCGGCGACCTGGGGCGGCTTCGCCGAGGACGCCTGCTACAAGAAGGTGGAAAAGAACGTCGCCACCAACCCGCAGGAGCTGGTGACCAAGGGCATCATCGACGGCCTCAACCTCGACTCGCCGTCGGTGTCGACGCCCCTGGCACCCGGCACGAAGACCGAGGTCGACGTGAAGCTGCTGCCCGAGGACTACGTCTTCGACGCCGGGCACCAGATCGGGGTGGTCCTGCTCGGGTCGTACTCCGGGTACAGCAGCCGGGCCAAGCAGAACCGGGCCCACATCACCGTCCACTTCGACCGGAGCCGGATCACGCTGCCGGTGGTCGGTGGCCGGACGGCCGCGGAGGCCGCCGGTCTGTAGGGATCACGGGGCGGGGCGCCGGGCATCCGGCGCCCCGCCCCCGTCGTCAGCCGCTCGGCTGGTACTGGCCGGTCAGCCGGCCGAGCTTGAGGGCCAGGTGCAGGCAGAGCCGTTCGTTGCCGTCCTTCAGGTCGGCGTCGGCGAGCAGTTCCACCCGCTGCAGCCGGTAGTACAGCGTCGTCCGGTGCAGCCGCAGTCGCTCCGCCGTGGCGTGGGCGTTGCCGGCCAGGTCGAGATAGGTCTCCAAGGTCTCCAGCAACACCTGGTGGGCCTCGTCGTCGAGCAGCCGGCCCAGCCCCGGATGCACCCGCGCGACGTCCAGGTGGCGGGCGTCCATCCCGGACAGCAGCCGGTAGATGCCCAGCTCGGACCAGAGCACCACCGGACCCAGGGCGGGCAGTTGGACAGCCACCCGGGCCGCCTGGAAGGCCTCCTGGTACGACAGCACGCTGTCGTACAGGCGCGGTCGGTCGTCCCCGATCCCGACAACGGTCCGCGCCACCGACGCCAGCCCCCGGATGGCCCCGCGCAACGCCTGGTCGAGTTGCGCCGCGGCGTCCGCCGCCGCGAGCCGCCCGGTGTTGCGCCCACCGCACAGCAGCAGCACCCCGTGATCGTGCCGGACCAGGTGCAGCGTCTCGCGCGATCCGACCCAGTGCCGGGTGGCGACGAGGGCGTGCTCCAGCGCGATCCGGGCCGCGTCGTCGAGCACCCCGTCCGGGGCCACGACGAGCTGGGCGACCAGAGCGGTGACCTGACCGTCGCTGGTGACCACGCCGTCGGTCAGCAGCGACCGGACGGCCTCCCGCCGGGCCTCCGGGGACTCCACGAGCAGCGTCCGGGTCGCCTCCGCCTCCCGCTGCGAGGCCAGCTCGCCGAGCAGGTTCTCCCGGTAGAGAGCGAGCGACAGGTCCGGCATCGCCTCGGCCACCGCCGAGATGTCCTCGTCGGTCATCCCGTTGGTCTCGTCGATGAACCACACGAAGCCCAGCAGCAGGTCCTGGTGCCGGATCGGCACACACACCCGGGGCAGGAGGTCCAGTTCCGGGCAGGCCGGGGTGCGGACCGGCTCCCGGGCCTCCATGATCCCGATTTCCCGGGCCCAGGCGATGACCTCCGGGGTGGTGTGCCGGCGCAGGATCGAGCTTCGGCGTACCCCGTCGATCACCCCGCTGTGCTCGCTGTAGACGACGACCCGCTGGCGCCGGTCCTCGATCAGAGCCGGCCGCTTGACCCGCGCCGCGACGCGGTCGACGATGCGTTGCAGCTCCATGCGCATGCGCTTCCCCCGGCCAGCCCGATCCCTGCGGTGTCGCCGCTCGGCCCCGGCTGGCTGTTGTGCGGGTAGGACCGTTGGCAAACCTTCCCGATGATGTTGACCCGGCCGCAATCCTCGTGCCAGTGCCGCGACACCTAATCTCGATAAACCCTGGACGGTTTCGGCATCTGTCGGAAGACCCACGGCGGGCTTCGCCCCTAACGTTTGCGGAAGCCGGCCCGAGAGGCCAGGTGGGGGCGTCCTGCCGGTTGGTGTACGCCCACCAAAGCGCCAGCGTTCGAGAAGGGAACACCTCCGTGGCCGCAACCAGGCCCTGGCAGGGCGTCATCGTCGCTGTTCCCACCCCCTTCCGGGCCGATCTCTCGGTGGACTACGACCGGCTCCAGGAGCACGTGCGGTGGCTCACCGACGAGGGCTGCCAGGGGGTGTCACCCTCCGCCTCCCTGGGGGAGTACCGGGCCCTGTCCGACGGTGAGCGCGCCGACGTGGTCCGCGCGGCCGTCGAGGCGGCGCCGGCCGGCTGCGCGGTGGTGCCGGGCGTCGGCGGGTACGGCAGCCGCCAGGCCCGGCGGTGGGCCGAGCAGGCGCGCTCGGTCGGTGCCCAGGCGGTGCTCGCGCCGCCGCCCGTCGGTTACCCGGTCGGCGCCGCCGAGGTCGTCGCCCACTACCGCGAGGTCGCCGCGGTCGGGCTGCCGGTGGTGGTCTCCGACGATCCGGTCGAGGGCAGGACAGATCTGACGCCGGACCTGCTGGCCCGGATCGCCGAGCTCGACGGCGTGGTGGCGGTGCGGGTGTCCGACGTACGGCGGCTGCACCGGGTGCGTGACCTGTGCCCCCACCTCGACGTGCTGGCCGGGGCGGACGACGTGCTGCTGGAGTTGACCATGTGCGGCGCGACGGGGTGGATCGGGCACTGCGCGAACGCCCTGCCCCGGCTCAGCCTACGCCTGCACCGGCTGTGCGCCGCCCGCGACCTGGCGACGGCGCTGCCGCTGTACGCGCAGCTGCACCCCCTGCTCGGCTGGGCCTCCCGGCCGGAGGCGGTCCAGGCGGTGAAGCTGGCGATGGGGCTGGTCGGCCGGTACGGCGGGCCCTGCCGGCCACCCCGCGGCATGCTGCCGCCGGAGACCGAGACGCAGCTGTGCCGGGACGTGCGGCGGGCGCTGCGGGCCGACGTCGAGGCGTAGCCACACCGGATCGGGCCCGGATGTCGTCCTGCACGTGTCGGAAGTGGTCGGTCCACCTGCCGACATCTGCACGGTGACCGTACGCCGGCCGGCTCCTAGATTCGGATCGGGTGTGATCACGCGGGACGACGAGTGGCCCGTATCGCGACAACTCGGGCTCGGCGCGTCTGACGTCGCGCCGTGAGCCGGAACCGTCGCTCGATCGCCCCGCCGATGAAGCCCCCGACCTGAAAGGTGACCCGATGCACCTTCTACCCCCCAGGCGCGCGGTGTGGCGTTCGGTGCTGGCCGCCGCGGTCACGGCCGTCGTGGTCGCGTCCGGCGCCACCGGGCCGGCCGCCGCCGCACCGGGCGACCTGGACGGGACCGCCCCGTTCCAGGTGCTCGACCCGCAGAACTGGCAGAATCCCGACGCGATGACCTGGGACGACTACAAGCCGGTTCCCAACAAGAACTGGGCCGACCCCGCCGTGCGCGGGTCGGTCCGCAACTTCAAGATCGCCCTGGTCACGCTCGACTACCCGGACCAGCCGTTCGTCGTCACCCAGCCGGCGAAGTCCTCGGTCTTCGGCAACCCCCAGGCGACCGCCGCGAACATCCCGCGGAACCAGGTCGCGCAGTTCTACTCGGACTTCCTCAACAAGCCGGGCGACCTCAACCGGGGACACACCCTGCACGAGTACTGGATGCAGGACTCCAACGGCCGCTACGGCGTGGACCTCAGCGGCTTCGGCCCGTACGAGATGCCGGCGAAGTCCTACCAGTACGGCATCGACAACGGCTTCAACCCCGGCGCCTGCCCGTCGGGTGAGGCGTGCGCGAAGAACATCCGTACCGACGGGCTGGGCGCCTGGCGCGCGGCGGTCGGCGACGCGGTGGCCAACAGCTTCGAGCTGGTCTTCATTCTGTCGGCCGGTCAGGACGAGTCCTCGACCTGGCAGGAGTTCGGCCAGATGATGTTCCAGAACAAGGAGGACGTGCCGGACGCGTGGGGCCCGCCGGACCCCAACCTGCCCAACTACGCGAAGACCCGGTACGTCGAGTGGACGTCCTGGAAGGCGGCCGCCACGATCTGGCCGAACGCCGGTGGTGGCTCGTCGACCCAGGCGGAGAGCTCGGGCATGGGCGTGTACGCGCACGAGCTGAGCCACCTGCTGAGCATCGGCGACAACTACAACAACCCGTACGGCGTTCCGTTGCGCCGCGCGTACACCGGCATCTGGAGCATGATGTCGCGCGGCTCCTTCAACGGCCCGGGCGGACCGCACACCCGCTGGCAGATCCCCCCGGTCAACGGTGGCTCGATGGGATCGCTGCACACGCTGCGGGACAAGCTGAAGATCGGGCTGGTCGGTGAGGAGCACGCGCTGCGGCTGTCGCGGGAGGGGCTCGCGTCGTCCGGCCTGGTCGTCGCCGACGTCACCGCCCGCGCGGTCGACGCCGGCCCGGGTGGGCTGACCGGCATCAACATCGCGATGAACGCCGACCGCTCGCCGGCGTGCAGCACCACCACCGACCCGCTCTGCGACGGCGGCCGGTTCAACAACTACACCGTCGAGGTCGTCCAGCGGATGGGTGCGGACTCGTTCACCCCGGACAACGGCGTGCTGATCAGCAAGACCAAGAACACCGACAGCGCCCCGTTCGTGTGGGTCGTGGACGCGAACCCGCAGGACATCGACATGGTGGACTTCTACCAGCCGAACGGCACCCCGCAGAAGATCACCATGGGCGACTACCGGCAGCTGTCGGACGCGCTGTTCCACGCCGGCGCCAACTCCGGCAGCGAGTACGAGTACGTGGACGAGGCCAACCGGCTGCACTTCTACGTGCTCAACCTCCGCCGCGACGGTGCCGGGGTGCTGTCCTACACGGTGGCGGTCCGGTCGCTGGACGGCGCCGGCCCGAGCGAGCACGGCGTGGCCCTGTCGAAGGGCTCCCTGGTCACCCGGGGCGAGCCCACCGGCAAGGGCGCGAACTGCACGTTCGACCTGACCAACACCGGCCGGTACGTGGCCGGCGAGCAGGTGCACCCGGAGGACGCCAGCGCGTACCTGAAGTCCGACGTGTACCGGCTCTCGGCGACCGTCGACGGCAAGGGCTGGCGGGTGCAGCTGCCCAACGAGCTGGCCACCGCCGAGTTCGGCGCCACCACCCCGGTCGGCGTCTCGGTCGGCGCCACCGCCGACGCGGCCGCGACCACCCTGGTGACGCTCACCGCCACCTCGGAGAGCGACCCGAGCAAGACCGTGACCAGCCAGTGCCGGGTCGAACGGCCCCGGGCGCTGCTCGGCTGACCCACGGAAGGGCCCGGGGCGGTGGGGACCACGTTCCCCGCCACCCCGGGCCCGCCCCGACGATCTGGAGGACAGATGCGGCGTCTGCTGGCAGCGGTCGTGCTGCCGTCGCTGCTCACCGGCGCACTGGCCGGGTGCGGTGGTGCCGACGAGGCCCGGTCGGCGATGACCGTGCGGGTGCTGGTGCGGGACATCAACATCCGGCCGGAGGGCGTGGAGTGCGCCGGCACCGGCCCGTACACCCACTTCCACAACCGCGCGCCGTTCCAGGTGATCGACGCCGGCGGGCGGACGCTGGCCGAGGGCGCGCTGTCCTCCGGCACGTCCGTGGCCACCTTCGAGGAGGACCTGGAGGTGACCCGCGTCCCGACGTACTGCGAGTTCTCCATACCGGTCGAGCTGGCTGCCCGGGACGCCTACCGGCTGGTCGTCGACGGCCACCCGGCGATCGACCTCACCTCGAACAGCAGCGAGGGGCCGGCGCTGGTCGCCGTGGTGCCCTCGTGACCCGCCCGTACGCCGTCCGGCTGGCGGCCGTCGCGCTGGCGCTCGGCGCGGTGCTGTCCGCGACCGCCTGTTCCGGCGGCGGCGACGACGCGCCGGCGCGGACCGAGACCGTCGCCGGTGGGGCATCGGCGCTGCCCGGCCCGGCGCCGGCGGGCCTGGCGCTGCGACCGGCCCCGTCCGGCGCGCCGGGCGCCCCGGCCGTCACCGGCCCGCTCACCGACGGCAGCCCGATCGCCTTCGCCGACCTGTGGGCCGACCGCCCGGTCGTGCTGGTCTTCTTCAGCTCCTGGTGCACCGCCTGCGCGCAACGGCAGGACGCCCTCAGCGAGCTGGCCCGCACCCACCGGGACAAGGTCGTCTTCGTCGGGGTGGTCACCGAGGACAAGCCGGAGGATCTGCAGCGCTACCTGCGGGAGCACCGGGTGGAGTATCCGATCGTGGTCGACGACGACGGCGCGATCTGGCGGTCGTACGCGGTCCGCGAACCCCCAGCCGTGGTGCTGGTCGCCAAGGGCGGTGCGCTGCTGCGGGGCTGGCCGGGCGGCGTGGACGCACCGACCCTCGACGGCCAGCTGCGCCAGCTGGTGCTCGCCCCCTGACCGGCGCCGCCGGCCGTCAGCGGCGTCCGGACTCCAGCCGCGCCACGGCGTCCACCACCTCGGGGAACGCGTCGATGAACAGGTCGACGTGGCGCGGGTCGAAATCCGCGCGCCGCCGTACGCCGCTCTGCAGGCAACCGACGAACGACAGTCCCGCCTTCCCGGCGGCCTCGGCGTCACCCGGCGAGTCGCCCACGTAGGCGCACTCGTGCGGGGCGAACCCGGTGCGGGCGAGCAGCTCGTCGAAGGCCCGGGGATCGGGTTTGCGGTAGCGGGTGTTGCCGGCGTGGAAGACGGCGCTGACCCGCTCGGCCAGGACGTGGTCCGGCGCCAGCAGGTGCGCCATCTCCGCCTCGGTGCGCGAGGTCAGCAGCAGCACCGTCCGCCCCGCCGCCACCAGCCGGTCCAGCGCGCGCAGGTTCTCCGGCGGGATCACGTCGAGCCGGCCGGCCGCGACGTAGCGGTGCAGCACGTCCGGGTACGCCGCCGCGAACCGGTCCAGGTCCACCCCCGGCGAGCGCTGCCGCATCGCCTCCAGCAGCGGCTGCCCCCAGGTCGCCAGGTGCACGGCCCGCGGCATCGGGTCGCGGCCGATCCGCCCCAGCACCTCGTTCTCGAGCTCGAAGCACGCCGCCTCGGTGAGGCACAGCGTGTCGTCGACGTCGACCGCGACAGCCCGGATCACCCGGCCACGTCCCCCCGTTCGTCGAGCGTGCGGCGCTGCGGGTAGACGGTCTCGCCGCGGGCCAGCATGGCGACGAACTGGGCGATGCGGCGTTCCCGGGTGTCGGCACGCTTGGCGCTGGTGAGCCGGTACAGGATGGCGTACCGGTTCTGCGCGGTGAGGATGTCGAACATCGCCCGGGCCCGGGGCTCCGCGGCCAGCGCGGCGGCGAGGTCCGCCGGGACCTCCGCCGCGGCCTGTCCCGCGTAGGCGGCGTCCCAGCGGCCGTCGCCCTTGGCGCGTTCCACCTCGGCGATCCCGGCCGGGTGCATGCGGCCCTCGGCCAGCAGCCGGGCCACGATGCCGACGTTCCGGGCCGACCAGGGGCTACGAGCCCGCCGCGGGGTGAACCGTTGCCGGTAGGTGCTCTCGTCGCGGCCCTTGACCTGCCCGTCGATCCAGCCGTGGCAGAGGGCCTCATCGAGCGCCTGGTCGTAGCTGAGGGTGGTGGGCCCCTGGCTGCCACGCTTGGCCAGGACCAGCCACACCCCGGTGGGGTCGGCGTGGTGTTCGCCGAGCCACCGCCGCCAGGCGGCGGCATCCGGGACGGTCAGCTCCGGCAGGTCACCGCTCACGTCAGGTTCTCCACCGGTGGATCATCCCACCGCCGGCGGTGGCCCGGGCGGAGCGTCCGTCACTGCGGCTTCCGGGTCTTCGACGGCGACAGGGTGGGCAGCGGGGGCAGCGACGGCGACCCCGTCGGCGGCGGTGTCGACGAGTCGGTCGGGCTGGGGCTGGACTCCGAGGGCGTCACGCTCGGCGTCGGCCGCGTCGTGGGCCGGGGCGCGGAGGTGGTCGGCGCCGGCTGCGCCGGGCCGGTGGTCGACGGGGCATCGTCCGGGAACTTCGGGTCGTCGAACCGGTACTTGTCCGGGTCGAGCTTGAGGGACTCGGTCGCCTGCGCCATGAACTGCCGCCAGATCGGCCCCGGGCCGCTGGCGCCGTACACCTCGTAGCTGCCGTCCTTCGTCCGCAGCGGCTTTCCGTCGGTGGTGCCGAGCCAGACGGCGGCCGCGAGAGCGCCGGTCCAGCCGACCATCCAGGTGTGCACGTTCTGCGTGGTGCTCTGCCCGGCCTGCCAGGTGCCGGTCTTCCCGGCGGAGTCCCAGCCGTTGTCCAACTTGGCGGCCTTGACCCGGCGCAGCGTCCAGTCGAGCTGGTTGATCGCCTCCTCGTTCAGCCCGAGGTCCGTCGTCTTCAGCTGCTCGGTGTAGATCTTGTCGTCGCCCTTGGTCACCGACCGGACGAAGTGCGCCTCGGCGCGCTTGCCGCCGGCCGCGAAGGTGGCCATCCCGTTGGCGTGGTCCTGCACGGTGATGCCGTACTGGCCGATGCCGACCTCGGTGGAGAAGCGCTTCGCGACCTCGTCGGTCGGCTTGTCGCGCAGGTCCACCCGCTGCGGCTGCGGGTTGCCCTGCACCGTCTCCCACATGGAGTCGACGCCGGCCCGCTTGGCCATGTCCATCACCTTCGCGACCCCCAGCTTCTCGGTCAGCTCGAAGTAGGTGACGTTCAGGGACGCGACCGTGGCCTCCCAGAGGGCGCAGTTCGGCTGGCACGGCGCATGTTCGGCGTTGCGGATGGGGCCGGCCGGGCTGGCCTTGGTCCGCCCCGACTCGGGGAACTCCTTGGTGTCCGGCGAGTCGAAGTGCTGCTTCACGGAAACCTTGTTCTCCACGGCGGCGGCCAGGTCGTACACCTTGAACGACGAGCCCGGCGGGTGCTGGCCGAACCCGTGCGCCTGCCCCTTCTCGTCGTAGTACCAGCCGGCGTAGTCCGCGCCGGTGCTGCTGTTGCCGCCGTAGTAGCCGAGCACCCGCCCGGTGCCCGGTTCCACCGCCACCAGGGCGGCCTGCCAGTTCTTCGGCTGGCCGCGGACCGCGTCGGGGGCGGTGCCGCGCCGGATGTCGGCGGCCGCCTCGGCCGCGTCCTGGACCCGCTTGTCGATGGTGGTGACGATCCGGTAGCCGCCGTCGCGGATGACCTCGTCCGGCTTGCCGCGGAACTGTTCGGTCTGGCGCAGCTCGCTGAGCACGTGGTCGACCACCAGGCCGGTGGGCCGGTCGAGGCCGGACTGGCCGGCGTCCGGGTCGATCGGCTTCACGTCGTCCGGGTACGCCAGGTTCGCCGCCTCCTCCCGCGTGAGGTAGCCGAGCTTCACCATGCCGTCGCGGATGTAGTTCCAGCGGTCCATCGAGTTCTGCCGGGCCGTCGCGTTGCGCCGCGGGTCGTAGCCGGGGGAGCCCTCGGGATCGTTCGGATCCGCCTCCGGCTGCTTCACCATCGCGCAGAGCACCATCGCCTCCGCCTGGGTGAGCTGCTGGGAGGCGGGCGCGTCCCGGCGCACCGTCTTGCCGAAGTAGGTCTGCGCGGCCGCCTCGATCCCGTACGCGCCCCGGCCGAACGGGACGGTGTTCAGGTAGAAGCCGAGGATCTCCTCCTTGCTGTACTTGTCGTCCAGCTTCCAGGCGATGACCGCCTCGCGCAGCTTCCGGGAGTAGGTGACCCCGCGCAGGTCGGCGGCGACGCGGGCGTACTGCTGGGTGATGGTGGAGGCGCCCTGCCGCTGCCCGCCGGTGAGGTTCGACCAGGCGGCCCGGAGCACGCCGCTGAAGTCGATGCCCTTGTTGGTCCAGAAGGTGCGGTCCTCGGCCGCCACGATGGCCTGCTTGGCCGAGTCGTTCATCTGGTCGTACGGGACGATGGTGCGGTTCTCCGCGCCCAGCTTGGCCATCGGCGTGCGGCCGTCCGAGTAGTAGACGGTGGTCGACTCCGGGAGTTTGAGGTCGGTGGGCGTGGGCACGCTGTCGAAGTAGTAGCCGCCGGCCAGCACGCCGGAGCCGGCCAGCAGCGCGAAGACCGCCAGGAAGATCAGTATTCGCCGGCGCCGACGTGGCCGCCCCGGCCTTGGGGCGGTGGCACCCCCGACGTGGTCGCTGTCACCGGTTGGAAGCATCCGCACCCGATACCCTCCGACTGCTCGGCCGAATCGTGTCCCTGCCTCGGCCCGCCAGGCTAGCGGACCTGCGGTGACAACGGCGGCAGTCGCCGCCGCCGGGTGTGATGCTGGTCGCCGCCGCGCTGCTGCCGTGCGGACCAGCTCGGCCGCGCCCCGTGATCGGGTGGCTACCGGCTGGCATCACCGGACGCCGCCGCGACGGTGACGGGCAGCGGGGCGCCCCGGTCACCGTCGCGGCTCCGGCCGCTCAGTGCAGCGCCCACCGGTGGACCGGGCCGTTGCGGGGCAGGACGAGTGGACGGCGCACCGGCGAGCGGGCATTGCGGCTGGACCGGCCGGTCCAGAACGGCGACAGCCGCCACATCGAGTAGGTGGTCGTGTCGCCGTCGAGCGGGAAGGCGTCCCGGTGGGTGTAGCCGTGCCGCTGAAACAGCTCGCGGCCCGCCTCGGTGAAGACGTCCGCGTACGTCGGCAGGCTCAGCGTGTCCATCCAGCGCTGCGACCTGGCGAGCACGGCCGCGGCGTGGCCCGACTCCGCCGGGCCCGGTGCGGCGAGCAGGGCCAGATGGTTGTGCGGCTCGGTGGGCCGGCGCGCCGCGAGGCTTCGGCCGAGCACGAGGAAGCGGTCCCGGTCCGCGCCGCACGCGTCGTCGAGCCGGTCGGCGTACCGGGCCGGCGGTGGGATCGGCCGGTAGCGGTGGAACCAGACGGTCGCGGCCGTGCCGTCCGGGAGCAGGAACGCGTCGCCGAAGAGCAGCGCGTGCTCGGCCCAGATCCGGGCCACGGTGGCGAGGACGGCCGGCCGGCGGTGCTCGTCGGGGACGAGCCAGGCGCCGAGGTCGGTGGGTGCGAGGGCCTCGGCGGCGAGATCGGCGATCCGGCCGATGTCGCACCACCGGGCCCGGACGACGGGCATGCTCACGTTCATGGGTAACTCCTGGTCACCATCGTGATCGGGTACGTCGGGGAAGGGATGCCGGCGTCGGCGCGGACCGCCGCGGGCCGGCACGGGCCACCAGGGGCCGTCAAGGCACACGGGTACGCGGGGGCCGCCTGTGCCGTGCGGACGGCACGAAACGGCCCGCCGGTCAGGCGGGCCGGGTGCCCGGGCGGGGCGAGCGGGAGGGGAGAGCGCCGCCACCGGTCGGTTGGCAACGGTGTCCGGCCAGGCTGGGCGGTGTCCATGCCGACGTGGGGGCGTCGGCCGGGCCGCCGTGGACGGTGCCGGACGCGCCGGATCCGCTGGTGCCGGGGAAGGTCGTGGCCGGCGCGGAGTCCGCGTCCGGCCCGACCGGATGCGGGCCGTCCGACCCGGCGAGACGCGGCAGGGACGAGAGCTGTGTCGTGGTGGGCCGATCCGTCGGGGCGCTGCCGGGTGCGGGTTCCGAGGCGGCTCTGGCCGGGGCGTCGACCGGTCCGGTGGCCGGCCCGACGCAGCCCGGGCCGGTGCCGGGCATCGGCTCGCCGACCGGGCCGTCGCCGGGCGTCGGTTCGCCGACCGGGCCGGCCGGCGGCGTCGCCGCGGGTGGCGGATCCACCAGGTCCGTCACCGGTTCGAGGGTCTCGAGCACGGGATCCAGCGGCTCGAGCACCGGATCCAGCCCTTGCCAGACGGGCGAGAGGACCGGGGCGAGCGGCTGCGTCACCGGACGGAGAGCGTCGGCCACCGGGGTGAGCACGCCGGTCCGCACGGGCTCGGTGACCGGCCGTAGCGCGTCGGCCACCGGGGCGAGCGCTCCGCCGCGCACCGGGTCGGTGACGGGCCGTAGCGCCTCGGCCACCGGGGTGAGCACCCCGGAACGGACCGGGTCGGTGACCGTGCCCAGGACGTCACCCACCGGTGCCAGTGCGTCCCCGCCGAGCAGCCCGGTGGCCGGGCGGGGCGCCTCGGCGGGCTTCGGCGCGCCGGCCCGCGCCGGTGGCTCCAGGTGGCGGGCCGGCGGGGCGGACACCCGGCCCGGCCGGGGCGAGGCCCGGTCCGGGGCCGGGCGGCTCGGTGCCGTCCGGGTCGGCGGCGGCGCCGGGCGGGAGCCGGGTGCCGCCGGCGGGGTGGGTGGGGCCGCGACGTCGGCGGGCGCTTCCGGTGCCGGTGGAGGTGCCGCCGCCTCGAGGACCGGGCGGAGGATGCCGGCGAGCAGGTCGGCGGCGGCGTCCACCGGCGCGGCCGGCGGACGCTCGGCGGCGTAGGCGGCCGGGCTGGTGGCGGCCTCGTGGGCGCCCCACGCCACGACGACCCCGCCGAGCAGGAGCCCGAGGCGCAGCGCAACGCGCGTCCACCGCCCGCCTCGTCGAGTCATCCCAGCACCTCTCCGGCCACCGGCCATCGCCAGCGATCAACGTCCGCACTCTACCGAACGCAGTCGATTGATCACAGGGTGCCGCTGGTCGAAGTCGGCGCGTCGCGCGGTGTCCAGGCGTGCCCACGCCGGCCGCTGGGTACCACCGGGGTCATGAGCACGCCCACTGCCGACCGCCCCGTCGTCGACCCGGCCACCCCGGCGGCCGGCGTCGTCGCGGTCGTCGCCCACCGGAAGAAAACCTTCGGCGGTGGCCTCGACGAGCTGCGCACCCGCCTGGTCGCCGCCGGGGTCGGCCAGCTCCTCTGGTACGAGGTGCCGAAGAGCCGCAAGGCGCCGAAGAAGGTACGCAAGGCCCTCGACCGGGGCGCCGAGCTGATCCTGGTGTGGGGCGGCGACGGGATGGTGCAGCGCTGCGCCGACGCCCTGGCCGGGACGGAGGTGCCGATGGCCATCCTGCCCGCCGGCACCGCGAACCTCTTCGCCGGCAACCTGGGCATCCCCACCGACCTGCCCGAGGCGGTCCGGATCGCCCTGCACGGCCCGCGACACAGGCTCGACCTGGGCCGGCTCAACCGGGAGCACTTCGCCGTGATGGCCGGCGCGGGCTTCGACGGCGACCTGATCCGCGACGCCGACCGCAGGCTCAAGGGCCGGCTGGGCCGGGTCGCATACGTCTGGACCGGGCTACGGCACGTACGCGGCGAGCTGGTCCGCACCCGGATCCGGGTGGACGGCGCCGACTGGTTCGACGGCGAGGCGAGCTGCGTGCTCTTCGGCAACGTCGGCACGATCACCGGCGGCATCCCCGCCTTCGACGACGCCCGCCCCGACGACGGCGCCCTGGAGATCGGCGTCGCCACCGCGAGCGGCGCGGTCGACTGGGCACGGACGCTGGGGCGGATGGCCGCCGGCCGCTCCGCCGACTCGCCGTTCGTCCGGATCACCCGTGGTCACCGGGTCCGGGTGCGCTTCGCCGCGCCGAAGACGTACGAGCTGGACGGCGGCGCGCGGGGCACGGCGCGGCGGCTGAAGGTGAAGGCGGTGCCCGGGGCGCTGACCGTCTGCTGCCCTGACTGAGCCGAGCCGGGCCAGCCGCCGGGTCACGCCGCGGACGGCCGCGGCGCAGCCGATCCCGACGGCGAGCGAGGCGACCAGTGCCAGCTCGGGCGACCACGGCCCGACCACCGGCAGCACCTGCCAGTGGGTCAGGTAGATCCAGAGGGAACTGCCGGCCAGCACGGCGGCCGCTCGGTTGATGGCCGGCAGGCTGGGCAGCCGGGGCACCCAGACCAGCAGGGCGAAGCCGGCCACGATGAACGCCTCCCGGTACGGCTGGCCGAAGAACCCGGGCACGGTGAGCGCGGCGACGGCGGTGACCACCACCCGCTGCGCGGTCCCGCGCGCCCGGGCGGCCGCCCAGCCCAGCGCGAAGAGCCAGCCGACGACCACCGACTCCGGCACGTGTCCGCGGGCGGCGAGACCGGGCAGGTCGTACCGGGTGACCAGGCCGAGGATGGCGAGCGCCAGCGGCAGCCCGAACGGGTATCGGCGTTCGATCCGGTCCACGGCCGGTACGGCGATCAGCACGGTGACCACCAGGAGGAGGTGGACCAGCGCCTCGATGAACCAGAAATGCCACTGAGTCGCTCCGTCGTGCGGGCCGAGGACGCCGTTGAGCAGCAGCACGTTGGCCAGCGTGTAGTCGCCGGTGACCGCGCCGGCCAGGGCGATCCAGGCCACCGACGGCAGCACGATCCGGCCGACGGCGCGGACGCCGCCGCGTACCCGCTCCCGCCGGGGCGCGGTGGTGAGCTGAAAGCGGGCGAAGTTGAACCCGGCGACGGCGAGCAGCAGATGCGCGCCGCCCTTGATGGTGAAGACCGGGATGTGTGAGCCGACGATGACGACGATCGCCAGCGCCCGCAGGGCCACGCCGGTTTCCAGCACCCGACGCCGGGCCGGCCGGGCTGGCGCCGGCCGGGCCAGCTCCCGGATGGGGGTGGTGTGCCAGTCGGCGGGCAGGTCGCCGAGGAGAACCTGCAGGCGGACGGACGCCTCCACGTAGGACAGCGAGTCGCCGCCCAGGTCGACGAAGCTCTGGTCGGGGCTGACGTCGGGCTGGTCCAGCAGTTCGGCGTAGAGCCGGCAGACCTGGTCCGGACCCGCCCCGGAGGGCGCGGAGGCGGGCACTGGCGGCGCGGCGAGGGCGCGGACGGCCGCCAGGTCCGGCTTGCCGTTGCCCAGCCGGGGCAGCTCGGCCAGCACGTGCGCGCGGACCGCGCGGGCCGGCAGCCCCGCCGCGGCGGCGGCCAGGCGGCGCACCCGGTCGGGGTGGTGAGCGCCGGTCGCGGCCACCACCAGCTCGCGGTCGGTGCCGACGCAGTACGCCTCGACGCCCGCCCGCCGCAGCCGCTCCGCCACGCGCCGTGGGTCGACCCGCAGGCCGAAGATCTTCGCGAACTCGGCGGCCCGCCCGACGATCTCGTAGAGCCCGTCCGGCGCACGCCGGGCCACGTCGCCGGTGTGCAGCTCCGTGACGGTGCGCCCGAGGGCCAGGTCGCTCGGCCGTTCGGCGTAGCCGAGCATCACGTTGGGTCCGGCGTAGACCAGCTCGCCGGTGTCCGGCTCGGGCCGGTCCGGCAGCGGGCGCAGCCGGAACGACCCGCCGGGGATCGGCAGCCCGATCGCCTCCGGTCGGTGTTCGGCCAGCTCCGGCGGCAGGTACGCCATCCGGGCGGTGGCCTCGGTCTGGCCGTACATGACGAAGAACCGCCAGCCGTGGCGGCGGCCGAGGGCGGCGTACCTGGTCACCCGTTGCGGGTCGAGTCGGCCGCCGGCCTGGGTGAGGTAGCGCAGGTCGGGCAGGTGCATCCGGTCGAAGCCGACCCGGTCCAGCAGGTCGAAGGTGTACGGCACGCCGGCCAGGGTGGTGCCGTGCGCGGCGTGGAACAGCTCCCAGAAGCAGCGGTCGGTGACCGATAGTCCGGTGAGGATCAGCGCCGCCCCGCGGAGCAGGTGGCTGTTCACCACCGACAGGCCGTAGCAGTAGTGCAGCGGCAGGGTGGTGGCGGCCCGGTCGGTGTCGCGGATGTCCAGATACTCGGCGATCGCTTCGGCGTTGGCCTGCAGGTTCGCCGACGACAGCCGGACCAGCTTGGGGGAGCCGGTCGAGCCGGAGGTGCTGAGCAGCAGCGCCAGCTCGGGGTGCAGCTCGTGGCGGCTGCCGGGGCGGCGCTCGTCCACCACGAGTTCCCCGTCGACGGGGCCGATCACGACATCCGGGTCGTACGCCTGGGTCAGCTCGGTGGTCGCGGTGTCGTGGTCTCCGGGCACCAGCAGCAGGGGATGTCCGCCGGCCAGCGCGGCCAGGTACGCGACCAGCTCGTCGGCCCGGTTCGCGCCGGCGAGCAGCACCAGCCGGCGGACCGGGCCGAGCCGGGCGACCAGCTCGCTGACCCGCTCGGCCAGCTCGGCGTAGCTGAGCCGGCCGTCGGCGGTGATCACTGCCGGCCGGTCGCCGTGCCCGGCCAGGGCGCGGACGAACGGCGCCGGCCCGGTGTGGGGGAGGACGCGCATGGCGACAGGTTAGGGGAGCCTCACCTAATTTCCAACGAGGGGGCGGCTTGCTTCGACCGGGGCCAGTAAGGTAAGCCTTACCTGTGCGACAGCGTCTCAGTTTCCTTCTGGCCAGCACTCTCGTCGGCCTGTTGTCCCTGACCGCCTGCGGCGGCCCCGACGGCGACCCGGGCAAGCCCGGGGACAAGCGGCTGACCGTCTACAGCGGCCGCAGCGAGGCCCTGGTCAAGCCGGTGCTGGAGAAGTTCGAGAAGGCCCGCGGCGTCAAGGTCGACGTGCGCTACGGCACCACGTCCCAGATGGCCGCGCAGCTGCTGGAGGAGGGCAAGCGCAGCCCCGCCGACGCGTTCTTCGCCCAGGACGCCGGCGCGCTCGGCGCGGTCAGCAAGGCCGGCCTCTTCGCGGTGTTGCCCGCCGAGCAGCTCGACCGGGTCCCGGCCGCGTACCGGGACGCCAACGGCCGGTGGGTCGGCGTCAGCGGCCGGTCCCGCGTCCTGGCCTACAACGCCGACCAGGTCCGTGCCGCCGAACTGCCGACGAGTGTGTTCGCGCTGACCGACCCGAAGTGGCGGGGCAAGATCGGTGTCGCCCCCACCAACGGCTCCTTCCAGGCGTTCGTCACCGCCCTGCGGGTGCAGCACGGTGACGCCAAGGCGCGCGAGTTCCTCACCGGGCTCAAGGCCAACCAGCCGCAGATCCGGGAGGGCAACGTCCAGATCGTCGCCGACATCGACGCCGGCACCCTCGCGGTCGGCCTGGTCAACCACTACTACGTGTACGAGTTGGCCAAGGAGCGCGGCGGCAGCACCGACGTGCTGAAGGCGAAGCTGCACTTCTTCCCTGACGGCGACACCGGTGGCCTGGTCAACGCGGCCGGCGTCGGCCTGCTGGAGCGGGCCGGCGCGGACCCGGACGCCCAGGCGCTGGTCGACTACCTGCTCGGCACCGAGGCGCAGACCTACTTCGCTACCCAGACCTTCGAGTATCCCTTGGCGGCCGGGGTGCCCGCCGCGCCGGGTCTGCCGCAGCTGACCGCCCTCGAGGCGCCGAAGATCGACCTCAACGACCTCGACACCCTCGACGCCACCGTCGCAATGATCAAGGAAGCGGGGCTGGCCTGAGCGCCGTCCTGGCCGGCGACCGTCGGGCGGAGGCCCGGCGGTCGCCGCGCCGGCCGATCCGCCGCCCGGCGCTCACCGCCGCCTCGGCCGCCGCCGTCGCGGTCGCCCTGCTACCGCTGGTCTACCTCGCCGTACGCGCCGGCGAGGCGGGCGGTGACCGAGTCGCCGCCGAGCTGTTCACCGCGCGGGTCGCGGTGCTCGCGCTACGCAGCCTCGCTCTCGCCGCCGTGGTCACCGCCGCCTGCGCCGTGCTCGGCGTCGGCACCGCACTCCTGGTGACCCGCACCGACCTGCCCGGCCGGCGGGTCTTCGGCGTCGTCGCCGCGCTGCCGCTGGCCGTCCCCACCTATGTGGCCGGCTTCGCCTGGACCGCCACCGTCACCGGCTTCGAGGGCTTCTGGGCCGCCGCCCTGCTGCTCACCCTCTGCTCCTACCCGTACGTCTTCCTGCCCGCGGTTGCCGCGCTCAACCGGACCGACCCGGGCCAGGAGGAGGTGTCCCGATCACTCGGGAAGGGACCATGGGCCACCCTGTTCGGGGTGACCCTGCGCCAGATCCGCCCCGCCGTCGCCGCCGGCTCACTGCTGGTCGCCCTGTACGTGCTCAGCGACTTCGGCGCGGTCTCCATCGTCCGGGTCGACACCTTCACCCGGGCCATCTTCACCGCGTTCAACCTCGGCTTCGACCGCACCGGCGCTCTCGTGCTGTCCACTGTGCTGGTGCTGCTCACCGTCCTGCTGATCGGCGCCGAGCTGACCACCCGCACCCGCGACGCCCGGTACGCCAGCACCGCCGTCCGACCCCCCGTACGGCTGCGGCTGGCCCGGTGGCGCGGGCCTGCGCTGGCCGGTCTGCTCGCGGTGAACGGGCTCGCCCTCGGCGTGCCGGCCGCCGGCCTGGCCCGGTGGCTCGCGGCCGGGGTGTCCCGCCCCGGCTCCCTCGCCGAGATCGCGGCCGCCGCCGGCGCGTCGCTGACGGTCTCCCTCGCCGGTGCGGCACTGACCATGCTCCTCGCCCTGCCGCTGGGGCTGCTCACCGCACGGGCGCCGGGACCGGTCGCCACCGTGCTCGACCGGCTCACCTACGTGGCCCATGCCCTGCCCGGCGTGGTCATCGGCCTCTCCCTGGTGTTCTTCGCGGTCAACGTGGCCTACCCCCTCTACCAGAGCGCCTGGCTGCTCGCCCTGGCGTACGCGACGCTCTTCCTGCCCCTGGCCGTCGGCGCGGTGGCCTCCGCCGCCGCGCAGAGCCCGCCCGCCGTCGAAGAGGCCGCCCGGTCCCTCGGGCGCGGCCCGTTCACGGTGTTCCGCACGGTGACCCTGCCGCTGACGCTGCCCGGCATCGGCGCCGGCGCCGCGCTGACGTTCCTCACCTGCGTGAAGGAGCTCCCGGCCACCCTGCTCTTGCGCCCGACCGGGATGGACACACTTGCCACCGAGCTGTGGACCCACACGTCCACCGCCGCGTACGCGGCCGCCGCCCCATACGCCGCGATCCTGGTGGCGCTAGCCGCCGTGCCGACATGGTTGCTCGCCGTCCGAACCGGACTCACCGGAGGTGCCCGATGACCGAGAGGATGGTGACCCTGACCGGGGTGACCAAGTCGTACGGCCGGGTGGCCGCGCTTGCCGGCGTCGACCTGGACGTCGCCCGCGGTGACCTGCTGGCCGTGCTCGGCCCGTCCGGCTGCGGCAAGACCACCCTGCTGCGCTGCCTCGCCGGCTTCGAACGGGTCGACTCCGGCGTGGTCACCGTCGCCGGGCGACAGCTCGCCGGCGACCGGCTCCACGTGCCGCCGCACCGCCGCCGGGTCGCGGTCGTGCCGCAGGACGGCGCGCTCTTCCCGCACCTGTCCGTCGCGGACAACGTCGGCTACGGCCTGGCCCGGGCCGACCGGCGTGGCGGCCGGGTCGGGGAGGTGCTGGCCCTGGTCGGGCTCGCCGGATACGGCGGGCGGATGCCGCACCAGCTCTCCGGTGGGCAACAGCAGCGGGTGGCGGTGGCCCGGGCCCTGGCCCCTCGCCCGCCGCTGGTGCTCCTCGACGAGCCGTTCAGCGCTCTCGACGCCCAGCTCCGTGGCGAGCTGCGCGCCGACGTCCGCCAGGCGCTGCGCGCTGACGGGGCGACCGTCGTGCTGGTCACCCACGACCAGGGCGAGGCGCTGTCCATGGCGGACGCCGTGGCGGTGATGCAGGCCGGCCGGATCGTCCAGTGCGGTCCTCCGGCCGAGGTCTACCGCAACCCCGCGGACCCGTGGGTTGCCGCGTTCGTCGGCGACGCCGTGCTGCTGCCGGCCACCGTCGACGTCGATGTGGCGGTCACCCCGCTCGGCCGGTTGCCGCTACGCGGCCCGGCGACCGGCGGCACCGTCACCGTGCTCATCCGCCCCGAACAGCTCCGACTCGCCCCGAGCGGCGGGTCGGCCGCGACGGTGGTCCGGCAGGACTTCCACGGACACGACGCGCTGACCACCCTCCGGCTGCCCGACGGCACCCTGCTCACCGCGCGGACGCTCGACGAGGGCGCCGAGCTGTCCGCCGGTGCCCAGGTCGGGGTGACGGTCCGCGGGCAGGTCCGCGCGTACGCCGGGCCGGTCTGAGCCGCCGCCGGGCCGACCGGCAGGATGCGGGCATGGACGACGACGTACGCGGATACCTCGCCGAGCTGGTGGACCGGGCCCGGGCGGTGCTCGGCGAGAATCTGGTCGGCGCGTACGCGGCCGGCTCGGTGGGGCTGGGCGCGTACCAACCGGGACGCAGCGACGTGGACGTGGCGCTGGTGGTCGCCCGCCCGCTCGACGGCGCCGCGAAGCGGGCGCTGGTGGACCGGCTGCGGCACGAGGCCCTGCCCTGCCCGGCGCGCGGCCTGGAACTGGTCGCCTACCGGCGGGACGTCGCCGGCTCCGGCACCCCTGAGCCGGGCTTCGAGGTCGAACTCAACACCGGGGCGACCATGCCGTTCCGCGCCACGTACGACCCGGCCGACCGGCCCGCCGCCGACGGGCGCTTCTGGTACGCCCTCGACCGCAGCATCCTGCGCCAGTCCGGGCTGAGCCTGCTCGGCCCGCCCGCCGCCGACGTGTTCGCCGATCCCACGCCGGAGGACCTGCGCCGGCTGCTGGTCGCGGCGCTGACCTGGTGGCTGGCGCTGCCGACCCCGTCCGGGGACGGCCCGGCCCCCGGCGCGGAGGACGCCGTGCTCGGCGCCTGCCGCTCCCTGGTTCGCTGCCGCGACGGCGTCTGGCTGGCCAAGGTGGACGCCGGGCGGCGGCTCGCGGCGGGACAGGCGCGGCCCGGCCCCGGCCGCGACGACGCCGACCTGATCGAGCGGTCGATCGCGGCCCGCCGGGGCGGCCTGCCGCCGAGTGGCCCCGAGGCCCGCGCCTTCCAGCGCCGGGTCCTCGACGAAATCGCCGGCACGCATTGACGGAGCTCGACGCTCTACTGTAAACAAGGTGTACCGCTGAGTCGGGGAGGCCCCATGCGACGCTCGGTACCGCTGGCCGCGCTCCTGCTCGCGCTCGCCACCACCACGCCCGCCGCCGCCGCGCCGCCACCCCGGCCGGCGCCCGCACCCGCCGCGGCCACCCCGATCCAGGTCTACGGCGCCTGGCACTGCGGCAACGACTACTGCACCTGGGGCACCGCCCGCACCGTGACCGAGTTCGACAGCCAGAACCACTGGCTGATCGACCGGGGCGACGGGCGGCCCTCGGTCAACCTGGTCGTGCTCAGCTTCGTCAACCCGCTCGACCTGCTGCACCAGACCACCGACGCCACCACCCTCGACGGCGTGCCGCGCGGCATGACCCCCGAGATCGTCGGCTGGTTCACCACCCACGGCGTGCGGGTGATGCTCTCCATCGGCGGGATCACCTACACCGACGACTGGGACGCCGCCCTCGCCGAGAACCCCACCCTGCTCGGCCAGCGGGCCGCCGCCGTCGCCACCCGGCTCGGCGTGGGCATCGAGATCGACTACGAGCAGAACAGCAGCCCCAACCTCACCGGCCTCCAGTCCTTCATCGACGCCTACCGGGCGATCCACCCGTACGACGCCACCGGCGCCCGGCCCGAGGCCCGGCTCACCATCGACGTGGCGGCCGGCGACCGGTGGCTCATCGACCTCAACCGCAAGGCCACCGCCGACTGGCTGCGTACCGACACCCCGGTCCTCGACTACGCCAACGCGATGGTGCCCGCCCGACCCGCCTCCGCCAGCACCTCGCAGGCGAGCTGGCAGGAGCACGTCGACGGAAAGCCGCAGTACAGCCCGCCGGTGCCGCCGCTGGCCCCGGCCAAGTTCACCGGCGGCGTCTACCTCGCCTACGGCGGCAAGCCGCTGCCGGAGTGCGTCGACTACGCCACCTCGGTGCAGCAGGCCGCCGCCCCGTACGTGCAGAGCGTCGCCCCGCGCGGTGCCGGCACCACCGCCGGCATGCTCGGCTTCATGTTCTGGGCGGCCGAACGCCCCGCCACCCGGGGCATCGGCACGGTGCCGCCGAACACCTGCGAGCGCGGCGCCGGTGCCGGCGCGACCGCGTTGGCCGCCCCGGTGCCGATGCCCGCGCTGCGGCAGAGCTGACCGGGCGGGACCCGGCCGGCCGGGCCGACGGTTGCCGCACGTCCGACGGGCACCTACGCTGTGCGCGACCACCAGACACAAAGGAGCGTCGGTGACCGAGCAGCCCCTGACCGCCCCGGCCCGCGCCGACGCGCTGGACACCAGCGTCCCGCACTCGGCCCGCCTGTGGAACTACCTCCTCGGCGGCAAGGACAACTTCGCGGCCGATCGGCAGGCCGCCGAGCAGGTCCTCGCCTTCATGCCGGAGCTCGTCCAGTCGGCCCGGTTCAACCGCGAGTTCCTCGGCCGCGCGGTCCGCCACCTCGCCGGCGAGGCCGGCGTCCGGCAGTTCCTCGACATCGGCACCGGCCTGCCGACCGCCAACAACACCCACCAGGTCGCCCAGGCCACCGCGCCGGAGTCGCGCATCGTCTACGTCGACAACGACCCGATGGTGCTGGTCCACGCCCGCGCCCTGTTGACGAGCAGCCCCGAGGGCGCCACCGACTACATCGAGGCGGACCTGCGCGACCCGGAGCTGATCCTGGCCGAGGCCCGCCGGACGCTGGACTTCGACCAGCCGATCGCCATCATGCTGCTCGGCATCGTCAATTTCGTCGTTGACGACGAGGAGGCCGCCCGCATCGTCCGGCGGCTGGTCGACGCCGTGCCGCCCGGCAGCTACCTGGTCCTGTCGCACCCGACCCGGGAGGTCAACCCGGAGGCGGTCGACCGGGCGCTCGCCATGTGGAACGAGGGCGGCGCCGCCAAGATGGCCGTCCGGACCCCGGCGGCGATCGCCCGGTACTTCGACGGGCTGGAGCTCCTCGAACCCGGCCTGGTCACCTGTTCCCGGTGGCGTCCGGACGGCAACGACACCACCCCCACCTCGGAATACTGCGCGGTGGGCCGCAAGAACGGCTGACCCGGGCCGGCCGCCCGGGCACGGTGCCGGGCGGCCGGGATCGGATCAGTCCCGCACCCAGGTGAAGGTGACCCGGGCGCCGGCCGGCAGCCGGTCCAGGTCGTTCAGCTCCAGCACGCCGGTGACCGCGCCGAACAGCTTGGCCTTGCGCAGCCGGAGCTGCCCCTCCGGGAGCTGGTAGCGGTAGAGCCCGTTGGCGTCGGTGCGCTTGGCGTCCTGCACCGCGATCGTCCAGTCGCCGTCCTTCGCGTGCAGCCCGATCTCCTTGCGCCAGGTCAGGCCGGACCCCAGGGTCAGCACGAACTCCACCTCGTCGGCGGGCTTGGCGCCGGCCTCGATCCGGTAGTCGACCGCGTCGTGGTCCCGGGTGATCAGCTGACCCGCCGGCAGCTCGGACCAGGCCGGCAGGTGGCTGGTGGGCAGTGGGTCGCCCATCGGCAGCTTGGCCAGCGCGCCGTCCGGCACCACCCCCACCCGGTCCCAGCGCAGCCCCAGCGCGGTGAACGTGGTGGGGTCCGGTACGTGGTGCAGCGCGCCGCCGGACACCAGGTAGACGGGATCCTTGTGCTCCTCGCGGAGCACCGTGCCGTCGATCGGCACCGGGGTCAGGGCGCGCAGCGAGTCGCGCGGCACCACCCGGACGTCGGACCAGGCGAAGCCGAGCCGGATCAGGGTGTCCGGGTCGGGGATGTGGAAGCCGTGGCCGCCATAGGTGACGTACACCTCGGGGCGGTCGATCTCGCGGAGCAGCAGGCGGTCGCCGGGCCGGTCGGCGACGTACGCCGTCGAGCCGTCGGGCAGCTCGACCACCTCGGTCCAGCGCAGCCCCAGCCGATCGAACTCCTGCGGGCTGGTCACCCAGAACTTCGCCCCGCCGTGCACCACGTAGATGCGCGGGTCGGAGCGGTCGCTGAGCAGCTTGCCCGCGGAGAGGTACCACGGCGTCCGGGGGGAGTAGCGCTCCACGAAGAAGCCCCGCCACTCGTCGCCGTTGCTCTGCCGCACCGCCCGGTCGGCCGGGTCGTACGCGGTCTTGAACTCCAGCACGTCCTCCCGCCGCCGGAACCGGTTGTCCCAGATGAAGATCCGGGTCCGGGTGGCGTCCTGCTCGTAGCCGTACGCCACCACCTGGTGGTCGTTGCCGAAGCCGGCCGGGTCGCGGGACTGGACCAGCCCGAGCGGCTGCGGGAGTCCCTGGTCGAGCAGTTGCTTGAGCTTGGGGAACTGCTCCTCCCGGGTCATCCGGGCCACGCCGATCCCGCGCAGCGTCGTCGGGTGGTCCGGGGTGCTCATGAACTGGGCGTACATCGCCCAGTTGTCCATGATGCTGGTGATCAGCCGGTCGTAGATGTAGTCGGCGACCGGGTTGCCGTCGGCCGGGAGCGAGCCGGCGTCGGGCACCGGGAGCCGCCGGTGCCAGTGATCCAGCGCGGCGAACGCCATGCCGCCGCACCGGCCCTTGGTCTCGGTGATCGGCAGACCGATGATCTTGATCTGGTTGACGAAGGCGTTGGTGAAGGCGAAGCCGTCCCAGGCCGGACGGAAGGACACCCGCATGAGGACTCCCGAGTGTGTTCAGTAGGTGACCCGGACGCCCATCTGCGCCCAGGTGAGCCGGCCGACGATGCCGTCGTCGGTGAGCCCGCGCATCCGCTGGTACCAGCGGACGCCCGCGTCGGTGCGCTCGTCGAAGTCGACGCCGGGCGGGCCGCAGCGGCGGGTGCCGATGAAGCGCTTGACGAAGGCGACGTCCTCGCCGGTGCTGCCCCGCCGCACGGTGCGGGACCCGGGCGCGCGCCCGGGCTGCGACGGGGGCGGCGCGGTGGCCTTCCGCAGAGCCGCCAGGGTGGCCGGGCCGACGACGCCGTCCACCGTGAGCGCCCGGGCCCGCTGGAAGCTGCGCACCCAGGCGGTGGTCCGGGGCCCGAACGCCCCGTCGACCGTGAGCCCGGCATCGAGCCGGTTGGCCAGCGTCTGCAACTCCCGTACGTCGCTGCCCCGGCACCCGTCGCGCAGCACCCGGTCGCCCAGCCGGGTCACCGCCGCGGCGGCGATGCCCCACGGCCGCTGGCTGTCCTCCAGCGCGCGCTGGTGGCTGACGCTGACGTGCAGGTGCTTGTTGTGGGGGTTGGAGCCGGTGTAGCGGGCGGGGGCGAAGCCGCGGACGCGGCTCCAGATCACCCGGTTGTAGATCACGTACTGGCAGGACGGGTGGGTGATGCAGTGGCGGATCACGAGCAGCGGGTCGATGCCGTCGACGTCCACGTCGATGGCGTTGACCGAGCGGTCGTCGCCATCCGGGTTGTGGTCGGAGCGGGAGCCGCGCGCCTGGTGGGCGGCGTCGCCGATCCAGCCGTCGGAGCCGCGGTCCCGGTGCGGCCACCGGGCGTTGATCTCATCGCGCAGCACCCGCAGGGTGGGTGCCAGGTGAGCGCTCACGTCAGTGCTCCTCGTCCAGGGCCAGGTCGTAGTCGACGTCGTCGCCGATCAGGGACTCCGGGTCGTCGTCCTCCTCGAAGACGGTCACCTGGTAGTCCGGGTCGGCTGTGGCGGTGTCCATCACCGTGTCTCCGCTCTCCGCTCGGGCCGGCGCGGTGGCCTCCACACCGGCGGGTCGCCGCGCCCTCGCCGGCCGCCGAGGCGTGCCGACCGAAGGCTGCGTCCACTGTCGAAAGTCCAGGTCAGCGCGGCAAGGCATGAGTCGGCTATCGGCGACGCGGCGACCCGAGCGGCGGCCGATCCGCGCCGATCGAGCAGCGTCGCCGCCGACCGGTCGGGCCGGTCGTGGGGGATCGGTGGAGCCGGCCGCTCCGCCGGGCGGTGATGCACGGCACGATCGGCGCGGCGGCCCACCGGTTCGGTCGGGCCGCCCACGCCGCTCGCCTACGCGGCCCGCGCCGTCGGTGCGCGCGTCGCTGCCCGCGTCGGGTCCAGGGCGCTCGTCCGCGCCGCCGCCCAGAGCGCTCGTACGCCGCGCGCCGGCCGCTCCGAGGGCCGCGCCGCCCTTACGCCGCCCCGCGCGTCGGCCAGGGTGCCCGCTATCCAGGCGACGCGAGCGGCGTGGCCGGAGATGGCGCGGACGGGCCAGTGCACCAGGTCGCTGGTCACCTTTCCCCGGTGGCGTCCGCACGGCAACAACACCACCCCACCTCGGAATACTGCGGGTGGGCCGCAAGACCGGCTGACGCGGCCCGGCCGCCAGGCGCGGCGCCGGGCGGCCGGGATCCGCGGATCAATAGACGGTCATGCCGTAGGCGCTGGCTGGTCTGGTGTCGATGCTGGCCCCGCGGCAGAGCCGAGATCGGTCAGTGGTGGGAGCGCCGCTGAAGGCCGCCCGCCATCGGCCCGTAGCGGGCAGTTCGCCGCTGTTCGTGGCGGGCCACCGCCTCGCGCCGGCAGTCCAGGCAGAGTCGCTCTGTACGCTGCTGGCCATTCCGGGTTCTGCCGACGGTGCGGGTGTTGTCGTCAGTACGGACGTGCCCATTCCGGCAGTGGGTCACCAGCTCCGCTGCGGTGCGCCGGTAGCCGTATCGGGTGCGGGCATACTGCCGGGCGCACTCACGGCACTCGCCGTTGCCACGCGATCTGCCTACCTGGAACGTGTCGTGACCGCGAGGACAGTACTGCACGGGTGGACGCAGACCTTTCCGTCGGCCCTCGTCCTTGATCTTCTGACAGGCGATGCAGCCGCCCGAGGGGTAACGACCGGTCTCGGCGTAGGAGTGCCCCTTGGCGCACCTGATATGTACGTCCGTACGCCGAGGAGGACCCTTGCGCCGGCGGTCGGGATGACAGCCTGCGCACGTTCCGTCCGAGTTGACACCGACCGCTTGTCGGACGTGCCCGTTGCGGCAGGTACGTCGGCGTCTGCTCGACGTCGCTGCTCGCTTGCTGTTCTCCCTCCGGGGCACAGCTTCAAGGTGATCAGAGTTGAAGCAGGCCGGCTTTTGGCAGAGATGATCGAGCGTCACGTCGTCGTCGAGCGTGCCACTGGCGAGTTCGTAGGCAACCCGGTGGACGTAGCGGGTCCGGCCCGCGACGGAGAGGACGCCGTAGCCGCATACTTTGGCTCCGGTCCAGATCCAGCACCCGTCACTGTCGACGAACCGGCGGGCGAGAAGCCGGTCGGCTACGGCCAGGTGCCCCAGGGGCTTTCCGAAATGATCCCGTCGCCGGAGATTTTCAGCCCGGGTGACCAACTCCAGGTGAGCCGGATTGACGCAGGCCCGGTCTCGGCAGAGATGATCAATTTCATGGCCTGGCGGTATGTCACCGACAAATGCGGCGTAGGCGAAGCGGTGTCCGCTGACACGCTTGCCGTCGGCCATGATCGAACCGTAGCCGTTGCTCCGGGCGCGTCCCATGAGATACCAGCAGGAGTCGGTCTTCTCGAGCGCCGTGATGAAGCGCGCGACATGTGGCTGTACCTGCTGCTGAGTCAATGGCACAGGCGATTATGGCAACGGTGCTGTCGGGCAGCGCGAACGTGACGCGGGTATCGGAGACAGGGGTGACCTGCGTCACGATCAGCGCACAAGGTCAGCTAGGCCGCTGCGTAGCACGGCGGTCAGTTCGGCATGGGACGGACCGGTGTCATCGGGCGGCAGCAGGGCGAGCACCCGCGAGGCAAGTGCGTCGGCAAGCGTGTGGATATCGGCCGGTGTGCGGGACGGGCTGGCGTCGACGGGCGTCGTAGGCGGCGCGGTGACAGGGGCGCCGGTGTCGGTGCGCGGTTGGGGCAGCCGGGCCAGCGCCGCCCGTACCGGTGCCGGGTCCGCGGCCAGTCGGGCGACGGCCTCGCCGACGGTGCGGACCGTCAGGACGATCTCGTTGAGCACCGCCAGCGTGGACATGCCGCGCGGGATGCCGCCGCCGGCGTACTGCCAGGGCAGGGCGCGCAGCTGGGTGGCCACCGCCGGATCCTTCAGCAGAGCGAGGAACCGCTTCGCGTCGTCGCCGCCACCGTCGCCGTCGGCCAGCCCCCAGGGTCGCTGGTCCCGTTCGGCCGCCTCGGTGGCGCGGATGCCCAGGTGCAGCCGGCCCGCGCCGGGATCGGTGCCGGCGTACGGCCGCCGGGTCCAGCCGTCGTCGGCGCGGGCGCTGCTGCCGGCGAGGATCCACTGTGTCGCCGACGGGTGGCGCTGGAACGCCGCGAGCAGCGCGGTGGTGTCGACCCCGGTGACGTCCACGTCGAGCGCGTCCACGGTGTCCCGCAGGTTGGCCCGGTGGTCGGCGTGGTGGGTCGACTCGACCACCGTGCGGCCGCTGCCCGGCCAGCGGCGGGTGAGCTCGGCGCGCAGCGTCTCCAGCGCCGGGGCGAGCCGGCGGGGCGCGGCGGCCTCGTTGGCGATCAGCTCCCGCAGCGCCTGCTGTTCGGCCGTCCGCTCGGTGAGGTCGCCCTCGTCGCGGTGGTAGTGCGACCAGACCTGGCAGCCGTTCGCCTTCGCCCAGGCGTGCATCCGCCGGTACCAGTCGGCGCAGCGGCTGCCGTCGGGGTCCAGGTCGACCGGGTAGCCGCCCGCCGTGGTGATCCGTGGATGGTTGATCTCGGCGATGCCCCACGGCTTCCCGGTGGCCTTGGCCAGCTCGACCATGACGGCGAGGGCGGCCGGCGGTTCCTCGTACGCGGCCGGGCGGAACGGGTTGGGGGCCGTCGGGTCGTATGGGTACCAGTCGGCGAGGACCAGGTCCACCGCGCCGGCCTCGTGCTCCGGCCACCAGGTCCGCCAGTTGTTGACCCGGCGGCCGGCGGCGTCGACCCGGCGTACCCATTGCAGGGTCCAGCAGACCGCGAGCCGCAACCGGCCGTCGTGCCGGGCGGGGTGGTCGCCCACCTGGGTCCGGGTGCGGGTCCACGACTTGCGGAACTCGGCCGGTGCCGGGTCGCCGCCGGTCTGCTGCTCCGGTTCGTGATGCGGCACCAGGATCAGCCGGCCGGTCCGGCCGGTGGCCTGCCAGGCGGCGACGAACGCGGCGGCGTCCACGTCCGGGTCCTTGTGCGAGACGATGACGTCGGCGCCGGCGGGCACCTGGGCCAGCCGCTGCCGCTGGTCGGTCCAGGCCGACGCGGGCAGCCCGTCGCCGGGCCCGAAGAAGATCCGCACACAGCTGGTCCCCGGGTACGCGGTGAGCAGCCCGGGCACGGTGCGGGTGCCCGGGCACCAGCCGGTGGGCATCATGCGGGTACCTCCACGGCCAGCGGCTCCAGGTCGGCGCGGACCGCCTTGACCTCCCAGTAGAAGGCGTGCGAGGCGGGGGAGCCGTCGACGGTGCGGACCCGGAACCTGCCGTCGCGGACCCGGCCGGCGGCGAGCGGGGAGACCGGCTCGTCGTCCTCGAAGACCGGGGTGAGCTGGATGGTCCGGTCCTCGGGGCGGGTCAGCGCCTCGAAGTACGCGGGCAGCTCCACCGTGGCGACGCCGCCCTCGAGTCGGCCCTCGCCCCGGTAGTAGACGCCGTTCTCCGGTCCCTCGATCGCGGCGTGGATGAGCTGCCGGCGCTGGGTGGCGTCCGGCGGGTCCAGCGGGTGGTCGATGGCGAACTGCTTGGACTTGCCCTTGATGACGCCGCTGCCGGCGTTCAGGCTGATGGTGTAGCCGCTGGACTCGCTGAGGCCGAGGTAGATGGCGCCGGAGGCGAACAGGTCCCAGGTGCTGATGCCGCCGCCGCTCCACGAGGCCAATGGCGGCGTCGCCGGGCCGACCATGAGCTTGCCGGTCACGGTCATGTCGCCACCGAAGGAGCTGCGGTTCTGCACGAAGAGACAGCCGCTGTCGGCGCCGGGCACCCCGCCGAAGCCGACGTACACGCCGGCGGCGTTGAGCAGGTGCAGGCGTTCCGGGCCGCCGATGTGCAGCCGGGTGCCGCCGTTGATCCAGCTCCAGTTCGGCAGGGTGAGGTTGCCGTTCACCCACGCGTTGCCCTGGACGGTCAGGTCCCCGTTGCCGGTGCCGTCCTTGACCACGGTGACCCCGCCGCTGGCCCGGACCGCGAAGTTGCCCTCGGCGGTCAGCGACAGGCCGCCACGCCCGCGCAGGGTGCTCGCGCGCAGCTCCCGCACGCCCAGGTCGGCGTACGGCTTGCTGCCCTCGGCGTAGCTGAGGTTCGGCCCGTCGGCGCTGCGGTCGACCAGCTCGAAGCCCTTGCCGGCGCGGAACGACAGCTGAGCGTGCTGCACGCCCGGACCCCAGAAGCCGAGCGCGGTGACCACCTGCCCGGCGCTCACCAGGGTGCCCTCCATGCTGCCCAGGTGCAGCATCCCGCCGCCGATGCGCAGCCGGTCCGCACCGTACTGGGTGAACGCGATCAGGTCGTCGGGGTCGTTGTTGTTGGCGATCCGCAGGATCGTGTTCTCCCCGCTGTACGGCCAGTAGCGGATGAACGCCTCGTCACCCGAGCCGCCGCCCGGGTCGGTGGGGAAGGTGATGCCGGCCTGGGACCCGCCGCCGACGGCTGGCACGATCGCGCCGACCGGCACCCGTAGCCCGGCGACCTGCCGGCCGGTGCCCTGCACGGTCACCGTGCCGCCGGTCCGGGTCACCTTGCCCAGCAGCACCGCGTGCGCGGCGTCGGGCGGGGCGGTGGCGCTGACCTTGACCAGCCCCTCCTCCGTCCACCGGGTCTCCGCGGCGACCCCGCCCTCGTCGCGCGGGTCGGACAGGAACTCGTGGTACTCCACCCAGACGAAGAAGGTGCCGTCGCCGGGCAGCGCGTTGCGCCGGCTCTCCGGCAGCACGATCACGATGCCGTCGCCGTCGATCGCGACGCCCTGGCCGACGGTCACGTCGCTGCCGGTGGCGGTCAGCTCGAGCCCACTGACCACGCCCATCGGCCGCAGCAGCCGGGCGGCCAGGTTCTGCCGGGCCAGCAGGTAGTCCAACGCCTGGGTGAGGTCGTCGGCGCGCAGGTACTCGTAGTCGTAGTACCGGGGCCGCGCCATCGGCAGCGGCAGGTCCTTCTTCCAGATGATCGTCATGCGTGTTCTCCGCTGTCTGTGGTCGGTCGCGGGCGGGTGGTCAGCGCGGTTGGACGGTGTCGTAGCGCAGGCCGCTGGCGATCTCGCCGGCGCCGACGTGCCGGGCGCGGCCGAGCCAGAGGTGCACCGAGCCGTCGGTCCACCGGGCCAGCTGCCACTGCCGCAGCACCCGGCTGCCGGCGCGCGGGACCTCCTCCTCCGGGAAGGCCAGCTCGACCAGCCGCCCGTCCCGCTGGCGCCAGTCGAGCAGCCGGCTGTAGCCGGTCACCGCGACCGGCTCCCCGTCGCGGCTGGGCTGTTGCAGGGGCACCCGGCGCAGCCGGACCACGTCGGGGCGGTCCTGGGTCGGGCCGGGCAGCAGCGGCACCCAGTTCTCCGGCACGGTGGTGGCGAAGGCGTACGACAGCGCGGGCACGTCCGCGTCGGCGGTGACCGGTGGGCGCGGCGGCACGGCCGCCCGGCCGACCTGGGCGGTGCGGTCGATCGGCCGGCCGGTGGCGCCGGTGACCGTGCGTTCGATGGCCCAGGCCAGGTTGGCCGTCTCGTCCCGGCCGAGGCGGACCTCCTCTACCGGGGCGGAGTCGAGGGTGGCGGCGGCGGTCGCCGGCAGGACCAGCACGTCGGTCGCCCCACGCCCGTCGTCGGCGGCGGGCCGGAACAGGGCGGTGGACTCCGGGGCGGCGGGCACCAGCGTCTGCCCGCCGAACGTGTCGGTGACCAGCAGCGAGCGGATCCGGGTGGCCGAGCCGACCGGCAGCTCCAGCGGCAGCAGGAAGTGGTCGTTGGCGTAGACCAGGCCGTACTCCACCACGAACATCCGGGCCAGATCGCCGGCCCCGGCACCGATGCCGGCCAGGTTGACCTGGGCGTCCTCCAGCTCCCAGAACCGGGTCGACGGCATGCCGGCGTACGCGACCGGGCTGGGCAGCAGCACCTTCACCACGTCGTCGACGGCCTTGCGCGCCTCCAGCGTGGTGCCCGGCTCGTGGTCGAAGTGGTACCAGTCCAGCCGGTTCCCGTCGTACTCGTGCGCGGTGAGCACCAGCTCGGCCTGGCCGTCGTGCGCGGCCACGGCCGCCTCGTACTCCATCCGCTCCCGGCGCCACGCCGATCCTTCCAGCCCGGGGGCGCTGAACAGCGGGGTGAAGTCGGCCGGCGGCCACGGCGGCGCGGCCGGCCGGGAGCCGCCGGGCGCCAGCACCGCCGGCAGCTGCAGCAGGTAGCCGGGGGGTGGTCCGGCGGGCCGGGGCGGCGCGCCCAGCCAGGCCAGCCAGTCCGCGACGGCCCGGTTGACGGCGGCGACCAGGTCGTCGGGCACCTGCACCTCGCGGATGAACCGGCCCTCCGCCCAGGCGCGCAGCGCCAACCCTCCGTGCGGCACCCGGCCGGCGGCGATGCGCAGGTAGCCGACCGTCTCCGGGTCGGCCGCCGAGGCGCCGTCCGGCGGGGTGGCCGGTACCCGGTAGGTGTCGCACAGCCGGGGTGCCAGCCCGCCGGCGTGGGCGTCGGCGAGCAGCCGCAGCAGTTGCTGCCCGCTCTCCACGGCGAAGCGCAGGTCATCGGCGGTCGCGGCGGCCTCCCGTTCCACCAGCGCCTCCCACGGCACGCCGGCGGGCAACCCCACCGCCCCGGCGGCCGGGCCGGGCCGGTAGCGGGTGAAACGGGCGACCTCGGCGTGCACCCGGGCGGCGACCGGGGAGCCGGCGTCCTCGCCGGTGAACTCCCCGAGCTGCCACTGCCGGGCGAGCAGCCACAGCGGATCGGCGATCCGGGCGTCCACGGCCGGCGCGAGATCCGCCCGGCGGGTACGCGGTTCCAGCCGGGTCCAGGTGGTCACCGACGGCGGCTCGGTTTCGGTCAGCGGCTGCTCGACGGTGGTCACAGTGCTTCTCCTGTTCGCGGCTGCGGGGCTCGCATGCCCGGCTCACTCCTCGCGCTCACGGTGCATCTCCTGTTCGCGGCTGCGGGGTTCGCGGCCGGGCTCACTCCTCGCGCGCCCGGGGCCTCCTGGATCGACGGTGGTCACGGGGCCACCTGTCCGCCCTGCGGCGTCAGCGTCGCGTCCGGCACGAAGTCGGTGGTGGTCGTGGCCTCGGCGACGTTGGTCGGGAAGTAGAGGGCGGGCAGGAACTGCCCGGCCGCGCCGAGGGAATCCAGGTCCACGGCCCGGGCCAGGGCCAGGTCCAGGGCCTCCTCCAGCACCTGGGCGAGGCTGGCGGGCTGCCAGCTCGTCGCCCCCTGCGGCGCCAGCCCCAGCAGCACCGCCTGCGGGGCGGCGGCGCCGGGCGCGTCGTACTCGAAGGTGAGCCCGGTCTGCACCCGCTGGGCCGGCACCACCTCGGTCCATTCGTCGACCACCAGGCCCTGCACGGGGCGGTTCGGGTCGATGTCCCCGGGGGCGACCACCACCAGGGACAGTGGGTCCGTGTTCGCCTTCGGGGCGGCCTCGCCGACCCATCGGTCGCCGGGCGCGTACGGGAGCTGAGCCGCCCGGACGGTGGCGGGCACCTTCACCACGCCGCCGGCGTCGAGCGCGTCCGCGGTGGTGAGCACCTCCTGCAGCCGGCCTACCGCCGGGCGGACCCGGCCGTAGCGGGACAGCCAGCGGCGTACCGGATGAGGTGAGCCACCCTGGAGCGCGTCGCTGGCCGCGAGCGCGGCGGCGAGCTGCGCCGGCTGCGGCGCGGTGGCCTTGGGGAAGACCGGCATGTCCGGGCCGAGCAGGGCCCGCAGCCGGGCGATCTGTGCCTCCCGGCGGCGGGCCGGCGGCGCGTCGGGCCGGTCGAAGTCGGTGGCCGGGTCGCACGTGCAGTCGCCGGGCGGGCACGGCGGGCGCTCGTGCAACTCGCCGATCACCCGGCAGTGCGCGGCGAGCCGGCGGTCCAGCTCGAACCGGGCGGTGACCGCGGTGTCGGCGACCGCCCCGGCGGCGCCCGGACGCGCCGGCGGCGGCACCGCGCCGACCACGCCGAGGCCGGCGGCGACGGTGAGCAGGTTCCGGGCCGTGGTCTCGTCCCAGCCGGGGGCCGGCTCGGCGGGCAGCGCGGCCAGCCCGGTGGCGATCCGCCGGGCCGCCTGCCAGGTCTCGTCGGCCTGCGCCCGGGTGCTCTCGTCCATCTGCGGCGGGACCGACGGGTCGGCGCCGAGGTCGGCGGTGACCACCGGCCGGGACCGGCCGTACAGGTCGCGCAGGACGTTCACCGCGTGCAGGAACTCGGCGAGGCTGACCCGCTCCAGCGGCCAGTCGGGCGCCCGGTCGTAGTCCAGCTCCAGCGTCCAGTCGTCACCGACCTCGGCCGGCCGCAGCGGCCCCCAGGCGTCCAGCGCGATCCGCCGATCCAACTCGGCGTCGTCCGGCCGGCCGGGGTGCGGCGGCGCGGCGAGCAGGTCCACCGCCGGCGTCTGCATCCGGTCCAGGCTCGCCGGCCGCCAGACGGTGGCGGTGACCCCGTCCGGGGCGTGCCAGCGGTAGCGCCAGAACACCCGGAACGAGGGCGGCAGCAGCACGGAGGTGAGTTCGTCCACGGCGGCCCCGGCCATGCGCGGGTGCTCGCCGCGGGCCGCCGGCCAGTCCCGGCGGAGCTGGGCGAAGCGGGTGTCGTCGTTGACCAGCAGCAGCACCCGGTGGGTGAGCGTGGCCCCGGTGACCGGGGTCCGGGTGACGTGCAGCTCGGGTGGATTGGTGGCCGCCCCCGAGGCGGCGTCCACGGCCGCCGCCGCCCGGTTCATGTCGCCCAGGGCGAGCTGATGCACGCTCTCGGCGAGCAGGGTGTCGGCCACCGCGTCGACCGCGTCGGCCAGCTCGGCGAGGACCTCCGTGACGGCGGCGCGTTCGGCGGCCGGCCGGTTGCGCAGCCACTGGTCCAGCTGGCCGGCCTGGTGCAGCCGGTGCAGCTCCAGCCCGTCCACCGTCGCGGTCGACTCGACGGTGGCGGCGATCCTGGTGCGGCCGTCGTCGGTGGGGTCCACCCGGTGCGCGCGGACCGGGGCCAGCGCGCGGAACGTCGGCAGGAGCTGGTCCCACGGGCCGGCCGGGTGGTCGTGCAGGCCGCGTTCGAAGCGGTAGCCGAGCAGCGCGCCGAGGCTCTGCCCGGCGCGTACCCCGTCGAGGAGTTGCTCGGCGAGGCGGACCCGGCGGGAGGACAGCTCCACGGCGAGCGCCGGCTCCCCGCCGTGCGTCCGCGAGGCGCTGCGCAGCACCGCGGCGGTCACCGCCTGGGCCGGGGAGGGGGCGTGCACGTGCCCGGCCCCGGTCGGGGCGAGGGGCAGCTTCGGCGGCGCCACCGACTCCGGGATGTCCGCCGGACGGTCCACCATGGTGGGCTTCCCGACGGGCGCGAGATCGACCAGCCAGCCGTAGCCGCCCACGTGCACCCCGGGCGCCGGGCCGGCGGTGAGCTGGGCGAGCCGCCGGGTGGCCAGCGAGGTGATCCAGGCGTCCAGCCGGTGGCTGGCCAACCCGAGCGTCCCCGCCACGTGCCGTTCCAGGTCGGCGGCGGGCAGCCCAGCGTCGAGCGCGTCGCCCAGCCCGGCCAGCGCGGCACGAAAGGCCCGCAGGTCGGCGGTGGCGCGGACCTGCCGGGCGTCGTCCGACGTGCCGGCCAGGTGGCCACCGACGGTGGCCGTGGTGCCCGGCACCTGCACGGCCAGCCGCCGCCGCAGCACCCCGGTACGGTCGTGCGGGCGGATGTCCACCAGCTCCGGCTCGGGGATCTCCGCCGCCGCCGGCAGCCCCGCCTCGGCGGCGAAGGCGTCCGCGGCGGCCGAGTGTTCGGCGATCAGGGCGGCCCGCAGCAGCCGGTGGAACAGCGGCACCGGCCCGTCGCCGGGGCTGACCGGGACCGCGTCGCCGCGCAGCCCGACCGCGGCCAGCGCGTCCAGGTAGGTCCGGACCCGATCGGCCCTGGGTCGTCCGGGCCCGTCGAGCAGCGGGGTGCCCAGCGCGTACGCCTGCTTGGCGAAAACCGCCAGGGACAGCCGTGGGTCAGTGGCGCCGCCCAGCCCGAGGGCGGCCAGCAGGTCCCGGGCCGGTTCCACCACCTGCTCCCGCCAGTCCGGCCCGAGGCCGAGCCGGGCGAAGCGCCACAGCCAGCTGACGTACTCGTTGCCGAGCATGCTGCGGGCCCGGACCTCCAGCACCCGGGCGTCGGTGGCGAGGATCTCCAGCAGGGTGCCCTCGGGGTCGGGCAGTCCCGGCACGATCCGCTTCATGGGCGACGGCAGCCAGACCTTCCGCCACAGGTTGTTCAGCAGCGCCACCGCCTTCGCCTCGCCCGGCCCGGCCGGCTGCCAGTCGCGCAGGCTCGCCACCGGCAGCAGCCCGTACGGTTGCCGGCCGACCCGCAGCGTCGGCAGCGGACCCTCGGCGTGCACCTGCTCGACGAAGTGTGCGCGTACCGCGGCCTGCTCGGCCGGGGTGGCCACCGGCAGCAGATGCCGCAGCAGGCCGCCGAAGCTGGCCGGCCAGAGCGCCCGGCGGACCAGCCGTCCGGTGGGCCGGTCGACGGTGGTGGCGCCGGTGCCCCGGGCCAGCGCGGTCGGCGCGCCGGTGCGGGCCGGCCGCCGGCGGGCGGCGGCGAGCGCGTCGTTCGGCGCCGCGGCCAGCGGCACGCCGAGCGCGGTGGCGACCAGGGCGGCGGCGGCCTCCGGGGCAACCCCGGCGGCGCTGTCCGCGGTGGACACCGGCGCCACGGTCGGCGTGGCCGCCGGGGTGTCCGTGCCGGTGTTGTTGGTGGGGGTGTCCGGGGCGAGGAAGGCCAGCCCGTCGGTGGCGGCGTGCGCCTCCAGCAGCCGGCTCAGCGCCTGAGCGGAGGCGGCCGGGCCGGTGACGCTGTCCAGCCCGAACACCAGCAGCCGCTCCACCCGCTCCGGCTCGCCCTTGTCGTTCACGGGCACGGTGACGGTGAGCGCCATGCCGGCGGCGACGGCGGTGGCGAAGTCGACGGTCCAGCGCATCCCGTCGTCGACCGGGGGAGCCTCGGGGGAGAGGCGCGCGATGCTGCTGTCGCCGCTGAGCACCGGGCTGGGGCCGACCGGCAGGTCGGGGGTGACCGTGGTGGACGTGCCGGTGAACAGTTTGCCGCTGCTGGTGCGGCCGACCGCGTACCACTGGGTGGGCAGCAGCCGGGCCCGGGCCGGCTCGCACCACGGGCCGGGGCGGGTCAGCGGGTCGGGGAAGAGCCCGCCGGCCGGTTCCAGCACCCGCGCGATCCAGGCGGCGCGGGGCGCCCCGAAGCGGCGGACCAGGTCGCTCCAGGCCGCCTCGTCGGGGGTGTCGGTCAGCCCGCCCGGGCGTCCCTCCCCCCAGTACGTCCGCCCGGCGGCGATCTCCTCGGCGGTCAGCCCCGGCTCGTGGTCGTCGACGTGGATCTGGTCGGGGTAGACGCGGATCTTCAGGGTGGCGCCGGCGAACCGGGTCTCCAGGCATACCGGCAGCATGACCGCCGGGGCGGTGGCGGCCAGCGTCCACGGGGTGCCGGTGAGCACGCCGGACAGCGGCGGCCGGTCGGCGGCGTACGACGACGAGGTGCTCATCACTGGCTCTCCGGCGTGGGTAGCAGGTCGCTGGCATGGCGGGCCAGGAGGACGGGGCGTTGCAGGAGCGCGAGGGCGGTGTCGGCGGCGTTGCCGTCCTGCCGGGCGGCGAAGACCACCGCGTCCGGCGGCGGCGGGTCGCCGGTGAGGTCCACCCCGAAGCGGGACGCGGTCGGCTGTTCGCGCAGCACGAAGAAGTGCCCGGCCGGCCCGTCGGCCTGGCGGCCGGCGCCCCGTGCCACCTCGGCCGGGTAGGGGAAGCCGAACAGCAGCAGGTCGGGGGAGAGCCAGGCGTTGAAGATGGGCAGCACGTCCGGCCCGGTCGGGGTGCGCTCCTCCGCGCCGGTCCAGGTCGCGGCCCGCATGGTGACGATGGTGGACGGGTAGCGGCGCAGCAGCTCGCCCCGGATGACCAGCACCAGCGACTGTTCGCCGGGCGCGCCGACGGCGGTCAGGTGGGTGCCGAGCGGCCCGTTGCGCCAGGCCGGGTCGGTCAGCGGCGGGATGTCGGTCAGCGGCGCGCCGGCCGACACGGCGCCGCGTACGTCCCAGAACTGCCGGAACCAGGTCTGCTTCGGGTCGGCGGGGAACTCCCGCCACAGCATCTCCCGGCTCATCTCGTGGTTGAGCCCAACCAGGAACGCCTCGATGAACCGGGGGTTGGCGGCCAGCGCGGTCATCGTCTCCGGCGCCACCGCAGGCAGGTTCGGCACCACGTGCTCCTGGGAGAGCCCACGCAGCAGCTCGTAGGCGGGCACGTCGAAGGTGACCCCGGCGAGCAGCCGCCGCAGCGGGTCGCCGCTGTCCGGCAGGGCGTCGACCAGGTCGCCGCCGCCCAGGGTGAGCCCGGCCAGCACCTCGCCGGCCACCGCGGTCTCCGGGCGTACCGTCTCGCGCACCGCCGCGGCCGCGCTGGCCACGTCCACCGGGGCGGGCCGGTGGTCCCGGGCCAGTGCCTGGGCGGGGGCGAGCCGGCCCTGGTGGCGCGCGGCGGCGCCCATGAAGTCGTCACCCATCTTCGCCCGGTCGGCGACCAGGTCGGCGCGCAGGTCGGCCACGGCCACCGTGCAGCCGCGGGCGGCGCCGGCGTCGGCGGCGCCGGTCAGCGTGACCGCCGGGGCCCACTGCACCGGGACGCCGTCCGGATCGAGGTCGAAGGCGGCCCGGTAGGTGATGGTCCCGCCGGTGCGCCGGGCCACCACCAGGTCCGGCCGGCGGGTGCCGGTGATGTCGGCCACCACCACGCCCGCCGCCTCGGCGCTGGCCGTCGCCACCTCGTCCCGCACCGGCTGGGATGCGGTCCACCCGCCGACCACCCGGCCGCGCCGGTTGAGCCCCCGCCCGGTGAGGTAGCGGGCCACCGCCGTGCCGCCGACCGTGCCGACGGCGAAGACCAGCAGGTCGGGCACCTGGTCACCGGTCATGTCCACCACGTCGATGCCGACCGAGGTGATCCGGTCGAGCTGCATGGGGGTGGGCAGCGAATCCGTCCAGCCGTTGCTGACCGCGCCCGCCTCGTCGAGCCGCCAGCCGATCCGGTAGAACACCCGGTTGTCGGCGCCGCCGGCCCGGTTCAGCGCGTACGCGACGACCAGCTCGGGGCGGCCGTCGCCGTCCAGGTCGGCCAGTGCCACGTCGAGCCCGGACGCGTTTCCGCTGACCGGGTCGGGCAGCTCGTACGGGCCGGTCCAGCCGCCGGTCGCCGTCCCGTTCGCGCTGGCGTCCCGGCCCACCCAGTAGGCGAGCCGGCAGGTGCCGGCCACCGTGCCCGGCAGCAGCGCGGCGGTGACCAGGGTGGGCCGGCCGGTCGGCAGGACGGTGCCCAGGGTGGTGGCGGTGGCCAGGGCGACCGCCGGGATCGCCGGCCCGTCCACCGCGGCGGTCAGCGCCGGCTCCTGCACCGCGCCGTCCTCGCCGAGGTTGTGGGCGACCTGGGTCCGGGTCCGGCTGCCGGTGCCCTGGGTGACCGTGTGAGTGAAGACCAGCGAGGTGAGCAGCCCCACCTTCGGCGCGAACCGCACGTCGGCCGGGGCGGGGGCGTCGACCGGCCCGGCGCCGCGCGGGTCGGCCGGGGTGCCGTGATCGAGCCAACCGGACGGGCGCGGGTACGCCCAGCGGTACGAGGTGAGCCGGCCGTCGGCGGTGACCGCGAAGAGTTCCCCGTCGCGCGAGTCGCCGACCAGTGGCCCGGGCCGGTGCGCGCCGAACCCACCGGCCGGGACCTGCGTGGTCTCCGCGCGCCATCCCCAGAGGTAGCGCTCCTGCACGTCGTGGTACCAGAGGTAGCGGGTCATCAGGCGGACGTCGGTGGGGCCGGCGGCGAGGGTGACGATGCCCAGCTCCTCGTCGTTGCCGAACGGCGCCGCCTGCTGCGCCAGCGACACCACCCGGCGGCTGTCCGGCGCCGGGTCGTGCAGGTACGTCGACCCGTCCCCGTACAGCGACACGAGCCGCCCGTCCGGCGTGACGTACTCGATGCCGTACTGGCCGTTGGGGTAGCGGTGCTCCGCGGCCGGAGAGCCCCAGACGGCCGGCCCACCGAACGACCGCCACTGCCCGTTGTGGGCGAACAGCCGGTTGGCGCTGGTGGCGACCAGCACGCCGACGAACGACGGCCGGGGCGTGCCCCAGAGCCGTTCGTTGCCGCCGACCGGGGTGCCCAGCGAGACCCAGGAACGGCCCGTCGGATCGAAGCGCCACAGCGCCCCGTCGCCGCCGAGCACGTACAGCAGCGAGCCGCCGGCCGCCGGGCGGCTGTGCACTCCGCCGGTCGGGGCGCCGCAGTCGGCCCACACCCACCGGTCGCCGTCCCAGCTCCGCTCGAACAGCCGGCTGTCCCGGGTACGCACGTACACCCGGCCGGGGGACAGGACGGCGCCGGAGGTCGCCACGGTGGTGCCCGGCGGGGTGCCGTGGTCCCGCCAGACCCAGTTGTCCGGGCCGACTCGGCGCCGCTCGAACAGCCGGCCGTCGGCCGCCCCGACGAAGAACCGGTCGCCGGTGAGCAGGTCACCGCCGTTGGTGACGACCCGGGTGACCGGGTCGTCGGCGGCCAGCGCGACGCTGCCGGTCGCCGCGGCCCGCAGCCCGGTGGTCCCGGTGCGCCACCAGCCGTTCGCGGCGGCCTGCTCGATCACCGCGGGGGTCAGGTCGCCCACGCCGCGGCCGTCGCTGACCAGGTTGTCCAGGACCGTGCCGCCCTTCGGCACCCGGGCGGGCGGTACCGCGCTGGCGCCGCCGGCCAGCCGGGCCAGCGCGGCCGCCCCGGCGTCGGCGTCCACCCGGCGGGCCAGCGGGCCGCGGGCGCGCAGCAGCCGGCGGACCGGCGCCGACGTCGCCGCCTTCGCGCCCGGATTGTCCGCCAACTGCTGGTCCAGCGGGTCTGCGGTGCCGGCGGCGAGGCCGCGGGTCGGCATCTCGACCAGGTCGTGCACCGGTTGGGTCAGGGCCACCAGACGGTCGTCGTCGACCGCCGCGCCGGGGGTGTCGGGGTCGACCCGGCGAGCGTACAGGGCGGTGGCCGTGTCCCGGGCCGCCTGGCCCCGGCGCAGCTGCTCGTTGGCCTCGCGGATCTCGGCGGCCCGCTGCCAGGCCGCCGCCGCCAGGTCCTCCTGATGCCGCTGCACCACCTGGGTGCCGAGCGCGGCCGCCGCGCGGTAGCGGGGGTCCAGGTTGAGTCCGGCCAGCCAGCGCGGTTCGGCGCCGGGGGCGGGCAGCTGGGTCTCCTGGCTGTGGATGTCGCCGTACAGCGGCGGGGTGAGCCGGTCCGCCGCGTGCCGCAGCAGCCCGGTCAGGGCGGTCTGCCAGGCGGTGCGGACGTCCTCGGCCCAGCTGGTCGGGGTCATCCCGGGCGCGGCGAGGGCGCCCTCGAAGCCCAGCACCGAGCGGCCCTCGACACCGTCGTCGGGCTGCGCCGGCAGGCCGCCGCCGGGTGCGGCGATGTCCACCGGCTGCCGGCCGACGTCGGGCGGCAGCGGTCGGGCCCGCAGCCGGCGGGCGAGTGACTCGAAGTCGCCGTCCGGCCCGGTGCGGAACGTCCAGTGGTGGTAGACGGGCAGCAGCACCGGCTCGTCCGGCCCGACGTGCGCCGACCCCGGTCCCCAGGCGGGCGCGAGCGGACCGGCGTCGTCGACCGGCTCGCCGAGGCCGGCGCGGACCCCGGCCTCGAACGCGGGGACCACGGCGGCCAGGTAGTCGGCGCCGGCGGCGAGCCGGCGCGGGCAGAGCAGCCGGGACAGGGTACGTTCCGGCGCACCGGCGATCACCGCGGCGACGTCCTCGGTCTCGGTGGTGACCAGCACCTGGGCGTGCGCCCAGGCCCACGAGTCGGCCAGGACGGGCAGTTGCCGCACGGTGGTGGCGAGCCGGGGCAGCGCCTGGCCCGCCTCGGTCCGCAGCTCTCCGCCGCCGTCGACGGGCACCACGACCAGGACCAGCCAGGGGCGCAGGGCGCCCCGGGCGTCGGGCTTGGCCGGGGTGTAGAGCCAGGGCAGGTCGGGCCGGTCGAACTCGACCGCGGCCAGCAGGGACACCTCGACGTTCTCCGCGCCCGGCGCCGGGTAGCTGCGGATGATCTCCTGCGGGTCGATGCCGACCACGTCGCCCGGGCCGTGCAGCAGCGCCGTCGAGGTACCGACGATCTCCTGGGTCTCGCCGGTGGCGGTCTCGGTGCCCAGGGCGGTGACGTGGAGGCTGACCGTGGCCCGGGCGTGCGGCAGGGCCCCGGCCAACGGGTCGGTGTCGGCGACGACGCGGGTGACGCCGTCGCGTACCCAGGGCAGGAAACGCAGGCCACCCATGTCAGCGGACCTCCAGTTCGGCGGGGACGATCCGGGGCTGCGGCACCCGCACCCGGGGGCGGCGCAGCGTCCCGGCGCGCCGGGACGGGGACCGTGTGGTGTCGACGCCGCGGCGCGGCGTGGGGATCGGGCCGGCGTCCGTCGTCCGCTCCGCGCGGCGGGGCGCGGGAACAGTCAGACCGGCGTCGCCGGGGCCGGCGTCGGCCAGGGTGAACGCCGGACCGGTGAAGCGGGCCGGGCCGGCACGGCGGCTGCCGGCGAACGCGGCCGGCGAGGTGGCCGCGAACCGGGCCAGCAGGTCGCCGCCGCCCGCCGCCGTCAGGCGCCGCGCCGCGGGCAGCGGCCGCCCGGCCGCGTCCGGGTCGTCGATGATGATCCGGTCGTACGCCGAGTCGTCGCTGAGCGCGGCGAAGGTGGTCAACTCGGCCGGGGGCAGCGCGGTGCCGTCGGGCAGCGCCACGGTGCGGCCCGCCGCGAGGCGGACGAATCCGGGGGTGGTGAGCTGCTCCTCGGGCGACAGGTCGCGGAACTGGCCGGGGGCGAAGTCGTCCTCGACCGGCTCGCCGAGCTGGCCGGCGAGCTCGTCGTCGCCGACGCCGACGGTCACCCCGGTGAGGGTGAACCGGTTCGCGCCACTGATCTTGGAGGTGCCCAGCCGGGACAGGTCGGTGTCCAGCGGCAGCACGTTCTCCCGCACCGCGAGCAGGGCGCCGGGTTGCAGCAGCACCGGTCCGGCCCATCCGGTCAGGTCGCGCAGGGTCACCGGTTCCCCGGCGGTCAGCGCGGGCCGGACCTCCCAGGCGTCCGGGGCGTTCAGCGCCCGCTGCAGCGCCTCGGCCGCGCTGACGTACGTGGGCTCGTCGGTGGCGGCGGTGTCCCCGTCGGTCCAGGTGAAGTGCGCCGACACCTCCCAGAACAGGAACTTGATCCGGGCCTCGCCCCAGGCCCGCCACGGCTTGGGCCCGCTGACGCCGATCAGCAGGTTGACCGCCAGCAGTTCGGTGTCCTTGTACTTCAGCGACACCGTCGCGCCGATCTCGGCGGTGAACCAGAACGGCTTGAACTGGAACATCACGTCCAGCCAGGCCCGGCCGTCGATGACGAACCCGCCGGCCTCGAAGTGCAGCTTCAGCTCAGCCCCGAACTGCGCGGTGTTGCTGGTGACGGCGAGGTACGCGGTCAGGTCCAGGCCCTTGCCGGACTTCGACAGGGCGATGCTGAACCGCTTGACCGGCGGGAACCCGGGCGGGGCGATGAACTTGGGATGGAAGCCGCCGATCGACAGGGCGAACGCCTTGCCCTCGCCCCACCGGGCGCGCAGCGCCATCTCCCCGGACACGGGCCGGCCGAACAGCTTGGAGTCGATGAGGGCGGCGTCGACGCTGATCTCGCGACGGGCGAAGTCCACGATGCCCGCCGAGTCGAGGCGGAACTTTCCCGCCTCCTTGAAGTCGATGACCAGCTTGCCGAGCAGCAGGATGCGGACCGGGTCAGGGAACTCGACCAGCACGGCGAGGTCGGCGGTGACCTGCCCGTTGAGGAAGTTCAGCCGAACCATGGCGCCGAGCACCGTGCCGGTGGTGTCGACCGGGAAGATCCGGCTGAGGGTGGCGATGACGGCGGGCGCGTTGCCGACCGGGTCCTGGGGGAACAGCAGCGCGTCCAGGGTGCCGGCGCGGGCGGCGTTGCGTACCTCCTCCGGGTTGGTCCGCCGGTTCCAGCCGACGACCAGGCCCAGTCCGGTGATGGAGATGCCCCAGAACAGCATCAGTCCGGGGAACCACTCGTACGTGCCGGCCAGCAGCAGCGAGAAGGTGTGCCCGCCGTCGGCCTCGGTGAGCCGGCTGCCGTCGGGGTTGCGGGTGTTGAGGATGGCGGTGGCCTGGAGCCGGAACCCCTTCATCGGGGCGAGGGGGGTGGTGGAGGTCATGCCGAGCTGCAGCACCCCGGCGTACATGCCGCGGGCCTCGTCGACGAAGAGGTAGCCGCCGCCGGTGACGATGCCGTTGTCCATCCGCAGCGCGACGCCGTCCGGGCCCTTGAACCGGGGGCGCAGGTCGGCCGCGCCGAGGTTGCCGGCGGTGGCCTGGTCACCGGAGCCGGCCGGCAGCGCCGGCGGGAAGGTCAGGTCGGCGCGGACGCCGATGTTCTGCACCACCGCGTGCAGCGGGCCCAGCGCGGCCCGGACCGTGGTGCTGAGGGTCAGCCGCAGCGCGCGGGTGGCGGTGTCCGCCTCCAGCGCGATCCGCAGTCCCTCCAGGCCGAGGCCGTGCCAGGACAGGTGCAGCGGGTACTCGGCGGCGAGCGCGGCCGCCCCGGACAGGTGCAGCCCGCCGCGCAGCGACCAGGCCAGTCCGAGGTCGAGACCGACCCGCAGCCCGTCGGCGGGCAGCAGCTTGGCCAGCAGCCCGTCGCCGTCGCCGGGGCGGACCACCAGTTCCGCCCGGCCGGCCTGGATGCTCAGCTCGACGTCGTCGCGGCCGGCGCCGAGGGTGGCCTTCCCGCCGAGGACGAGCTGGCCGATGGCGAGGTGGGTGCCGCCGGGGGCGCCGAGGATCCAGCCGGGCTGTCCGGCCGGGGCGATCCGGGCCACCTCCGCGGCCCACTTCACCACGGCGCTGTCGCCGCTGAACGTCACCCCCTGGCTGTTGATGGCGAGGGCCGGCCCGGCGCCACTGAGGTCGGTGGCGACGTTCCACGCCCCGATCGAGCCCTCCAGGTGCGCCTCGCCGGTGGGCGCGAGGATCACCGTGAGCCGGCCGTCCCAACTGGCCAGACCGAGGGTGGCGCCGATGCCGAAGGTGGGGCTCCACGGTGCCAGCCCCGCGCCGGGCGGCGGCGCGCCGCCGGGCGTACGCAGGCCGCTGAAGCGCAGCCGCAGCAGGCTGTCGGCCAGCCGCCGGCCCACCTCGCCCTGGTCCGGCCCGAGATCGGGGCGGACGCCCTGGTCGGCGTCGAGGCCGAACGCCCGCAGCGCCCGGGCCAGCCGGGGCAGCAGCCGCGCGGACAGCTCGGCCACGCCCGCCGGGGTGTCCCAGCCAGCCGGGGCGTACAGCGCGCGGAAGTAACCACCGGGGTCGCGGACCAGGTCGACCACCCGGTCCAGGTGCAGCTCGTCGCGGCGCTTGGGCAGCCGGATCGGCGAATCAGTCGGCGGCATCGGCGGGCTGGGCGGGTTGGCGGCGGCCGGATCCACCAGGCCGAGCAGGTCGAGCACCGGCACCGACCAGGGCACCCGGCGCAGCAGGTAGGTCAGCACCAGCAGGTCGACCAGGTCGTCGGCGAGTTCGGCGGGCAGCCCGGGCACGTCGGGCAGGCCACCCTTCACGGTCGGCAGCTCGCCGATCTTCCCGAACACCTTCCCGACCGCCTCGGCCAACTTGCCGAGCCCAGCCAGGGTGTCGAGCTGGTTGTCGTTGCGCACCACCGACACCGCCGCCAGGGCCTCCTCGACCGTGGCGGCCCACTCCTCGAAGCGGGCGGCGTCGAAGCCGCTGACCGCCTCCAGGTCCCAGCCGAGCGCGCGCATCAACCGGGCCCGCCGCCACGGGTCGTACGCGGACAGCACCGGCTCGGCCAGCAACCGGACCTCGTCCCAGAGCAGGGCGAGGGCGTTCTTCGGCTCGGTCATCGCAGCTCCCGTCCTTCAGTGCCGCCGGTCATGCCGTCACCCTCGGCAGGTCGCTCAGGTCCAGCCGCAGCGAGCCGCGGGCGGGGGAGAGGGTCCGCTCGGCCGCGGGCAGCACCGCGACGGGCAGCGTGTAGCGGTGCCCGGTCGGCCAGCCGGGCCAGCCGACGAGCGCGCCCAGCGCGGCCGCCACCGGCGCGTCGGCGGCGACGACCTGACCGATGGCGCCGATCAGCGCGTCCTCGTGCAGGTCGGTCCAGCCGGTGGGCGGGCCGCTGAAGTCCGCGCGCGCCTTCGCCCGGTTCAGCACGGTGTGCAGCTCACTGGCCGCCCGGGTCCGGGTGCGGAACTCGGGCTTCTCCGCCCGGTCGGCCGGCGGTCCCACCGCGACGAGCTGGTGCGCCCGGTGCAGCTGCCAGCAGGCCAGCAGCGCCACGGACCGCTCGGAGGTGAACACGTCGCCGATCCGGGCCCGGCGGGGCTTGCCGTCGGCGCCGGCCACGTCCGGCACGGTCGGGGTGACCGCCGGGTCCGGGGAGTCCCAGTCGGTGACCAGCAGGTCGTGCAGCCGCTGCCGGGCGACGGTCCACAGGCCCCGGCGCACCCCGTCGTCGGTCCGCAGGGCCAGCGCGTACCGGTGCATCCAGTGCCAGGAGCGCAGCCCGAGCAGCTCCAGCGTGGTGCCCACCGCCTCGCGGGCCGCGCCGGTCGAGTCGGTCTCCGCGGGCCGGGCCCGCAGCACCCGCAGCTCGGGGTGGAGCAGTCCGCCGCCGTCCTTGCCCCAGCCGGGCACGGCGTTGATGCCGCCCTGCCCGCCGAGGGCGGCGTACGCGTCGCGGTCGGTGGCCCGCAGGAAGGCCAGGTACGCCCACATCTCGCCCGGCTCGGCATTGATGTCCAGCGCGGGCGGCAGTGTGGTGGGTGCCGTCTGCGGCCCGTGCGCCCGCCAGGCGAACGGTCCGAACCGGATCACCGCCGGGTCGTCCGCGGCCACCCGGTCCAGCCAGCCGCCGGCCGCGTCGGGCGCCTGGTTCTCGGCGGCGGCGCGCAGCACCTTGAAGGTGGAGAGCTGGCGGGCGGCCCGCGTACCGGCGTCGCCGCCGGCGCCGATGGTGGCGACCAGGTCGGTCAGCGTGGGACCGGTGCCGTGTCCCTGCGGAACGGGCAGGACGGCCTCCGGCAGCAGCTCCGACTCGCCGTCGAGGACCGGCCCGCTCCACTGCGCGTCGGTCGGATGCGCGCGGTACCCGCCGAGCCGGATCAGCTCCGGATGCCCGGGCGGGGCACCGCCGGCACCCGCCGGCCGGCCGGTGACCACCCGCGAGTAGAGCCGCCGGTCGGTGGCGGTGACATCGTCGAAGAGCCAGACGTTGGGCTGGTCGAGGCGCTGCGGGGTGTCCCCGGAAACCTGCCAGGACTCGACCACGACGGGGCAGCGCCACCGCTTGTCCAGCCAGTGCCGGATCGCCTCCTGGGTGGCCAGGTCCGCCACCCCGCTGATCGGCCCGAGGTAGCGCTCGGCCTCCGGCACATCGACCGGTTGCAGCCGGTCCGACCACCGGGGCGCGGTCGAGCCGGTCGGCTCCACCGCCGCCCGTTCCCGCCGGGCGTACGCCTGGAACTCCCGCACCGCCCAGTAGGTGACCATGCCGTACGTCCCGTCGGTCTCCCCGGGGGTGAGGAAGCCCAGCGTGGCCAGGTCGTGCTGGAGGCGGCTCACCCAGCGGTCCTTGACCAGGTCCGCCGGCCGATCCACCCCGTCGTAGCAGGCCTTGGCCGTGCCGGTGGCGTCGTGGTCGTCGGGCCGCAGCACGAACCCGCCGTACGGCGGTGGCTTGGTCAGCGAGCAACCGAGCGAGAGGTCCACGGTGTACGTGGTCAACGCGGCGGCCCGGTTCTCGCCGGGCAGGTGCCACCAGAGCCGCTGGGTGGCCGACTTGCACTCCCCGGCCGGCCAGTCGAAGGTGATCTCGCCGAGGTTGTTGCGCCCGACGATCTCCTTGCCGCTGCCCCAGGATCCCTTGTAGTCCTCGAAATTGCGGGCGGCCGCCAGGTACTGGGCGAGGGCCTGGTCGCGGGGCAGCCCGGCCGGGTCCACCACCGGCTCCGGCACGCCGTCGCGATGTGCCGTCGGGTCGGCCTCGTCGTGCCGGAGGAACTGCACGTAGATGTTCCACTCGGGTTGCCGGCCGAGCAGCTTGAGCGCGTCGATGTCGCTGACCGCCGGCCGGCCGGACACCCACCAGCCGGTGGTGTCGTCGGCGCCGACGGTCACCTGGACGCCGGCCCGCATCCGCTGCCCCTCCTTGTCGGGCAGCTCGTTGGCCCAGCCGACCAGGTCGATCCGGCCGGTCACGTCGAGCAGCGGCACGTAGCCGACGTCGTGCAGGATCCGGGTCATCGAGTCCTCGTTGCGGAAGGCGCTGGCCACGAAGCCGGCGAGCACGCCCTCGGTGCGGTTGACCCCCTCGTACGGCTTGGCCGGGTCGGGCCCGCAGGCGTACGGGAGGGTCGCCGAGTAGCGGATCCGTTCGGCGGAGCCGAAGTGGATGTCGCCGCCGAGCAGCACCAGCCGCCGGCGGCGGATCCCGTCCGGCCCCGCGGGTGCCGCGGCGAACAGCCGGGCGAGGATCTTGTGCACGGCGGCGTCGCTGGCCACCCAGGCGTCCTCCGCGTCGGCGGTCCACCGGCCTGCGGTCGCCTTGGCCAGCGGCTGGGCGACCTGCTCGAGGATGGGCACGCCGAACAGCGCGACCGGCTGGGCCACCACGGTCACCGCGTCGTCGCCGAGCACCCCGCCGCCGGTGAGCATGTCGTTGAGCGGGTGATCGTCCAGCAGCAGCCCGCCGGGGTTGCCGTTGCCGCCCGGGTACTGGCGCCAGGTGCGGGTGTCCAACGCGATCAGCTGGTAGCGGGGCCAGGTGACGGTGTAGTGGTAGGTCAGCGCGCCGGCCGGCCGGGCCAGCCTGCCCTCGGCGGTGACGCCGGTGGGCAGGCCGAGCCGGGTGCGCAGGGTGAGGTCGTCGCCGTCGTTGGGTGCGGTGGACCAGCCGCGCAGCGCGGTCAGGGCGGCCTGCCCCGGCTCCCCGGCGTCCCCGGTCTCGCCGAACCGTTCCGGGGTGTTGCCCCAGGCCTGGAAGACCACGAACGCGGCCATCGCGTTGCGCACGATGCGCCGGCCCAGCGCGGAGTTGACCACCGCGTCGTTGACCCAGGACCGGGTCATGTTCCAGTCGTCGGTGACCTCGTGGTCGTCGGCGACCATGTACGTCGCCACGTTGGCGAGCTGCCGGCGCACCGCGGTCAGGCCGGTCCGGAACGTGGCCAGCGCGATGGCCTGCTGCTGCCAGCGCTCCCAGCGCTCGATGATCTCCTTCTGCTGCGCGCTGGGCGAGTACGCCCGGCCGGCACGCATCAGGTCGTACACCGTCTCGCCGGGCCGGCGGCCCTGCGGGTCGGTCAGGATGCGGGTGTCGGCCGGCAGCACGTGCTCGAACGTCGGCCAGCTCGCCGGCCACAGCACGTCCGACCAGGCCAGCAGGTACATGCACAGGAACTCGCGCAGCGACATGAGGTGGCTGTGGGCGGCGCCGGAGGTGAACTTCGCGTCCCGCTCCATCGTGGTGGCCCGCTTGCCCGGCAGGTAGGTCACGTCGGTCGGCGGCGAGCTGGTGCCGACCGGCATCGCCTCCGGCGCCAGCCCGAGCCGGGCCGCGACCCCCTGGTACGTGGGCACCGCCGGGTCGCTGCCGCTGGCCGGCAGGGCGTCGTGGCCGTGGATGATGGCGAGCAGCGGGTCGGCTACGTCGTCGGCGTAGATCTGGTCGCCGCCGAGGACGAGCTGGTGCGGGCGCAGCGCCGGGTCGCCGCCGGCGGCGGCGATGATTGGGTCGAGGACGGGGAAGGCGTCCTGGCCCTCGCCGTGCGGCTTGCGGCACGAGCCGTGGAAGATCCGCAGCTGGTTCGGGTCGGTCGGCGGGGTGACGAAGGTGGGCACGGCCGGCATCGCCGCCGGCGCCTGCGGGTGGCCCTGGTAGGTCAGCGCGGCCCGGGCGGTCGCCGCGTCGGCGGCCACCACGTCGGCGTCGAACAGGCTGCCCGCGGTGGCCCCGCCGGAGAACGCCAGGTCGTAGCCGTAGAGCGTGCCCGGCTGGAGGGTGACTCCGGCGACGGTCACCGCGACGACGTGCAGCCGCTCGGCGAGCCGCACGGTGGCCCGGCTGCCGGTGCCGACGGTGGCGCCCCGGGCGTATCCGGGAGCCGCGCCGACGGCGAAGACGGTCAGTGCCACCGTGCACTCGGCGCGCAGGGCGACGAAGACGGTGACGCTGGTCGGGTCGACGCGGCGCACGATCGGGCCGCAGAGTACGAGGGGTAGGCCGGTCGGAGCGGTCATGCGGGATCCCCTTCGCCCTCGGCCGTGAAAGTGTCGACTTCGATTGAAGTCGTCACGTCCGGCCGCGCCTACGGCGCAACAGCGCGAAGCTTCCGACTTGCCGGATGGCAACTATCGGGCCCGCGACGGGCCGGTCCGCCCGACCGTCGGGGGTGAACGTCCACTCAGGTTGTTTCACTGACGGAGACCCGACGGCCGCTTGCCGGAGGCGTGGAGAAGGCGTAGACGCGCGGGGACCCGCACCCTGGCGGGCGCGGGTCCCCGGTTGCCGGCGCGGGCCGGCGGTGGCTCAGTAGACGGTCACGCCGTAGGCGCTGGCCGCCTCCGGGACGGGCTGGTAGAAGGTGGTGCCGCCGGACCGGCAGTCACCGCTGCCGCCGGAGGTGATGCCGAGCGCCTTGGTGCCGTCGTAGAGCGGGCCGCCGGAGTCGCCCGGCTCGGCGCAGACCGTGGTCTGGATCATGCCCTTCACGGTGCCGCCGCCCTGGCCGACGTAACGGACCGAGACGTTCAGGGCGGTCACCGTGCCGCTGTGCGTGCCGGTGGTCGAGCCGGTGCGCTTGACCGCCTCACCGACGAAGGCGTTGGCGGCGGTGTAGCCGCCCGGGTGGGTCAGCGACGTGTTGTCGTAGCGGACCAGGGCGTAGTCGTTGCCGGGGAAGCTGGAGCCGACGGTCGGGCCGATGAGCGTGGTCAGGCTCGAGTTGGTGTACCAGGTGTTGGCCACGTTGCCGCAGTGCCCGGCGGTGAGGAAGTAGTAGGTGCTCCCCTTGACCACGTTGAAGCCGAGGGAGCAGCGGTAGCCGCCGCCGTAGATGGCGTTGCCGGCCGACAGCAGCGGCCGGAAGGTGCCGCGGGCCCGGTCGATCCGGATCGCCCCCGCCTGGGCGCCGGCGCTCTTCTTGAGCGTGGCGAGTTCGGCGGCGGAGACGCTCTCGTCGGCGGTCACCACGACCCGGCCGGACGCCTTGTCCACGTGCCAGGCGATGCCCTCGACTCCGGAGGCGCCGACGGCGGCCTCGACCTGGGAAAGCTGGTCGGCGGTGTAGGTCTGCGGGGCGGCCGAGGCGGTGCCCGGGACGGCGAACGCGCCGGCGGCCACCAGGCCGACGGTCGCGGCGAGCAGCGGGGTGAGTCGGCTACGGCGGATTCTCACGGTCTCCTCCTGGGAGGGTGCTGGCCGCCGGTTGCGTCGGCGCCCGTGGACCGTCGCCGGGGAACGGTTCGGGGTTGACCTCGGCGAACGCTTCAGCGGCGAGTATCTATCGAGGTCGATGCAAAGTGCAAGGGGCCAGTCGCCGTCGGATCACCGCTGGTTAGGGTGGAGCCGGGGAGGTGGGCGATGACGCCGGAGATGACTGGGACGCCGCTGGCCGGACTGGAGGCGGCGGTCCCCGGCGGGGTGCTGACCCGGGCCGCCGACCGGCTCCGGCTGGCCCACGACGCCTCGCACTACCTGCTGCACCCCCGCGCGGTGGTCACCCCGGCCGACGCCCACCAGGTCGCCGCGCTGCTGCGGCACAGCCGGCGGACCGGCACCCCGCTCACCTTCCGCTCCGGCGGCACCAGCCTCAGCGGGCAGGCGGTCACCGACCAGCTCCTCGTCGACACCCGCCGGCACTTCCGCGAGCTGGCGGTGCTCGACGACGGCCGCCGGGTCCGGGTGCAGCCCGGGGTGGTCCTGCGGCAGGTGAACACCCGGCTCGCCCCGTACGGCCGGCGGCTCGGGCCGGACCCGGCCAGCGAGTCCGCCTGCACGGTCGGCGGCGTGGTCGCCAACAACTCCAGCGGGATGACCTGCGGCAACGAGTTCAACACCTACCGGACGCTGGAGTCGCTGGTGCTGGTGCTGCCCAGCGGCACGGTGCTGGACACCGGCGCCCCCGACGCGGACGCCCGGCTGCGCGCCACCGAACCGGAGCTGCACGCCGGCCTGCTGCGGCTGCGTGACCGGGTCCGCGGCAACCCCGACTCGGTGCGCCGCATCCACGCCCAGTACGCCATGAAGAACACCATGGGGTACGGGGTGAACGCCTTCCTCGACCACGACTCGCCCGCGGACCTGCTCACCCGCCTGGTGGTCGGCAGCGAGGGCACGCTCGCGTTCGTCGCGGCGGCCACCTTCCGCACCGTACCGGCGCACCGGCACGCCGCGACCGGCCTGCTGGTCTTCGACACCCTGGCCGCCGCGATGGCGGCGATGCCGGCGCTGGTGGCCGCCGGGCCGGCGGCGATCGAACTGCTCGACGCCGCCGCGCTGCGGGTCGCCCAGGGTGACCCCAGGGCGGACGCCGCGCTGCGTGGCCTCGCGGTCCGCGACCACGCGGCGCTGCTGGTCGAGTGGCAGGAGTCCGACCCGGACGCGCTCGCCGAGCGGGTGGCGGCGGCCGGGCCGGTCCTGGCCGAGCTGCCGCTGACCACCCCGGCCCGGCTCAGCGGCGAGGCAGGGGCCCGCGCCGGGCTCTGGCACATCCGCAAGGGTCTGTACGCGGCCGTCGCCGGTGCCCGCCCCTCGGGCACCACCGCGCTGCTGGAGGACATCGCCGTCCCGGTGGACGCGCTCGCCGACACCTGCGCCGCGCTCGCCGACCTCTTCGACCGGCACGGGTACGAGGAGAGCGTGATCTTCGGCCACGCCAAGGACGGCAACCTGCACTTCATGCTCAACGAGCGGTTCGCGGACGGCGCGGCGCCGGCCCGCTACGCCGACTTCACCGAGGAGATGGTCGACCTGGTCCTCGGCCACGGCGGCACGCTCAAGGCCGAGCACGGCACCGGCCGGGTGATGGCCCCGTACGTCCGCCGCCAGTTCGGCGACGAGCTGTACGCGGTGATGTGCGAGGTGAAGACGCTCTGCGACCCCGACGGGATGCTCAACCCGGGCGTGCTGCTCAGCGACGACCCCGACGTCCACCTGCGCCACCTGAAGACCGTGCCCACGGTCGAACCCGAGGTGGACCGCTGCGTCGAGTGCGGCTACTGCGAACCGGTCTGCCCCAGCCGCGACCTGACCACCACCCCGCGGCAGCGGATCGTGCTGCGCCGGGAGATCGCCGCCGCCCGCGCCGGCGGCGACCTCGTGCTGGCCAGGGAACTGGAATCGGCGTACGACTACGACGCGGTGCAGACCTGCGCGGTCGACGGGATGTGCGCCACCGCCTGCCCGGTCCTGATCAACACCGGCGACCTGGTGAAACGGCTGCGCAGCGACGCCAACGGGGGTCTCGCCCAGTCCGGCTGGCGGAGCGCGGCCAACCGGTGGGGCACGGTCACCCGGGGAATGGCCCGCGGGCTGGACCTGGCCGGCGCGCTGCCGCCCGCGCTGCCCGAGACGGCCACCCGCGCCGCCCGCGCCGTGCTCGGCGCCGATCGGGTCCCGCAGTGGCGACGCGACCTGCCCCGCGGTGGCCGCGTCCGCCGGCCGCACCCGGTCGACGAGCCGGACGCGGTCTTCGTCCCGTCCTGCCTGGGCACGCTCTTCGCCCCGGCCGACGGCGGTACGGGGGTCGCCGCCGCGCTGCTCACCCTCGCCGAGCGGGCCGGAGTGCGCCTGCTCGTGCCCGACGGGGTGGCCGGCATGTGCTGCGGCACGCCCTGGTCGTCCAAGGGCCTCATCGCCGGCTACCAGCGGATCCACGACCGGGTGCCGCCGGCGCTGCGGGCGGCCAGCCGCGACGGGGCGCTGCCGGTGGTCAGCGACGCGGCCTCGTGTACCGAGGGCTTCGCCAAGCTGCTCGCCGACGCCGGTCCGCTGCGGGTGGTCGACGCCGTCGCGTACACCGCCACGGAACTGCTGCCCCGGCTCACCGTCCGGCGCCGGCTCGGCGCCCTCGCCCTGCACCCGACCTGCTCGTCGACCCGGCTGGGGCTGGACGAGGCGCTGCTCACCGTGGCCCGGGCAATCGCCGACGAGGTGGTGGTCCCCGACGGCTGGCAGTGCTGCGGCTTCGCCGGGGACCGGGGGCTGCTGCATCCGGAGCTGACCGCCGCGGCCACCCGCGAGGAGTCGGCCGCCGTGTCCGCCCGGCCCTTCGACGGGTACGCCTCGGTCAACCGGACCTGCGAGATCGGGATGGCCCGGGCGACCGGGCAGCCGTACCGGCACCTGCTCGAACTCCTCGCCGACGCGACCGCCTGAAGGCTCCCGCCCGTGCCTGGGCGGAAACGGGGAGATCGGCCTGACGGGTAGCATTCGGCGGCGTGCTGCGCAGTTGGTGGTTCGCGATCGTGATGCTGGCGCTCGGGGTGCTCGTCGCGGTCACCCAGAACGTGCCCGGGGTCGCGGGGGCCGAGTTCCTGATCTTCCTGGTCCTGGCGGCGTTGTTCTCGCCGCTGGTCTTTCCCCGGTCGCTCTCGGCCGAGCAGGCGCAGCAGCGCAGCGCCCGGGACGGCCGGCCGATCGTCTACTGGCGGCCCGGCTGCCGGTACTGCCTGCGGCTGCGGCTCCGGCTCGGACACCGGGCCGGCCGGGCGTACTGGGTCAACATCTGGCGGGACCCGGCCGGGGCGGCGGCGGTCCGAGCGGTCACCGGCGGCGACGAGACGGTCCCGACGGTCGTGGCGCGCGGTGCGGCGGTGGTGAACCCGGCGCCGGCCTGGCTGCTGCAGCGGCTGACGCCGTAGGGCACACCCGGCGGCTCAGGCCCGGCCGGCCCGCAGGTGGACGTGCCGGACGGCGTCGGTGAGCAGCCACGCGGCGAGGACGGCGGCGGCGATTCCGGAGACCAGGAGGGGAAGGGTGCCGTCGTGACCCCAGGCGAGTCCGGCCCAGAGGCCGGCGGCCAGGACCGCCAGCCCGGTCAGTCCCTGGAACAGGCCCTGGCCGGTCCCCTGTTCATGGGCGGCCAGGAGTCCGGAGATCCAGGCTTTCCCGACGCCGTCGGTGAAGGCGGTGAACCCGCCGTAGGCGGCCAGGAGCACCCAGGCGGCGGTGTGGGAGCGGGTAAGCCCGAGCCCGGTGTAGGCGAGGGCGAACAGCACCAGGCCGGCGCCGAAGACCGTGCGGGGTGACAGCCGATCGGCGACGACCCCGGCCGGGTAGCTCAGCACGGCGTAGACCGCGTTGTAGGTGACGTAGGCGCCGATGACCGCGGGGACGGAGAAGCCGATCTCGTGCAGGCGGAGCAGCAGGAGCGCGTCGGGGAAGTTGACCACGCCGAACAGTGCCAGTACGGCGACCACTCGCCAGTAGCGGCCGGGCAGGCGCCGCGGGTGCCAGCCACCGGCCTTGTGGCGGCGGCGGGGTGGCTCGCGGACCGCGGCGACGAGGACGGCGCTGGCCACGGCGGGCACCACGGCGATGATGAGCAGTGGCCGGATGTGGTGGTGCAGCAGTTCGTAACCGGCGAGACCGATGAGCGGTCCGATCACCGCGCCGGCGGTGTCCATCGCCCGGTGGAAGCCGAACGCCCGTCCCTTGGCGCGTTCCGGCACGCCGGTCGCGATCAGCGCGTCCCGGGGCGCACCCCTGATGCCCTTGCCCAACCGGTCCACGCTGCGACCGGCGAGGACGATCGGCCAGACGGTGGCGGCGGCGATGGCGACCTTGCCGAGCGCGGCGAGCCCGTACCCGAGTCCGATCATCGGACGGGCCCGGAACCGGTCCGCGAGCCGGCCGCTGGCGACCTTGCTCACCGCCGCGGTGCCCTCGGCGACACCCTCCACCGCCCCCACCACGGCAGCGGGCGCCCCCAGCACGGTCGTCAGAAAGATCGGCAGGATCGGGTACAGCAACTCCGACGCGGCGTCCTGCAGCAGCGACACCCCGGACAGGACCTTCAGGTTCCGGGTCAGCCAGGACCCGGTCGGCTGACCGGTCGGGGCGCTGTCCGGCTCGTCGGGCGGCTGCTCGGTCAACCCTGTCACCCCCCGACCCGCTCGGACTCTGCCGTCAACGGTGGCAGACCGGGGAGCTCCGCGCGGCCGATCCGGTGCCCTGACACGGGCCGATGTTCGCGCCCGCAGGCGCCTGCGGCCCCGCGACCCGTCGGGTCGCGGAGCCCACCAGCGTCACCAGGTCGTGGGCTTGCCCTTCTGGTAGAGCCACACGTCGAAGAAGGCGTCGAGGTCCTGCCCGGACTCCCGCTCGGCCAGGGCGATGAAGTCGGCCGTGCTGGCGTGGCCGTAGCGGTGGGTCGCCGCCCACTGGCGCAGGATGCGGAAGAACGTCTCGTCGCCGACCTTGCCGCGCAGCGCGTGCAGGGTCATCGCACCCCGGTTGTACGGGATGCTGCTGAACATGTCCACGGGGCCCGGGTCGGCGAGGACCGTCTGCCAGAACGACGACGACGCGGCCCGCCCGTAGTTGCTGCTGCTGTTGAACGTCTGGTTGACCGACGCGCCGCCGTTGTACTCGGTGTACATCCACTGGGCGTAGGTGGCGAAGCCCTCGTTGAGCCAGATGTCCGACCAGCGCTCCGGCGAGACGCTGTCGCCGTACCACTGGTGGGCCAGTTCGTGGGCCATGGTGCCGACGCTCGCGGTGTTGGAGAAGATCGGCTTGGTCTGGGTCTCCAGGGCGTAGCCCACGTTCGGGGCCCGGTCGATGATCGCGCCGGTGGAGGCGAACGGGTACGGGCCGAACGTGGCGGCGAAGAAGTCGATCATCTTCGGGATCTGCGACACCGCGGCGGCCGACCCGGCGACCAGCCGCGGGTCGACCGCCACGTACACCGGGATCCCGCTCGGCGTGGTCGACTCGGTGACCACGAAGTTGCCGATGGTGACCGTCGCCAGGTAGCTGGCCATCGGCTCGGTCGAGTCCCAGACGAAGGTGGTCCAGCCGTCCCTGGTCTCCTGGGAGAGGAGCTGGCCGTTGCCGACGGCGGTGAGGCCCTCCGGCACCCTGGCGGTGAACCGGTAGGTGGCCTTGTCGGTCGGGTGGTCGTTGGTGGGCAGCCAGCCCGGCGCGCCCTGCGGCTCCCCGGCGACGAAGGCGCCGTCGTCGGTCGGCACCCAGCCCTCGATCGACTCGTCCGGGTCGGTGATGACGCTCGGTACGCCGGCGTACTTCACCACCACGGTGAACGTCTGCCCGGCCTTGAGCTTCGGGCGCGGGGTGACGACCAGCTCCTGGCCCTCACGGGTGAAGTCGTGGGCGTGCCCGTTGACCGTCACCGAGGAGATCTCCGGCCCGCGGAAGTCGAGATTGAACCGGTCGAGGTCCTGGGTGGCGATCGCAGTGATCGTGGCGGTGGCGTCCATCAGCCGGGTCGCCGGGTCGTAGGAGAAGTCGAAGTCGTAATGCTGGACGTCGTATCCGCCGTTGCCCTGGTCCGGGAAGTAGGGATCGTGGACGCTCGCCGCACCGGCCGAGTAGCGGGGGGCGCCGGGGTTGCCCGGCGCCGCGCCGGCCGCGTCCGGTGCCACCGCCGACCCGGCCGCCACCAGGGCAACCGTGGCCAGCGCGGCACCGCGCAGGCGTGGGATGGTCATGGGAATCCTTCCTGTGGGAAGGCCGCTGGCCTTCGGGGGTTGGCCCTATCCACCCGCACCGAGGCGACGCCGTCAAGATCTACAGGCCAGCCATCGCCTTTACGGCCACCCGGTCCCGCCCACCAGGAGAGCGTCCCGGAGCCGGGTGGCCCGGGATCTCTGGCGGAACCGGGGCTGTCGTCGCGGGGTGCCGCGCGAGGTCCTTCGCCCCGGTGCGTACCCAGCCGGGCGGCCGGCCCGGCAGCCGGGATCCACCGGGGACGGATGGATCCCGGCCCGCCCGGTCAGCCGGCGACGCCGGCCAGGTAACGCTCGGCGGCGTCCGGCGTCATGAACCAGTCCCGGAAGTCGTTCGGATCGCTGAAGCCGTTGGCGAAACGCCGCGCGACCACCGGATTCCCGGCGGCGGCCCCGAGGATCTGCTGCACGTGCGGCGGCAGCGGTTGCAGCATCGCGTTGGTCCAGCCGGTGACCGCCTCGCCGGTCTCGGTCCAGAACCGCTCGAAGGTCTCCGTCATCCACTCCCGGTCGAACGGCTGGTCGCCGCGCTTCACGATCGACCCCAGGTACGAGTACGCACACTTCGCGGCGGTGTTGCTGCCCTGGCCGGTGATCGGGTCGTTCGCCACCACCACGTCGGCCATGCCGAGGACGAGCCCGCCCGAGGGCAGTTCGGCCACCGGGTGGCGGACGGTCGGCGTGTAACGGCCGGAGAGGGTGGCCCGGCCGTCGGTCAGCTCCACGTCGGCGCACCGCTCGTAGACCCACGGGGTGTAGCGGCGGGCCAGGTCGAGGGTCAGCTTCAGGTGCTCGGCCGGGTCGCGCCGCTCGGTCCACAGGTCCAGCGGACCGCCGGGCACCGCCTCCCAGAACAGGATCTCGCAGGGGCCGGAATGGGTCAGCCCGGGAATGACGAACAGCTCACCCAGCCCCGGTACGGCGTTGAAGCCGACGTGCGGCATCGGCAGCAGCGGGTCCGGGGTCATCCCGTGCACGTACGCCACGGCCAGCCCCCGCTGCGGCGTGTCGTAGACCGAGCGCTGCGGGTCCCGGTCGAAGACGCCCACCAGGTCGCCCTTGCCGGCGGCCACCACGGTCAGGTCGTACCGGCCGAGCCGGGTCAGCCCGTCAAGGTCGGCGGTGGTCACCGTCTGGTAGAGCACGGTCCCGCCGCGCTGCTCGAACAGCTCCAGCCAGGTGGCCATCTTGATCCGCTGGTCCGTGCTCTGCGCCGGCTCGTCGATCGGGCCCGGGATCCGCAGCGCCCGCTCGCCGGGCGGGGCGGACAGCGAGACCTGCAACCCCTCGATCCGGGGCGCCTGGTCCTGCCACAGGTCCAGCCCGTACCGGCGTTCGGTGGCCAGCGCGCTGCCGAACATGGCCTGGGTGCTCATCACCCAGCCGCGGCGGATCTCGTCGGGCGTACGGGCGGACATGACGGTCACGTCGTAGCCCTCGGCGAGCAGGCTCAGGGCGAGCTGGAGCCCGGACTGTCCGGCTCCGACGATCAGGATCTTGCGCATCGTTCCTCCAGGTTGGGCTACCGCGCCGCGAGGGCGCCCGCGGTGGGCCGGGCGGTACGGGACATGGTGTGCTCCACGACCGTCAGCAGGGCCCGCGCCACCGACGACGGGTCACGGGCGTCGCAGGCGGTCAGCGGTACGCCGGTGGGCAGCGCGAGCGCTTCGCGTACCTCCTCGAGCGGGTGGTGCAGCACCCCGTCGAAGAGGTTCACGCAGACCACGAACGGCAGGTCGCTGTCCTGTTCGAAGTAGTTGACCGCCGGGAACGCGGCGGCCAGGTTCCGGGTGTCGGCGAGCACCAGCGCGCCGACCGCGCCCCGGCACAGGTCGTCCCACATCGGCCAGAACCGGGGCTGGCCCGGCGTGCCGAACAGGTACAGCACGAGGTCGGGGCCGATGGTCAGCCGCCCGAAGTCCATCGCCACCGTGGTGGTCTTCTTGTCGATCCCCGGGTCCATCCGGTCGACGGTCTCGCTGGCCGCGGTCATCCACGCCTCGGTGTTGATCGGCGGGATCTCCGAGATGGACCCGACGCAGGTGGTCTTGCCGACCCCGAAGCCGCCCGCGATGACGATCTTCGCCGAGGTCAGCAGCGGAGTGTCAGGCAAGCTTGCGGAGGCCATCGCGAAGTCTCTCCAGGAGGCGGAAGTCGACGTTGTGGTGGTCGGCGTGGATCATGAGCCGGTCGGTGGCGGCCAGGTCGTCGACGACCACCCGGGTCACCCCCAGCGACATCCCGCAGGCCGCGGAGAGTTCGGCCACCGAGCGGGCCGCCCGGCGGGCGTGCTCGTACAGCGTCCGGGCCTCGGGCAGCAGCCCGGAGGCGAAGACGGCGTCGTAGTGCGGCACCGACACCAGGGTGTGCACCAGCAGCGGCTGCCGGGTACGGGTCCGCCCGGCGGTCAGCACGTACGGCCGCACCTTCCAGTAGGTCATCGGCATGATCGGCTCCTTCGGCCCGTCACCGGGGCTGACTGGCGGTCATCCGGTGCAGTTCGTGGCGGACCTGCGGGGTGAGGGCGTGCCACACCGCGCCGACGAACTGGGTCATCCGGTACGAGACGACCCGCAGGTCGCAGCCGGGAGCGGCGGCCACCGCCAGCCCCGCCGACTCGCCGACCCGCATGAACAGCAGGTGCCCGCGGGGCAGCCGGACGGTCAGGTACTCGGAAGGGCCCAGGTCCAGCAGGGACGCGCTGCGGTCGGCCATGCTCAGCAGGCCGGCGGTCAGCGCGGAGAGCTGGTCGCCGAGGTCGCGGCCGACGCTGCCGGAGGCGGCGAGCTGGAGGCCGTCCAGCGAGACGAGCATCGCGTGGGTGACCCCGGGCACGTCCTCGGCGAACTGACGGATCAGCCAGGCGCAGTCCGGCAGCCCCTGGCCGGTGCTCGCCGGGCCGGTGCGTTGGTAGGGGTGGGTCATGGCTGCTGTCCTTCGTGGCTGGTGGTCCGCGCGTCGCTGACGCCGGCGGCGAAGGCCGCCGTCTCGTCCGGCCACGCCTCGGGTGGGGATCCGGCATCGGGGTCGGCCGGGGGCCGCGCCGCCGCCGTGGAGTCGTCCCGGACGCTCGCCGGTACCCGTTTCGGCAGGCCGCCGGCCGGCTGCTGGTCGGCGGTCTGGCCGCCCAGCGTGGCCAGGCGCACGGTGGGGGAGTGGGTGCTGTCCGGGGGAGTGGCCACGGGTCTGCTCCAGGGGGCGGTGCCGCCTCCGGCGGGCGCGGGTGGCCAGGCCGGCGGCGGGGTGGGCATGCCGGCCTGGCCGGGTACCGGTCCGGGCGGGGGTGGCCAGGCCGGCGTCGGGGCGGCGGGGTCCGGGCCCGCCGGGGTGGGGATCTCGCAGAGCAGCCCGCCGGGGACCAGCACGGTCGCCGTGGTCCCGCCAGAGGGCCGGTTGGTCAGGGTGACCCGCAGCTGGTGGGCGACGGCCAGGTGGGCCACGACGGCGAGCCCGAGGTGGGTCGTGGGGTCGAGGGTGGCCGGGCTGAGCGGCCGGCCGCCGAGCAGGGCGTTGAGCTGGGTCAGGTGGTCGGGGTGGAGGCCCACCCCGGCGTCCTCGATGCGCAGCAGGGTGCCGCCGTCCTCGGTGATGAACGCCGACACGATCACCGGGGCGGTGGGCGGGGAGAACCGGGTGGCGTTGTCCAGAAGCTCGGTGAGCACCCGGATCACGTCGTCGGCGGCGAACTCGACCACCGCCAGGTCCAGCACGTGGCCCACGCGGATGCGGGCGTAGTGCTCGACGGCCGAGCTGGCCGCCCGGACGACGTCGACCAGTGGGACGGTCTGCGGGTTGGCGTCCTCGACCCGGCGGCCCAGCAGGACCTGGAGGTTCTCCGCGTGCCGCCGGATGCGGGTGTTCGCGTGGTCGATCCGGTAGAGCCGCTCCAGCCGGTCGGGGTCCTGCTCGTCGGCCTCCACCGCCTCCAGGTGGGAGCCCATCTGGTACGCCGACGCCATGATCCGCATCGCGAACTGCTCGCAGATCGCCGGCCAGGGACTGGGCGGCGGTTCCTGCGGGGGCGGCGGCTCGGGCGTCTCCTGTGGTGCGACGTCCCACTGCGCGACCGTCGGGTCCAACCAGCGCGCCGCCCGTTGTCGCCAGGTGACCCGGCGTCGACCGACCGAGGACATTGGGGTGATGTCGGTGCTTCTCACAAAATTACCGGCCCGTACGTGATCGTCGGCTCTGGCATGGTGCAGCAGTCAACCACCGTTTGTGTGCCGATTGCAACGGTCAAGGTCAACTTAGGGCGGTTTTCCCACCCGCCTCGCCGTGCTGCCACGAATGGTTGATCGGGTCGGGCTGACAAAATGCAACAGCCGAACGGAGAAATCTTCACGGCGTACCGGACGGTCGTCGGCCACCCGGGCCGCTACGGCGACCCCGTCACCCGGCCGCCCCGACCGCCACTGCATGATCATGCGAAACGTCCAGGGGAGGAGATGGCGATGACGGTGGCGGTGCCGCGCGGCGGGCGAGTGCTCTTCATCGGGGACAGCATCACCGACGCCGGCCGGGACCGGTCCTGCGGCGACGACCTCGGCACCGGCTACGCGATGATGGCGGCGGCCTGGTTCACCGCCCGCCACCCCGAACACCGGGTCAGCTTCCGCAACCGTGGGATCTCCGGCGACCGGGTGCGCGACCTGCGCGCCCGCTGGGCGGACGACTGCCTGGCCCTCGCCCCGCAGGTGGTGTCGGTGCTGATCGGCGTCAACGACACCTGGCGGCGCTACAGCAAGGACGATCCGACCAGCGCCGACGAGTTCGCCCGCGACTACCGGCACATCCTCCAGGAGACCCGGCGGCTGGGTGCCCGCATCGTCCTCGTCGAGCCGTTCGTCGTCCCGCTCGACGACGCCCAGCGCGGCTGGCGGGAGGACCTCGACCCGAAGGTCGACGTGGTACGCCGCCTCGCCGCCGAGTTCGACGCGACGCTGGTCGCGGTCGACGAGCTGTTCCAGGCCGCCGACGTCGACGACCGGGTGTGGACCCGCGACGGCGTGCACCCGACGCCGTTCGGCCACGCCCTGATCGCCCAGGCCTGGCTGCGGGCGGTCACGCCGACGGCCTGAGGGTCGGGCGACGCGCGCCCGACCCCCGTCGGCTCAGCCGGCCAGGTCGAGCTGGACGGTGGCGATCTCCCAGGCGCGCAGCGGCACCCGGACCAGGCCGTCACCGTCGACCGGCAGGGGCGCGCCCGGCCGGCCGAGCAGGTCTGCCCGCCACGCGCCGCGTACGCCGCGCCCGGCCCCGATGACGGCGCCGGTGTCGCGGGTCGCCACCACCCGCAGCTCGACCCGGCCGGCCCGGTCCCGGACGCTGGTCAGCGTGACGCCGTCCCCGTCGACCGTCAGCCCGGTAACCGGCGCCGGCAGCCCGGCCGACGGGTCCCCGGCCCCGGCGAAGGCCAGCAGTTCGTGCCGGTACGCCTCGGCCGCCGCCGGCACCCCGGCGGAGTCCCAGTCGCCCCGGAACGGCAGCACCGCCAGCTCGACGCTGCGCTCGCCCCGGCACTGCGCCTGCGGCGTAGGCAGCTGCGGGCCGGCCGGTTCGTCCCGCAGGGCGTGCCGGTTGCGGGACAGCATCCCGATCGCCCGCAGCACGGTGACCGCCAGCTCCCGGCCGGACTCGGTCAGCTCGTACTCGGTGGGCTGGGTCAGCAGCACCGCGAGCGAGCCCGCGGCGCCGCCGGCGGCGACGAAGCCGGCGGCGGGGAAGGTCGGCAGCGGGACCTCACCACCGCCGCCCTCGGCGGTCAACCCCCGCGCCACGACCGCGAACTGCCCCTCCGCGTACGACGTGGCGGCCGGTGCCGGCAGTGGCAGGTGCAGCCGGACCCGGTGGTCGTCGCAGCGGTTGTCGAAGGTCAGCCGCAGCCGGACGAACCGCTCACCGGCCCGCACCTCCACCCGGGTGGTCACCGTGACGGTCTCCCGCTCCACCCGGCGCGAGTCCGCGTCCACGTCGGCGCCGACCGGCCAGCGGTATTCGCGGACCACGTCGAGCACGGCGACCACCGGACCTTGGTGCACCACGACGGTACGCACGGCCCGGGGCTTGTCGACCAGTTCGTCGGCGGCCGGTGGGGCGTAGTTGTAGCTGTCGCCCACGTCGCCGCCGTCGACGATCCGGCCGACCCCGTCGACGCTCAGTCCGTCCGGGGTGGACAGCCGCAGCGTGCCGTCCTCGGCCACCGTCACCCGCAGCAGACCGTTGTCGACCTTCCGGCCGTCCAGCACGACCGGCGCCGGCCGGGCGGCGCCGGTGGGCGGCGGTGCCACGCCGGCCGCCGGGGCGATGTCGGTGGGCGGCCGTGCCGCGCCGGCCGCCGGGGCGATGTCGGTGGGCGGCGGTGTCGCGCCGGCCACCGGCAGGGCGACCGGGCGCACCGCGGCCTGCCCCAGCGCGGGGACGTCCACCAGCGCGGCGACGGTCACCCGCGGGGCGGCGACGATGCGCACCCGCCAGCTGTCGGGGCCGGTGGCCGCGGCGAGCGCGAGCCGGACGTCCTCGACGTCGAACATCGGGTCGCCGTGCCGGGCCACCTGGAATGTCAGGGTGGCGTCGGCGGCCGACACCGACCACGCGGTGACCTCCTGCCCGTACAGCTCCCGGCCGTGGACCCGGGTGAGGATCGCGGGCAGGTCGGCGGCCGGCACCACCTCGTCGGCGAGCAGCAGCGGGGCGTGGTCGAGGACCTGGACGGACGCCACCCGACCGTCCGCGGTGAGCAGGCCGACGGGTCCGTCCGCCGGCACCTCGACGTCCAGCCGGACCAGGGCCGTCCGGGCCGCCGGAGTCGGGTTGAACAGCAGGTACCCGTCGCGCGGCACCCCGCCGGCCAGCCGCGCCCCCACCAGGTCGCACACCGCCCGCCCGAGCTGGTCCGCCTCGGCGAGCCGGGCGGCCACCTGCTCGGCCGTCTCGTCGCAGCCGCATCCGGTCACCGAGTCGTGGCAGCTCGCGTCGATCAGTCGGGTCCAGGCCATGTCCAGGAACCGCTGCACGGACGAATCGTGGTAGAGGGCGGCGAGGGGTTCGGCGTACCGCTCGACGCGCCGCTCGGCCCGGCCCATCGCCTGCTTGAGATGGGCCCGTACCGAGATCACGCCGGGCAGGATGTTGGCCCGGGCGTGCGAGCGCAGCTCCCCGGTCACCGTGGGCAGCCCGTCCACCGTGGCCGGCTGGGTGGCGAAGTACTCCGCCAGGGTGCCGAGCCGCAGCCGTACGCCGTCGACGGCCGCGGCGGCCAGCAGGTCGGGGGCGTCCGGCGCCGGGGCGGCGTGGTCGGTGCCGTACATCGCGAGGATCGGCGTGTCGTCGCCGGCCGATCGCCAGCCGCGCAGCCGCTCGGCCAGCTCGGCGGCCCGGCGGGTGACCAGTCGCGGGTCGTCCATCAGCCCGGCGGCGTTGCCGTAGCCCCCGGGCAGGTACTCGGTGCGGATCGCGGTGCCGTCCGGGGCCTGCCAGGCGAACGCGTGCGACCGGACCCGGTCCGGCACGCCCCGGAACACGCAGGCGTGGGCAAGGCCCGCGCCGGCGAGCAGCTGCGGCATCTGCGCGATGTGGCCGAACATGTCGGGCAGATAGCCGACCGGCATGGCGCCGCCCAGCGCCGCGCTGCGGGCCAGCCCGCGCTCCAGGTTGCGGACGATGTTCTCCCCGGAGCAGAGGAACTCATCGAGCAGGATCTGCCACGGCCCGATGGCCAGCCGGCCCGCCCGTACCAGCGCGACCACCTGCTCCCGGCGCTCCGGGCGCACCTCCAGGTAGTCGTCGACCGCGGCGAGCTGGCCGTCCAGCGTGAACCGCTGGCGCTCGTCGGTCGCCATCCGGTCGAACACCTCGTCGAGCAGCGCCACGAGCCGCAGCCGGAACCGCTGGAACGGCTCGTACCACTCCCGGTCCCAGTGCGTGTGCGGGACCACGATGATCTCGGTCGGCCGGTGCATCAGCTCGCCGCCTCTCCGCCGATCGCCGCCCCGGTCAGCTCCCCGTAGCGGCGTACCACCTGTTGGCTGGTGCGCAGGTCGGCCGCGCCCTCGGCGACGCCGGTCCGCGGGCGCGCGCCCGCGGTCACCATCGCGTGGAAGGCGACCAGTTCCTGCTCGAACGCCTCGGTCACCGACCGGAACTGCGTCCGCCGCTCGCCGCCGTCGTGCCGGTCCACCGCGGTCAGCGTGGTCGGGGCGTTGAGCAGGTACGGCGACGGGAAGACCAGCTCCAGCGTGCCCCGGGCGTGGTGCAGGGTGACCGTCTCCCGGTAGGCCGGGTAGTCCGGCAGGTGGAGCCACCGGATGCCGTACCGGCCGCCGGCGGGCAGCCGGCCGGAGATCTCCACCGACGGCTCGGACGGCCCGCCGGGCGCCAGCGGCCACGTCGCCACCTGGTCCACCGTGGCCGGCGCCCCGGTGAACAGCCGCAGCAGGGACAGGTCGTGCGAGATGCTGTTGATCAGGATCTGGTAGAGGGCGCGCGCCCCAGCGTCCCCGCCCACCGCGGCGTCGAGCAGCCGCGCGTCGGCCTCCCGCAGCCGGGCCACCGCCGCGGCCGGCACGTCGACCGGCGGCGGAGGCAGGTGGGCGAAGGTGAGCTGCTGCTCCCCGGCGGCGTGCAGGACGGTCACCTCGACCGCGTGCACCGCCGCCGCGCCGCCGATCCCGTCCAGCAGGCGGGCGGCCTCGACCACCGCCGGGTCGTACTGCTTCATGTAGCCCACCATGAGCGCCGCCCCGGTCAGCCGGTCCGCCTCGGCGAGGGTGTAGGCGAGCGGCTTCTCGCAGAGCACGGGCAGCCCCCGGTCCCACGCCGCGGCGGCGAGTTCGCCGTGCGACCCGGACGTGGCCAGCAGCACCGCGTCGCAGCCACCGCCGTCGAGCATCTCGGCCGCGTCCGCGTACCGGCGGGCCGGTTCGACGCCGTACCGGTCGCCGAGCTCGGCCAGCCGCGCGGGGGACAGGTCGCTGAGCGCGACGACGTCGAACAGGTCGGCGCGGCGCTGCAGCAGGGGCAGGTGCACCGTACGGGCGATGATCCCCAGCCCGGCGACCGCGATCCTGATCCGTTTCCCCGGTTCGGTCATCGCCGCACCTCCGCCAGCCAGCGCAGGTTCGCGCGCTGGTCGGCGCGGATCCGGTCCAGGTTCCGTCCCCGTTCGGGCGCGTCCTGCTCGATCACCAGCCAGCCGGCGTAGCCGGTCTCGTCCAGGCCGCGCAGCACCGCGGCGAGGTCGACGTCGCCGGTGCCCAGCGCACAGAACCCGCCCGCGGCGACCACCTCGGTGAGACCGCCGCCGGCGTCCCGTACCCGGCGGTGCGCGGCCAGGTCGGCGTCCTTGAGGTGCACCTGGCCGATCCGCCCGGCCCACCGGTGCACCGCCGCGACGGGGTCGCCGCCGGCCAGCGTCAGGTGCCCGGTGTCGAGGCAGATCGCCACGTCGGTCAGTTCCAGCAGCCGGTCGGCCTCCGCCTCGGTCTCCACGTCGGTGCCCAGGTGGTAGTGGAACACCGGTTCCAGGCCGCGCTCCCGGCACCGGTCGACGGCCCGCTGCACCCGAGCGGCGAAGCCCGGCCAGGCGGCGGCGGGCAGCGCCGAGGCCAGGTCCGGCGGGGTGCCGGGTCGGGCCATCCGCGCCGGGTTGGCGGCGCAGGCCAGGGTGGGCCGGGGCGCGAAGCGCAGGTCGTCGACCTGCCCGGTGGTGAACACGTCCAGCGCCGCGTCGAGCTGGGCCAGGTCCGCGGTGAACCCGTCCGGGTCGGCGAAGCGCAGGTCGACCCAGCCGCCGGCCAGCCCGATCCCGGCCGCGGCCAGCCGGCGGGTGAGCACCGCGTCGGTGCCGAGGTAGCCGATCGGCCCGGAGTCCACGCCGGCGTAGCCGTCGGCGGCCAACGACGCGAGCAGGTCCTCCGGGCCGACGTCCGGGTCGGTCGCCTGGTAGATGCCGTAGTTGACCGGGGCTCCGGCCACTCTGGTGCGTCCGGTCAGCTGCACAGTGCGATCACCTCCATGCGGTGGGATTCCAGGACGTGCAGCCCGTCGGCGGCCGGCAGCAGGCACCGGTCGCCGCGGACCACCCGGTGCCGGCCGTCGGGACAGCCGAGCAGCGCGCCGTCCGCGCCGAGCGCCAGCAGTTCGTCGCCCAGCCGCAGCAGCAGGGGCGCGTCGGGCCCGGCGGAGATGGCGGTGCGGCCGGCGGCCAGAGCGGCGCGGACCGCACCCTCGTCGGTGGGGTCGCCGTCGGCGAGGACCCAGGTGGTCGGCGCGCCGGGCAGCGCGTCCGCGCCGGGCCGGTGGAAGTCGCTGCCCCCGACCGGTACGACGTCCGGCCGCCACGCCTGCGCCCAGGCGAGCGGGGCGCCCCAGGTGCGGTCCCACCAGCCCGAGTGCCACACCTCGGCGAGCCGGGTCCGGGTGGTGAGCGGCTGCCGCCAGGCGCAGTCGCCGCCGAGCGGGTGGTTGACCGACATCAGCCCACCGGCCCGCTCCGCCGCGGCGAGCCAGTGGTCGGCCGGTTCCCGGAAGTCGATCCAGCCCACCGGGCCGAAGACGTTGGCGTGCCCCCGGTCGGTGGTCACCTCCTGCCCGGGCACGAGCGTGACGCCGTAGTGGGCCGAGGCGCCGGGCAGCCAGGGGTGGTGGCTGACCGTGTTGTGGTCGGTGACGGCGAGGAAGTCCAGACCCCGCCCGGCGGCGAGGGCGGCCAGTTCGTCGATGGTGTACGCGCCGTCGCTGTGCACGGTGTGCGCGTGCAGGTCCCCGGCGAGCCACCGCCGGCCGTCCACCTCCGGCAGCGCCGGGCGGGGCGGCCGTTCCGGCCGGGGCGGCGCCTCGGGCGCGGGCGGTGGGGCGGGGGAGCGGGTGCTGGTGGTGGCGGTGACCTCGTAGGGCAGCCCGTCGGGCGGGATCCGGTGCAGCCGGAGCAGCACCTGCCACTCGCCGGGTTCCAGCTCGCCGGGCAGGTAGCCCGGGGTGGCCCAGTCGGCGGTGATGGTGAAGCCGTCGCGGGCGCCGCCCGACCAGCCGCGGAATCCGGCCGGACCCAGGCAGCCGAGGTCGAGCACGCCCGCGTCGCGGGGGTGGTCGAGTCGTACGGTGAGCGTGGCGGTGCCCGGGGGCACGGTGACCGGCAGGGCGCGCATGATGCTCTCCGCGCGGTCCCGCAGCGTCCACCTGCCCCGGTGCGTCACCATCTCAGGCGTCCGCCCCGACGCCGGGACGCGGCGCGGGCACCGATGGCGCGGCCGCGCCGGTGACCAGCTCGCCGTCCCGGTAGACCAGGGACCGCCCGGGTCGCGGCACCACCCAGCCGGTGTCGCCGGGCGCCGGCTCCCGCCCCTCCGGCACCACGACCTGCACGCTGGTCGCCGTGTCGTCCCCGGCCGGCACGTCCAGTGACACCAGGGAGAAGCTGCCGAGGTTCTCCACCACCACGACCTGGCCGGTGAGGGCGCCCGGCAGGGGCTCGGGGGAGTAGTCGAGGTATTCGGGGCGGACCCCGTAGACCACCGGCTCGCCGTCGCTCAGCCGGCCGCGGACGTCCTCGGGCGCCGGCAGCCGCACCCCGGCGACGGCCAGCTCGTCGCCGTGCACCCGCGCCGGGACCAGGTTCATCGGGGTCGAGCCGATGAACCCGGCGACGAAGGTGTTGGCCGGGCGCCGGAACACCTCGGTCGGGGTGCCGACCTGCCGGATCCGGCCGCCCTCCATCACCGCGATCCGGTCGGCCAGGGCCAGCGCCTCGGCCTGGTCGTGGGTGACGAAGACGGTGGTGACGCCCAGTTCCCGTTGCAGCCGCTTGAGGAACGTGCGCGCCTCCAGCCGCAGCCGGGCGTCCAGGTTGGACAGCGGCTCGTCGAGCAGGAACACCTGCGGGTGGCAGGCCATCGCCCGGGCCAGCGCCACCCGCTGCTGCTGGCCGCCGGAGAGCTGCCCGGGCCGGCGGTCCAGCAGCGCCGACAGCCCCAGCTCGTCGGCCGTGGCCGCCGCCTTGTCGTGCCGGGCGGTCCGGCCGACCTTTTTGATCCGCAACGGGTACGCGATGTTGTCCCGCACTGTCATGTGCGGGAAGAGCGCGTAGTCCTGGAAGACCATCGCCACGTCCCGCTGCCCGGGCGGCAGGTTGGTGACCGCCCGGTCGCCGATCGACACGCTGCCGGCGGAGGCGAGCTCCAGACCGGCGATGGTCCGCAGCAGGGTGGTCTTCCCGCAGCCGGACGGGCCGAGCAGGGCGAAGAACTCGCCATCGGCGATCTCCAGGTCGAGGGTGTCCAGGGCGCGTACCCCGTTGGGGTAGACCTTGGTCAGCTCGCGCAGGGTGATGGCGGACATCAGCGCTTGATCCCTCCGTGGAAGCGGAACCCGTACCTGCTGCTCACGAAGACGAACATCAGCGCCACCGGCAGCGAGTACAGCAGCGAGAAGGTGGAGAGCAGCCGCAGGTCGGCCTGCCCGCCCTCGGTGTAGAGGGTGTACATGATCACCGCGGCGGGGGCCTTGTCCGGGCCGCGCAGCAGCAGGAACGGCACCAGGAAGTTGCCCCACACGTTCGCCACCGCCCACACCCCCACGGTGGCCAGCCCGGGCCGGACCACCGGCACCACGATGTGCCGCATGATCTGCAACGCGCTGGCGCCGAAGACCCGCGCCGACTCCTCGTACGACGTCGGCGTGGCGTCCATGAAGTCCTTGAGGATGAAGATCGCCGCGGGCAGCAGGCCACCGCTGAGGACCAGGATCACCCCGAGCCGGGAGTCGATCAGGTTGAGCCGGAACGCCAGCTCGAACAGCGGCACCATGGTGGCCGTGCCGGTCACGATGGACGACAGCAGCAGCAGGCCGTAGAGCAGGCCGTCCCGCCCCGGCACCCGCACCCGGCTCAGCGCGTAGGCGGCCAGCGCGGCGAACACCACCACCAGGACGGCGGTGCCGCCGGCCAGCCACACCGAGTTGACCAGCGAGGTCAGCGCGTACGGGTTGTCCAGCAGGGTGCGGAAGTTGTCCAGGGTGAACCGCGGCAGCGAGATGCCGATCGTCGGGGTGTCGTCGAAGGGCGCGGTGGCCAGCCAGAGCAGCGGCAGGGCGAAGAAGGCGAGCACGAGGCAGAGGAAGACGTAGCGCCCGATGCGGGCCAGCACGTGCCGTACCGCCGCCCGCGCTGCCTGGTCGCTCACGCCCGCTCCCTTCCTTTGCGACTGCGGGGCTCGCGGAACCGGCTCACTCCTCGCGCTCACGCCCGATCCCTTCGCCGGCCAGCATGCGCAGGTAGACCAGCGCGATGACCAGGTTGATCAGCAGCATGATGAACGAGATCGCGGCACCGAAGCCCAGCTCGCCGCCGGACAGCGCCACCTTGTACACGTAGACTGCCAGGATCTCCGAGCGCTGCTCGGGCCCGCCGGCGGTGATCAGGAACGGCGTGAAGTCGTTGAACGTCCAGAGGCTGATCAGCAGCAGATTGGTCAGCACGTGGCCGCGGATGCGCGGGAACACCACGTCGCGCAGTTGCTGCCCGGTGGACGCGCCGGCCAGCCGGGCGGTCTCCAGATGCGAGCGGGGCACGTTCTCCAGCGCGGCGGCGTAGAGCATCATCGAGAACGCGGTGCCCCGCCAGGTGTTGAAGATGATGATCGACAGCATCGGGTGGTCGAGCAGCCAGGCCATGCCGGGCGTGCCAAGCAGGGCGTTGAGCGTCCCGGCGTCCCGGTCGAGCAGGGCGATCCAGAGGAACGCGACGACCGAGCTGGGCAGGATCCAGGACAGCAGGATGAACGCCTCGACCACCCGGCGCAGCGGGCCCCGCCGGTCGCGCAGCGCGTAGGCGATCGCGAAGCCGAGCCCGGCCTGCCCGAGCACCGCGGAGCCGAGCACGAACTGCAGGGTCAGCAGCAGCGAGGTGCGGAAGCGCTCGTCGGTCAGCGCCTTGGTGTAGTTGTCCAGGCCGACGACCTCCGGGTGGGCCGCGGCCAACCCGGTGAGTCGGTAGTTGGTGACGCCGAGGTAGATCGTCCAGGCGGCCGGTACCACGAGGAAGAGCAGGATCAGCACCATGCTCGGCACGAGGAACCCGGCCGCCCGGGCCCGGCCCAGCCCGGCGGCGTCGGGGGCCGGGGAGGCGCCCGTCGCCGGGCGCCCTCCCGCGACCGTCTCGTCAGGACGAGACGTTACCTGGACCACCGACAATCCCCTCGACCTTCTTCTGGTACGCCGAGGCCGCCTCGTCGACGCTCTTGCCCGACGCCACCGCCGCCGTCGCCTCCTGCAGCGCCACCGACACCTGCGGGTAGACCGCCAGCGGCGGCCGGTAGGCGGTCAACGGCAGCACCTTCTCGGCGACGAAGTTGAGCATCGGGTCGCCGGCGAGGACCTCCTTGTTGACGTCCGCGCGGGAGGTGATCCGCGCGGCGCCGGCCAGCTGCGCCTTGGTCGCCTCCGCGGAGTGCATGAACGCCAGCAGCTCGAACGCCTGCGAGGGGTACTTCGAGTTCGGGTTGAGCACGTCGACGCCGCCGCCGGACATGCTGACGAAGTCCTGCCCCCGGATGCCCGCGCCGGGCTGCTTGGCCGGGATCATCGCGTACCCGACGGTGCTGTCCCGGTCGGGCATCTTCGCGGTGCCGTCCTTCGGGTTGATCACGCTGCGCCAGAAGTAGTCGCCCTCGCCCAGGATGCCGATCTTTCCGGCGGCGAACTCCTCGAAGGACTTGTCCCGCCCCTTCGCCTCCTGCTGGAGCTTCGGGTCGCCGAGACCACTGCCGTAGACCTTGGTGTAGAAGTCGAGCATGTCCTTGACCGGCTGGTTGGCGCCGGCCCACTTGCCGTCCTTCCAGATCTCCCCGCCGGCGCCGACCAGCAGCGGCAGCGCGCCCTGCATGGTCGTCGCCTCGCCCATCGCCGTGCCGGCGTTGATCTGGATCGGCGTCACCCCGGGCAGCGCCTTGAGCTTGGTGCCGGCGTCGAGGATCTCCTGCCAGCTCTTCGGCTGCCAGTCGGCGGGCAGGCCGGCCTGGGCGAACAGCTTCTTGTTGTAGTAGAGCACCCGGCCGTCGGTACCCTGCGGGATGCCGTAGCGCTTGTCCTCGAAGGTGCCCAGGCCCTGCACGCTCTCCGGGATCTGCGACCAGCCGTCCCACGAGTCGGCCTGGCCACCGGCCACGTCGGACAGCGGCTTGAGGTAGCCGGCCTGCACGAACTCGCCGACCCAGATGCCGTCGACCGAGATGACGTCGGCGCCGCCCTTGGACCGCAGGTCCAGGGCCAGTTTGGTCTTGTACTGCTCGTCGTCGACGCCGCTGGGCACGAACGTCACCTTGGCGGTGACGCCCTTGGCCTTCTGGGCCTCGATGAACCGGGGGATGACCCACTTCTCGATCCACTCCGCACCGGTGGCGTTCTTGCCGCCGGCGATGGCGTTGGCGGCGATGGTGAGGGTGATATTCTTGGCGTCCTTGCCGGCTGGCTCCGAGCCGCCACCGCAGGCCGTGACGGCGAGGGTGACCGCGGTGAGCGTGGCGAGCACGGCCGGGACGCGTCTCGGCGTGACTGACATGGGCTGTTCCCTTCGCAAAAAGTGACTTCGAAGAGACTCGCGGGTCGCCCCGCCGGCCGCAGGTCCATGCCGGCGGTGCTTGTCGGCCACAATGTCATGACAGCCTGACGACGTAAATACCTGTCAGCGAAATGAGTGCGAAACATCCACCGTCACCGCTCGACGACGGTCACCTCCAGCGCATAGCGGGAGGCCCGGTAGAGGTGCTCGCCGTGCTCGACGTGCCGGCCCTGGTCGTCGTACGCGGTGCGGGTCATGGTCAGCAGCGGGGCGCCGCGCCGCTCGCCGATCATCTGCGCCTCGGCGGCGGTCGCGGCCCGGGCCCCGATCCGCTGCTGGGCGCTGCGGATCCGCACGCCGGCCGTGCGCAGGATGGCGTAGAGGCCCCGGGCCTGCAGGGCGTCCAGGGTGAGCCGGACCGGGTCGAGCGGCAGCCAGTTCTCCATCACGGCGAGGGGCTCCCCGTCGGCGAAGCGCAACCGGCGCAGGTGCTGCACCGGGCTGTCGACGTCCAGCCCGAGCGCCGCCGCCACCTTCGCCGGGCAGCCCACGGTGGCCAGCTCCAGCACCGAGGTGGACGGTTGCCGCCCGGCCCGGGCGAGGTCGTCGTGCAGGCTGGTCAGCTCCACCGCGCGGCGCACCTCGCCCCGGACGACCTGGGTACCGACGCCCCGCCGGCGCACGATCAACCCCTTGTCCACCAGGTGCTGGATGGCCTGCCGGACGGTGGGCCGGGACAGTCCCAGCCGGTCGGCGAGCTGCAACTCGCTGTCCAGCCGGTCGCCCGGCGCCAGGTCACCACGCTGGATGGCGGCGGCGAACTGCTCGGCGACCTGGAAGTAGAGCGGGACCGGACTGCTCCGGTCGACGACGATCTCGGGGCTGGTCACGGGGGCCTCCTCGGCACGGCTGCCCAGGGTCGGGGATGGGCGCCACTGTACCGAAGCGGTCACCCCGCGCAGCCGCCAGATGTCAGGACAACACATTGACACAACCCACGGTCACTGTTACCAATCAATGACCAGGAGCGAGCCGGCGCCTCACGCCGTCGCCGGCCCGGAACAAGGGACGCCGCATGCTCGACGTGCTCACCATCGGCCGGGTCGGAGTGGACATCTATCCACTGCAGATCGCCACGCCGCTGGCCGAGGTCGAGACCTTCGGCCGGTTCCTCGGCGGCAGTGCCACCAACGTCGCGGTCGCCGCCGCGCGGTACGGCCTGCGCGCCGGGGTGGTCACCCGCACCGGCGCCGACGCCTTCGCCGACTACGTGCACCGGGCGCTGCGCGACTTCGGCGTCGACGACAGCCAGGTACGCCCGGTCGCCGGGCTGCCCACCCCGGTCACCTTCTGCGAGATCTTCCCGCCGGACCGCTTCCCGATCTGGTTCTACCGCACCCCCACCGCGCCGGACCTACAGATCCACCCCGACGAGCTGGACCTCGCCGCGATCACCCGGGCGCGGATCCTCTGGCTCACCGGCACCGGCCTGTGCCAGCAACCCAGCCGGGACGCCCACGCCACCGCGCTGGCCGCCCGTGCCCGACGCCCGCACACCATCCTGGACCTGGACTACCGGCCGATGTTCTGGTCGGAACCGGCCGCCGCCACGGCCGCGTACGCCGAGGCGCTGCCGCGCGTCACCGTGGCCGTCGGCAACCTCGACGAGGTCGAGGTGGCCGTCGGCGACCGGGACCCGGAACGCGCCGCCCGGCGGCTGCTCGACCGCGGCCCGTGCCTGGCCGTGGTCAAGCTGGGGCCGGACGGCGTGCTGGCCGCCACCGCCGCGGAGACCGTCCGGGTGCCGCCGGTGCCGGTGGAGGTGGTCAACGGCCTCGGTGCCGGGGACGCCTTCGGCGGCGCCCTCTGCCTGGGCCTGCTGCGCGGCTGGCCGCTGGCCCGGACGCTGCGCTTCGCCAACGCGGCCGGGGCCATCGTCGCCTCCCGCCTGGCGTGCTCGTCCGCCATGCCCGACGAGGCCGAGACCGAGGCGCTGGTGGCCCGGGCGGAGCCGGCCCCAGCGACGGAAGGAGACGGGTGAGCACCGAGTACGAGGCACTGACCCTCACCCGCGCGCACCGGCCCCAGGCGATCGCCGAGGCCGCCGCCCGACGCGCCCGCCGACCGTGGCCGGACCACGACCGGCCGCTGTTCGTCATCGCCGCCGACCATCCGGCCCGGGCCGCCCTCGCGGTGCGGGGCCGTCCGATGGCGATGGCCGGGCGGGCCGACCTGCTCGACCGGCTGCGGCTCGCGCTGTCCCGGCCCGGGGTCGACGGCGTGCTCGGCACCCCGGACATCCTGGAGGACCTGCTGCTGCTGGGCGCGCTGGAGGACCGGCTGGCGATCGGCTCGATGAACCGCGGGGGCCTCTCCGGCGCCGCGTTCGAGCTGGACGACCGGTTCACCGCGTACGACGCGGACAGCATCGCCGCGATGGGCTACGACGGCGGCAAGATGCTCTGCCGGATCGACCCCGACGACCACGGCACCGTCTCCACCTTGCAGGGGTGCGCCCGGGCGGTCAGCGCGCTCGCCGCACACCGCACCGTGGCGCTGGTCGAGCCGATGTGGGTCAGCCGCACGGACGGGCGGGTGCACGTCGACCTGACGCCCGAGGCGGTGATCAAGAGCGTCAGCGTCGGGCAGGCGCTCGGCACGACGTCGGCATACACCTGGTTGAAGCTGCCGGCGATCGACGAGATGGACCGGGTGATGGCCGCGACCACGCTGCCCGTGCTGCTGCTCGGCGGTGACCCGACGGAGGCCCCGGACGCGGTCTACGCCCGCTGGCAGCGGGCGTTGCGGGTGCCCGGCGTGCGCGGCCTGGTGGTCGGCCGGGCGCTGCTGTACCCGCCGGACGACGACGTGGCCGCCGCGGTCGACCTGGCCCACTCCCTGCTGCCCACGAGGCAGGGCGAGGTGGCCGCATGAGCGAGCGCAGCGAGCGAATCATCAGGCACCGCGCGATGGAGCCTCAGGCAGCCGCCGAGCGAAGCGAGGTGGCTGCATGAGTGCCTACCTGCCCTGGGGGTCCACGGCGCGGAAGCCCTGGGCGCTGGAGGTCACGCCGGAGCGGGCCGGCTGGACGTACGCGGGCCTGCGGGTGCTCACCCTGCCCGCCGGCGGCGAGGTCAGCTTCACCACCGGCGCGGAGGAGATGCTGGTCCTGCCGCTGGCCGGGGCCGCCACCGTGCACTGTGACGGGCTCAGCCTGCGACTCACCGGCCGCGCCTCGGTCTTCGCCGCGGTCACCGACTTCGCCTACCTGCCCCGCGACGCCACGGTCACGGTCCGCGGCCAGGGACGGTTCGCGCTGCCCGCGGCCCGGGCCACCCGCCGACTGTCGCCGCGCTACGGCGCGGCCCGGGACGTACCGGTGGAGCTGCGCGGGGCCGGGCCGGCCAGCCGCCAGGTCAACAACTTCTGCGCGCCGGAGGCGTTCGACTGCGACCGGCTGGTCGCCGTCGAGGTGCTCACCCCCGGCGGGAACTGGTCGTCGTACCCGCCGCACAAGCACGAGGACGACCGGATCCACGACGACGGCCGGGTCGAGGCTCGGCTGGAGGAGATCTACTACTTCGAGGTGTCCGGCGCGGCGCCGGGCGACGGCGGCGCGGTCGGCTACCAGCGGGTCTACGGCACCGACCGGCGGCCGATCGAGGTCCTCGCCGAGGTGCGCAGCGGCGACGTGGTGCTCGTCCCGTACGGCTACCACGGGCCGTCGATGGCGCCGCCCGGCTACCACCTCTACTACCTCAACGTGCTGGCCGGTCCCGGTCCGGCCCGCACCATGGCCTGCGTGGACGACCCGCGGCACGGCTGGATCCGGGAGAGCTGGGCCGGCCAGCCGGTCGACCCCCGGCTGCCACTGGCCCGGGCGGGAGGCGAGTAATGCGCAGGCTGACCGTGGCGCAGGCGCTGGTGACCTTCCTAGCCCGGCAGTGGACCGAACGCGACGGGCAGCGGCGGCGGCTGATCCCGGCCTGCTTCGGCATCTTCGGCCACGGCAACGTGGCCGGGCTCGGCGAGGCCCTGGCCGGGGCCGCCGCGCTGGGCGTCGACCTGCCGTACCGGCTGTGCCGCAACGAGCAGGGAATGGTGCACACCGCCGCGGCGTACGCCCGGATGACCGACCGGCTGAGCACCCTGGCCTGCACCACCTCCATCGGGCCCGGCGCCACCAACCTGGTCACCGGCGCGGCCGGGGCGACCATCAACCGGCTGCCGGTGCTGCTGCTGCCCGGCGACCTCTTCGCCACCCGGCCGGCCAGCCCGGTGCTGCAGGAACTCGAGGACGCCCGCTCCTACGACGTCAGCGTCACCGACGCGCTGCGCCCGGTCTGCCGCTACTGGGACCGGATCAACCGGCCCGAGCAGCTGCCGGCGGCGTTGCTGGCCGCGATCCGGGTGCTCACCGATCCGGCGGAGACCGGAGCGGTCACCCTCGCCCTGCCACAGGACGTGCAGGCCGAGGCGTACGACTGGCCGGAGGAGCTGTTCGCCGACCGGACCTGGCACGTGCCCCGCCCCCGCCCGGACGACGCGGCGGTGCGGCGGGCCGCCGGGATCGTCACCGCGGCCCGCCGTCCGGTGGTGGTGGCGGGCGGTGGGGTGATCTACAGCGGCGCGACCGAGGCGCTGCGCGACTTCGCCGAGCGGCACGGCGTGCCGGTGGTGGAGACCCAGGCGGGCAAGGGCGCGCTGCCGCACGACCACCCGCTCTGCCTCGGCGCCGTCGGGGTCACCGGCACGACGGCGGCCAACGAGATCGCCGCCGAGGCGGACGTGGTGCTCGGCATCGGCACCCGCTACAGCGACTTCACCACCGCCTCCGGCACGCTCTTCGGTGACGCCCGGTTCGTCAACCTCAACATCACCGGCTTCGACGCGGCCAAGCTGTCCGGCACCCAGGTGGTCGGCGACGCCCGGGAGAGCCTGACCGCGCTGGGTGCGGCCTGCGGCGACTGGGCCACCGCGGCGGCGTACCGGTCGACCGTCACGGACCTGGCCGCCCGGTGGGCGGCGGCGGTGGACCGCGCCCGGCACGCCGAGGCGCACGCCGCGCCGACCCAGGCGGCGGTCATCGGCGCGGTCAACGACGCCGCAGGCCCGCGCGACGTGGTGGTCTGCGCGGCCGGGTCGATGCCCGGCGACCTGCACAAGCTGTGGCGCAGCAGCGATCCCAAGGGCTACCACGTCGAGTACGGCTACTCCTGCATGGGCTACGAGATCCCCGGCGGGATCGGGGTGAAGCTGGCCGCGCCGGACCGGGAGGTGTTCGTCCTGATCGGCGACGGCTCCTATCTGATGCTGCCGAGCGAACTGGTCACCGCGGTCGCCGAGGGCGTCAAGCTGGTCGTGGTGCTGGTCGACAACCACGGCTTCGCGTCGATCGGTCGGCTGTCCGAGAGCGTCGGCGCGCAGCGGCTCGGCACCGCCTACCGGGACCGGGCCGGCGGGCCGCTGCCGGTCGACCTCGCGGCGAACGCGGCCAGCCTGGGCGCCGAGGTGATCCGGGTGACCACGACGGCCGAGCTGCGCGCCGGGCTGGCCGCGGCGAAGGCCGCGGACCGGACGACGGTCGTGCACGTCGCGACGGACCCGATGGAGCCGGGCCCGGACGGTGGCGCGTGGTGGGACGTGCCGGTGGCCGAGGTGTCCACCGGCGCGGCGGCCCGGGCGGCCCGGGCCGCGTACGAGACGGGGCGCAAGGCGCGCCGCGTCCACCTGCGCCCCTCCTGAGGTGCGACAGCGGCCCGGCTGCCTCAGGCGGCGGTGATCGCCAACGGCGACGGAGCGGCCGGTGGCTGCCAGGGCGGGGGCGGCGGCAGCTCGGCGGCCGGCCCGGCCGAGGCGTCCGGCTGGGTCTGGTCGACGGTCGGCGCGGCCTGCGCCGCCCGCAGCCCCTCCTGGGCGCTGTTCCAAGCGGCGCAGGGCCAGGCCACGCCGAAGCAACTCCCGTTGTCGCAGGCGCCGTTCTCGTCCGGCTGGTGGGTGTCGGCCACGGCGCTGGCGAGCCGCCACAGCAGCGGGTCGGTCACCTCGGCCGGACGGTCGTCGTCGCGGTCTGTACTGGCGTCGGACATGGTCGGTCCCCCCTCTTCGAGCGGGCTCCTCCTTTCCAGTCCGCTGCTCGGCCAAACCTGCGACCGGCGATTTTTCTGCCGCGCCCCGCCGTGGGCGGGCGCGCGGCCGGGCATAGGCTGGGCGCCGTGGCGAGGTACTACGACCTGCACCCGGACAACCCCCAGCCGCGGACCCTGCGGCAGGTGGTCGACCTGATCCGGGACGACGGACTGATCGCCTACCCCACCGACTCCTGCTACGCCTTCGGCTGCCGGATCGGCAACCGGGCCGGCCTGGACCGGATCCGGGAGATCCGCCGGCTCGACGACCGGCACCACTTCACCCTGGTCTGCCGCGACTTCGCCCAGCTCGGCCAGTTCGTCAAGGTGAGCAACGCGGTCTTCCGCCTGGTAAAGGCCGCCATCCCGGGCAGCTACACGTTCATCCTGCCGGCCACGCACGAGGTGCCGCGCCGGCTTCAGGAGCCGCGCAAGCGCACCGTCGGAGTGCGGGTGCCGAAACACACCGTCACCCAGGCGCTGCTGGCTGAGCTGGGCGAGCCGCTGCTGTCCAGCACGCTGCTGCTGCCCGACGAGGACGAGCCGCTGACCCAGGGCTGGGAGATCAAGGAGCGCCTCGACCACCAGCTCGACGCGGTCGTCGACGCGGGGGAGTGCGGGACCGAGCCGACCACCGTGGTCGACCTGTCCGGGCCCGAACCGGAGATCCTGCGCCGCGGCGCCGGGGACCCCTCGCGATTCGAGTAGCCGCCGCCCAATTAACTGGTTTGTCCCCGCGCCATCGGACTGCCGTACCACCATGTTGGTGCGGCGGCGTACTCCGTGAAACCTCCCGCCGCCGCACCACGGCGACCGGGTGACGGGAGTACGACGTGGAAGCGCTCCTGCTGATCGCGGTGCTGGGAGCGACGGTGCTGATCGGCACGACGATCGGCGGCCGGTACCGGGTCGCGCCGCCCGTCCTGCTCATCGCCATGGGCGCGCTGCTCGGGGTGTTCCCACCGTTCTCGCACGTGGTGCTGCCGCCCGACGTGGTGCTGCTGCTCTTCCTCCCGGCGATCCTCTACCGGGAGAGCCTCGTCATCAGCCTCCGCGAGATCCGGGCCAACCTCGCGTCGATCGCGCTGCTCGCGGTGGTGCTCGTGGTGATCTCGGCGGGCGCCGTGGCGTACGCCGCCCGGGCCCTCGGCGTCGAGCCGACGGCAGCCTGGGTGCTCGGCGCCGTGCTCGCGCCCACCGACGCCGCCGCCGTCGCCGGCCTGGCCAAGCGGATGCCGCGCGGCATCCTCACCACGCTGCGCGCGGAGAGCCTGATCAACGACGGTACGGGGCTCGTGCTCTTCTCCGTGACCGTCGGCGTGATCGCCGGCGGCGCCTTCCCCGGGCCGCTCGGCCTGCTCGGCCGGTTCGTCGGCTCGGCCGCGGTCGGCATCGCCGCCGGTCTGCTGGTCGGTGGGGTGGTCGTGCTGATCCGCCGGCACCTCGACGACCCGTTGCGCGAGGGCGGGCTGAGCATTCTCACCCCGGTCGTGGCCTTCCTGCTGGCCGAGTCGGTGCACTCCAGCGGCGTCCTCGCCGTGGTGGTCGCCGGGCTCGTGCTCTCCTACGCCGCCCCGCGGGTGATCCGGGCGCGCTCCCGGATCGTGGCGTTCGCGTTCTGGGACCTGTTCACCTTCATGCTCAACGGCAGCCTCTTCGTGCTGCTCGGCACCCAGATTCCGCGCACGCTGCGCAGCATCACCAGTCACTCACCGATCGAATCGCTCGGCATCGCGGCCGCGGTGACCGTGGTCGTGGTGGTGATCCGGATGATCTGGCTGCACCTGGCCGTCGGCGGCCTGCAGGCCCTCGACCGGCGCGAGTCCCGCCGGGGCCGCCGCTTCAACCAGGGGGAGCGGACCGTCGCCGGCTGGGCCGGCTTCCGTGGCGCGGTCTCCCTGGCCGCCGCCCTGGCCGTGCCGGTGACCACCCACACCGGCACCCCGGTCACGGACCGGGATCTGATCATCTTCGTCACGGTCACCGTCATCGTGCTGATCATGCTGATCCAGGGCACCACCCTGCCCGCCGTGGCCACCTGGGCCGGCCTGAGCGGCGACATGGAACGCGAGGACGAGGCCCGTCGCGCACGAATCCACGCCACCCAGGCCGGACTGGACGCCTTGCCCCAGGTAGCCGCCGACATCGGCGCTCCACCGGATGCTGTCGACCGGCTCCGCTCCGACTACCAGGACCACCTCCACGACATCCGCACTCCCCAGGACGAGGACATGCTGCGGGAGCGGGAACTCGCCCGGCGGCTGCGACTCGGGGTGCTGGAGGCCAAGCGGCAGGAGCTGACCCGGCTACGGCGGACCAACCAGATCGACGACGCCGTGCTGCGCGAGGTGCAGGCGGCCCTGGACATCGAGGAGATCCGGCTGCTCGGCCCGACCGTCGAGGACTAACGGCTCTCGGGGACGGCCATCTCGCCGAGCAGCGACCAGTCCTGCTGTGGAACGGTCACGTTGACGATCCGCGGCGTCTCGGCCAGGTACGGCGGCAGCGTCCGCTGCGCCGTGCGGAAGTGCTCCGACTGCACGTGCGCGGCGCCGGCCTCGTCGTCCCGGAACGCCTCGACCAGCACGTACTCCGTCGGGTCGGCCAGGCTGCGCGACCAGTCGAACCACAGGCAGCCGGGCTCGGCGCGGGTGGCCTCGGTGAACTCCGCGACGATCTGCGGCCAGCGGTCGGCGTCCTCGGGCTTCACGCGGAACTTGGCGGTAATGAAGATCATGGCAATCAGGCTAACAACTTGATCAGGAATCGTCGGTGATCATAGGTTAACCGTGTGGACCGTGGCGCTTCGCCTTTGGGCTGGTTCGGGGGAGATTCCGGTGAGGTGGGCCGGTCGTGATCGCGGGTTCTCCTGGATCGATGTCGAGGCGATGAGCCGGTGACCGGAAAGCTGCCGCTGGCCGAGGGTGAGGCTTCCCGTACCGCTTGCGCCCGCGTTTTGCTGGGATCTGGGGTGGACGAGGAGAGCGGTGAGGTCCTGTCGCAGGCGGTGCTGGCGCAACGGATCGGCTGGTGTGCCGATCTGGTGGCGGGGATGGTGTCCGGCCTGTTGGTGGAGCGCTGGAACTCCGCGGATGTGGATGTGTTGGCCTCCGGACACGACGCGGGCGGCCGGAAGCTTCCGTCGAATGCGTGGATGGCGCTGCGGCGCTTGGGCTGGACGGTTACCGCGCCGGTGGGTGTGAGGGTCAATGACCGGGTCGTGCGCATGGCGCAGGAGCAGGCGGGGCGGGTTCTGCGCTCGGCGTCGTGGCGGGCTGACCTGATCGCCGGGGTGCTGGCGACGTGGCCGGACGATCCGCGTCAGCGCACCGTGCAGGAGTGGGAGCAGGTACGCAAGGCGGTTCCGGGCGGGGAGCATCTACCGTCCAGCGTCATCAAGGGCCGCACCCGGCAGGCTGCGAAGTTCCTTGCCGCCAATGGCCGGCTGCCGGTGGACGTGTTCGAACTGGAAGGCGTCCCAAAGGTCGCGCGGATGCTGCTGCTGGCCGCGTGTGACCGGCAGCAGGCCAGCATCGAACGCTCCGACACCGACCCCAGGAGGGTGTTGCTGCGGTTGCAGTTGCCCACCCGCCCAGATCCGCGATCGTATCGGGATTGGACGTGGGTGGCCTGTCCGATCAGCCTGCCGCCCACGGTCCCCGCGGGCGCGGTGCTGCACCTGCCCACCCTGCGCGTCACCGGCGGGCAGGTGCACGCCGACATGGCATACAGCCACCCGGTGCCGAAGGCCCGGCGCACCGGTCACTCGGTGGCGCTCGGCGTGGACTGGGGGCTGAACACCCTGTTGTCCGCTGGAGCCCTGCGACTGCACGAGGACGGCCGGATCACCGCGTTGGGGGCGGGTGGTCAGTTCCGGGCGGTCGGGGTCCTGGCCAAGCAGCATCGCCTGCGCCGGCACGGTGAGCGGTTGCACGCCAAAGCCGACCACTACCAGCGCCTCGCCGGCCGTGACGAGCGGCATCACCTCGTCGGCAAGCACGAGGTGCTGCGCGACGAGATCCGGCACGTCTCCGCCCGCCGCGCGCATCTCAACGCCGCGCTTGCCTGGGCTGCCGCCCGTTGGGCGGTCGACCAGGCGATCGCCGCCCGGGCGACCGTGATCTACGTGGAAGATCTGCAGTCGTTGGAAGCACGGGGCATGGGCGCCACCCTCAACACGCGGCTGTCGCAGCAGGTGCGCGGGCAGATCGTCGACCGGATGCGGCACCTCGCCGCCGAGGCGGGTATCGCCGTGGTCACCACGCCTGCCCGCAACACCTCCAAACACTGCCCGCACTGCTTGACCCCGCTACGGCACTGTAAGGCCCCCGACAAGCCCACGGTGGCGGGCTGGAAATGGGCCCTGTGTCCCCACCAGTCCTGCCGCTGGCAAGGCGACCGCGACCAGGGCGCCTGGCGGCGCATCGCCGCCCGCGGCCTCGCCCATCAGGCAAAGACCGTCATTGACAAGACCAGCGGGCACATGGTCATTCGCGCCGTGGTCGAGAAACTCGAAACGGCAGCGGTCATCACGAAGAGCCACCGGGGGGACCGGTCGAAGGCTGGTCCCACCCGGCGCAAGGCACCACGCCCTGCGCCCAGGCGACGCAGGGCACCCTCCCCCACCAGACCTCACGGCTCGGCGGGTAAGCGTCCGGAGGGACACGCGCCAACGGACCGGCTGAGGTTGCCCCGCGCAGCCCACCGGCACCAGGGCGTGACAACGATCAGCACACCCACCACCGGTCACCGGCCGCGAGGAGCCGCGTTGGGCGCGGGATTCCACTTCCACGCCCACGCGTCCCCACCACGGTGGGAAACGATCCCGGAAACCCAATCCGACTCAGGATCACTAAGCTGATCAGGGACGCTACCCACCTCGGGAGCCCGGGCGGGCGACGCCACCAGCGGTCCGTCACCTGGACGCCTCAGATCCAGGGCAGCGGGTCGACGGCCCGGCCGCCGAGACGCACCTCGAAGTGCAGGTGTGGTCCGGTGGAGGCGCCGGTCGAACCGACCAGGCCGATCACCTGGCCGGCCCGGACCCGCTGGCCGGGCGACACCAGCAGCCGGGACTGGTGGCCGTAGCAGGTGGACAGCCGCTGCCCGGACGCCCGGCCGTGGTCGATGCAGGTGTAGTTGCCGTATCCGCCGTACCATCCGGCGCGGGTGACCCGCCCGTCGGCGGCGGCGACGATCGGGGTGCCGGTCGGGGCGGCGAGGTCGATCCCCGGATGCCGTTGCCAGACGTGGTAGTACGGGTCGAACCGGACGCCGAAGGGGCTGGTGAGCCGGCCCGCCAGCGGCCGGCCCAGCCGGCCGCCGCCCGCGACGACCCGCGCCGTCGGCGCCGTCGCGGGGGCGGTCACCGAGGCGGAGCGGGCCCGCCGCTCGATCTCCTGCCGCAGGGCCGCCTCCTCGCGCTGCCGGCCGGCGAGCTCTTCCTGACCGGAGGTGATCGCGGCGGACAGGGCGGCGGCGCGGCCGGTGGGCGTGTCGAGCAGGTCCGTGGAGTCGGCCACGGCCAGGGCCGGCGCCGGGTCACCGGCCGGCGCCGGGCCGCCGGTCCAGGCCGTCAGCAGTTGCAGCACCGGATCGGGTTGGCGCTGCACCGTGGCCAGGTCGTCGCGGGTGCGGGCCAGGATGTTCTGCAGGTACTGGATCCGGCGCTCGACGTCGGTGAGCGCGGCCACCTGCCGGGCGTCGGGCGTGTCGGCGGCGTCCACCGGCGGCTGCGGGTACAGGTCGGCGCCGGGGTCGGCGGCGATGAGCGCCGGGGCGGACCCGGGATCGACGGTCGGCGCGGCCGCGATCGGGGCCGGGGCGGCCGGCCCGCCGGCCCGCGGTGGCACGCCCGACGAGGTCGGCGTCGGCCCCGGGGTGTGCCCCGTGGCGGGGCCGGCCGACGGCGAAGTCGTCGGCCGGGCGGTGGGCGGCTTCAGCGACGGTGGCGTGAGCGAGGGCAGGGTGATCGACGGCAGCGGCAGGGGCGGCAGCGACACGGGCGGCAACGACACGGGCAGGGCGGTCGGCAGGGGCAGCGGCCCCTGCGCCGCCGCGCTGCCGGACCCGGCATCCAGCCAGGTGGACGTCGTGACCAGGGTCGCCGCTCCGGCGACCGCCGCCAGCGTCGTCCGCCGCCACCACCGTCGATCCATGCCGCACTCCTGACGCGCCTGCCTCCGCCTGCTACATCGGATCCGGCCGCCCGGTCGTAACACTTTCCGCCCGACGCTGCCGCAACCGTCGACGGGTCAGCACCGCTCCGGCCGCGGCCACGCCCGCCACCACCACCGCCAGGACGGTGGGCACCCGCATCGACCGGGGCGCCGCCGGGTCGACCGGCGCCGCCGCCTGCGGCTCCGCCGGCGGATCCGTGGGCGTCGCGGTCGAGCCGGGCACCAGGTAGGCGTTGCTGGCGATCTGGGCCCCGTTCTCCGGCATCTGGTCGGAGGTGAGGCTGACCCGGTTACGGACCACCGTCCCGGGTGTCGCACCCGGACGGACCCGCCCGGTGATCGTGATCCGCGGCGCCGGTGAGCCGCTGGCCAGCCGGATGTCACCGAGGTCGCAGACCACCTCGCGGGCGGTCACCGAGCACCAGCCCGGCTGGGCGCGCGCCGTGACCCGCTCCAGATCCGCGGTGGTGGTGAACGTGATCCGCGCGGCGACGAGAGTCGCCGTGCCGGCGATCGTGACGGTGTGGGTGACCTGCTGCCCGGGCAGCGCGCCGAACGGGGCCGAGGTCAGCACGGGAGCGGCGTCCAGCGGCGGGCTGGGCGTCGGCGTCGGAGCAAGACCTATCACGGCGGCCGTGATGGCCACCGCGGACGCGGCAACCGCTTCCCCCATCCCCACACTCTAGGCCCACCGCCGCACGTCCGCCCGCCGAACCGGACGGACCGCCAGGCCTCGACCGGCGGCGGCCGTCACCTCCGTCGAAGCGTACCGACGTCAACTCTTCCTGGCCGTGGTCAGCAGCTCCGCCGCCCGCCGGTCGGCGAACGCGGTGACCGCCTGCTGACCGGCGCCGAAGACGATGGCCACCCCCAGCAGGGCGGCCGTGCTGCCGACCGTGGACTCCACCAGGCCACCGATCACCAGCATGATGCCGACCAGCGCGACCAGCGGACCGACGGCCAGCTTCAGCAGGCCCTGCTGGAACGGCAACTTGTAGGGCAGCCCGCCGGAACGCGACGTGATCATCGACGGGAGTGCGCTGATGAACGCGCCCAGCGCGCCGGCGAGCAGCACGAAGAACAGCAGCCGCCACGCCGGCACGCCCGCCGCGTCGCCGGGCGGCTTGAGCAGGTGCACGTCCCGGCTGCGCCACTGCACCAGGACCAGCAGCGCCTCGGCCAGCAGCGCGAACACGGAGATGCCCAGCATCCGGTTGCGCAGCCGGCGGGCGGACTCGTGGAACTCGTCCGACGCCTGGTGGTAGCGCAGCAGCAGCGCCCGGACCTTGGCACGGAAGAGCTCCGGCTCGGCCAGGTCCTTCGTCGCGTCGAAGTCCAGCAGCACCTTGTCGTCCGCCTTGAGGAACTGGGCGGCCGAGTCCCGGTACGCGGGCAGCAGCCCGAGCAGCTCCGCCGGCGTTCGCAGCTCCACCATGGCCCGCTCCACCGTGTGGATGGTCTGCCAGGCGTACTCGATCTTCCCGCCGCGCAGCCAGTCGACCACGTCGCTGCGGCCGAGGACGGCCTCCACCCCGGACAGCTGCCGCTGGAGCGGGACGACCCCGGCGGCGGTGGGCGGGTCGCGGGCGGCCAGGCTGGCCAGCTGCTGGTAGAGGTCGTCGACCTTGGTGCGGACCCGGACCTGCCAGGCGGCGGCAGGCACCGCGCTGGTGCCAGCGCCGGTGTTCCCGCTCCGGATCGCCTCCTCCGGCGGGGCGTCGTGCTGGGTCATGGCGTGGCCTCCGCTCACCGGCCGGTCGGCCGACAGGGCCGACCGTCTCCAGTATCCGCAGCTCACGGCCCTGATGGACAGCTCGGGTCGGCCACCTGACACGCGGTCGCCCTCGCCGGGCGCCGCCGTCAGGATCGCCGGTTTGCCGTACGCGCCGAGGCCCGGTCGACCACAGTGGGGGCGTGGTCGAGGAGGTGGCATGAGCGGCGGACTGCGCACCGACCTGTACGAGCTGCGGATGGCGGCCAGCTACCTGCGCCGTGGCATGACCGAGCCCGCCACGTTCAGCCTCTTCGTCCGCCGCCTGCCGCACCGGCGCGGCTTCCTGGTCGCGGCCGGGCTGGCCGAGGCGCTGGACTTCCTGGAGAGCTTCGCCTTCGACGACGACGAGCTGGGCTACCTGCGGGAGGTCGTCGGGCTCGACCCGCCGGCCCTGGCGGCCCTCGCCGGGCTGCGGTTCACCGGCGACGTGCGGGCCGTACCGGAGGGTCGCGTGGTCTTCGCCGACGAGCCGTTGCTGGAGGTGACCGCGCCGATCGCGGAGGCGCAGCTGGTGGAGACCGGGGTGCTGAACCTGATCACCTTCCACACCACGGTCGCCACCAAGGCCGCCCGCTGCCGGCTCGCCGCCGGCGACGCGCAGCTGGTCGACTTCGCGTTCCGCCGCACGCACGGCATCGAGGCCGGGGCGGGCGTGGCGCGGGCGTCGGCCATCGCCGGCTTCGCCGCGACCAGCCACGTCGAGGCCGCCCGGCGGTACGGGCTCACCCCGTCCGGGACGATGGCCCACTCGTACGTGGAGGCGTTCCCCGACGAGCGGGCGGCGTTCCGCGCGTTCGCCGCCGACTTCCCCACGAACCCGATCTTCCTGGTGGACACCTACGACACGCCCGCCGGAGTCCGGGCTGCGGTGGACGTCATCACCGAACTGGGGCTGACCGGCCCGATGGCCGTGCGACTGGACTCCGGGGACTTGGCGGCGCTGGCCCGGCAGGCCCGGGCGATCCTCGACGAGGCCGGGCTGCGGCAGGCCCGGATCGTCGCCAGCGGCAGCCTGGACGAGGACGTCATCGCGGAGCTCGTCGCCCAGGGTGCCCCGATCGACGGGTACGGCGTGGGCACGAAGATGGGCGTCTCGTACGACGCGCCGTCGCTGGACAGCGCGTACAAGCTGGTCGCCTACGGGGACCGGCCGGTGCTCAAGCTGTCGCCCGGCAAGGCCACCCTGCCCGGGCCCAAGCAGGTCTTCCGCGATCCCGCCGGCGCCGAAGGGGATCTGGTCGGGTTGCGCGACGAGCCGCCGCCGGCGGACCGTGAGCCGCTGCTGGTGCCGGTCATGCGCGGCGGCCGGCGCCTCGAGAGCGCCGATCCCGCCGGCGAGGTGCGGGCCGCCCGCCGCCGGTTCGACGCCGACCTCGCCTGGCTGCCGGAGGGAACGCGGCGGCTGACCGATCCCACGCCGCTCGCCGTCACGGTCAGCCCGGCGCTGACCGCGCTGCACGAGCGGGTGACCGCGGAGCTGGGCCACGGTGGCACCTATTGATGCTCGTGGCCGCTGTGTACCATCTGGTACATGGACTACGCGGAGACGATCACCACCACGGCGGGCCCCCAGCCCGCCTGGGCGGCGCTGGCGGACGTGACGAGCTATCCGCGGTGGACGGCGTCCATGTCGACCGTGGAGCCGCTCGACGGGCCGTCCCTGGCGGTGGGCGGCCGGTTCCGCATCCGCCAGCCCGGCCTGCCGCCGACGGTGTGGCGGGTCTGCGAGCTGCGACCGGGCGCGTCGTTCGCCTGGGACGCGCACGTGCCCGGCGTGCACACCGTCGCCTACCACCGGGTGGACGGCCAACCCGACGGGACGACCCGGATCAGCATCGGCATCCGGCAGACCGGCGCCCTCGCCTGGCTGGTCGCGCTGCTGACCGCGGCGCGGACGCGCCGGTACCTGCGGATGGAGGCCGCCGGGCTCAAGGCGGCTGCCGAGTCGGCTGCCCCGACGTCGCCGTCCCCGGCCGGCGAGGCGGTTGCCCCGGCGTCGCCGTCCCGGGAAGTCGAGGCGGAAGCCGTGGCGGCGACGGACGACGACGCGGCGCCCACCGGTGGCCGGTGACGCCCGGGAGGCGCTGCTCGACCGGTGCGTCAGCTTCCTGAAGTCGGGCGGGTTCAGCCAGCTCAGCCTCCGCGAGATCGCCTCCGGTACGGGCACCAGCCACCGCATGCTGATCTACCACTTCGGCAGCCGGGAGGGCCTGCTGACGGAGGTGGTCGGGCGGGTCGAGGCCGAGCAGCGCGCGGCGCTCGCGGCCCTCGCCACCGAGGCCGATGATCCGGTCGAGGTGAGCCGGCGCTTCTGGCGCCGCCTGGCCGACCCGGCCCTGGCCCCGGCGGAACGGCTGTTCTTCGAGATCTACGCGCACGCGCTGTTCGACCGATCCTGGACCGGGGCCTTCCGCGCCTCGGTCATCGCCGCCTGGGCGGGCCCCGTCGAGGAGTTGTTCGTCCAGCTCGGCCACGACCGCGCGGAGGCCCGCCGGCGCGCCCGGTTGAGCCTCGCCGCGACCCGCGGCCTGCTGCTGGACCTGCTGATCACCGGCGACCGGGCCGTCCTGGACGCCGCCGCCGACCTGTTCGCGCAGCTCGTCACGGCACCGCCGCCGTCAGCGGCCTGAGCCGCTGGAGGCACCTCGATATCGTCATGCGCAGCAGGGCGGTCACCCGGTCCGAATCAGGAGGTGCCGATGGAGGCCGTCGACGTGCTGGTGGTCGGGGCGGGACCCACCGGGCTCGCCGGCTCACCGCCCCACCCGGCTGGGACCTGCTGCTCTGCGGTCCACCGGCGGCCTGGCCGGAGGAGGCCGTCGCGCCGCTGCGCCGGGCCGGCCAGGTCACCGTGCACCGGCTGACCGACGCCGCCGACCAGCTGGCGCTGCACCGGCTCGGCCTCGCTCCCGGCGTGGCCGGCCTCCTGCTGATACGCCCCGACGGACACATCGGCTACCGCTCCGGCGGCGGTGACCTGACCGGGCTGGCCGCGTACCTGCGCCGCTGGCTCGGCTGACCACCGAAGCCACGCCGGTTCGCGTGCACCGCGGTGACCGACACCCGCTGGCACCGCCACCTCGCGCACCGGGCACGGCCGGGTCAGCCCGTGCCGGCCGCCAGCAGGCCGGCCACCGCCTCGGGCGCCTCCGGATGCTGGCTGAGCAGCGCTGCCACCTCGGCGTGCGGGGCTGCGTCGGCCCGCCGCCACTCACCGGGGCAGCCGAGCAGCCCAGCGACCGCGTCGACAGCCTCGGGATGGTCCACCAGCAGGCGGACGATCGGCCCCGCCGGCGCGACCGGCCCCGCCGGCGTCGGTGCTGCCGCCGGTGCCGCCCAGGGTGGCACCCAGGCGTCCAGCGTGGCCAGGCCGCCGGGAAAGGTACGCCCCGCCTCACGGATCAGCAGTGGCACCAGCTCCGGCCCGTGCTCGCGCAGGGTGGTGATGAGCGTGGGAAGCCAGGGCAGCAGGATCGGGTCGGGCAGCTGACCGAACGCGGTCGACATCAGCTCCACCACGAACGGCGCCAGGCCGGGCACCGGTTCCAGGGCCTGCACGAAGCCGGAGAGGTACTGCGGGAAGGTCGGCACGACCAGCCGGTTCGCCAGCAGGTCGGCGCAGCGGGCCCGCAACTCGGCGAGGGGCAGCAGGCCCAACTGGTGCCGGGCCGCCCACAGCAGGGCGACCTTGGCGGGCGCCTCCGGATGGGACTGCGCGACGGCGAGTTCGAGCTGCGTCCGGTCGCAGCCGAGGGACAGCGCCAGGCTCTCCATGCTGAACAGGAAGCCGAGCATGGCGCCGACCTGCCGGACGCCGGTCTGCTCGTCGACGACCGCGGTCGGCAGCAGGGTGCAGTAGTGGGCGTAGCCGGCGGTCACGAACGCCGCGCACCAGGCCGGCAGGGCCGGCGCGGTGGCCCGGTAGTGGGCCAGCAGGCGGCGGATGCGGCGCAGCACCTCCGGCGCGTCGTCGACGGTGCGCTCGGCGGCGAGCAGCTCCACCGCCCGGGCGCCCAGCTCGTCGACCAGACGCGGGCTGTCGAGCAGCCGGATGGCCTCCTCGACGGCCGCCAGGGCGCCGGACGCGGTGGCCTCCGGGCCACGGACCGCCCGGCGCAGCCGCTGCTCCAGCACCTGCTCCACGGTGACGCCGTCGTAGCCCAGCTCGATCAACGCCCGCTGGTTGCGGCCGAGCGCGAGGTCCCAGCTCTCCTGGATGGACCGGTGCCCCAGCCGCCGCTCGCCCATGATCGGGCGGACCGCGTCGGGTGGGAGCAGATATCGCAGCATCCAGAGCAGATCCGAGCAGGGTGCCAGCCGCGGGTCGGCGTCCAGGTCCAACAGGGCCCGCTGGACCGTACGCTTCTCCAGGTCCAGGCCGAGCGGTCGGAGCCGGTCGAGGACGTCGCGGGCCAGCGGCGGGAGCGCCTCGTAGCCGACCTGGCCGACCCGGTCCCCGCCGAGCAGGATCTCGCAGAGCCGGCGGACGTCGCGCCGGCCGGGCACCACGTCCTTCTCGATGCAGGTGACCGCCGCGTCGGCGAAGTCGTACGGGGTGGGGCGGGCCCGGTTGCGCAGCCCGGCCAGGAGGATCGCGGTCTCGAAGACGGCGATCGCGTCGGCGGTGCTGGCCAGGTAGCCGTTGCGGCGGGCGAGCCGGACGATGTCGACACACCAGCCGCGCAGCTCCGCCTCGTCGAGACCGCCGGGTTCGGGTGGTGCGGCGAGGAACCCGGAGAGGCGGTCGGTGACTCCGGTGTCCGGGACGGCACCGGCGACCGCGCGGCGGCCCTTGGTCCGGGTGCGGCTGGCACGCTGCCCGTCCAGCCGGTAGCCGGTGAGACCGGCGCGGGTCAGCGCCTTGGTCCAGGTGGCCGCGGCGATGGAGACCGATCCCGGGGCGAGGCCGAACTGGGCCTCGATGGCCGAGTGGCTGGACGGGATCAGCCCGTAGTGCCAGCGGGTGCCGGTGCGCGGGCTGATCTCGTACGCGGGCGCGTCGGCGGCGAGGCCGAACTGCTCCACGTGGCTCGCGGCGTGGAAGGCGCCGCAGACGTAGAGACAGTCGGCGGGGTCGACGCCGGAGGCGGCGAGGTGTTCGCGCATCCGCGTCCACATGTACCGCTCGCGGTCCTCGTCCCGGTCGAGCCGCGCGGAGCGGGCCGGGCGCAGCCGCCGGAACAGGCTGCCGATGAGCACCATCACCTGCCGGTAGGTGTCGTGATCGGCGTCGGCGAGCGGCTGCTCGACGTACTGGTCCCACCACTCCGACCAGTGCCGCACCTTGCCGTGGTGCAGCAGGTACGCCTCCAGCTCGGCGAAGCCGGGCCGCAGGTCGCCGATCTCCACGCCGACCGCGTCGCCGTGCAGGGCGCCCTCGTCGCCGGGGCGCCCGCCGTCCTCGCCCGCGTCGACCTCCCCGTCGCCCGGACGGGTCGGCTCCGGCCGGTCCCGCGGCAGCCACTGGAAGACGTGGTCGGTGGAGCGGTCCACCAGCACCAGCTCGACGCCCGGCGTCTCCAGCGCGTACGCGATGGCCTGGTATTCGGCGGAGGCCTCGGTGATCGGCGCGACGACGCTGAGCGGGCCCCACTCGGCCGGGTGGCCGTCCAGCTCGGCGGCGAACGCCTGCACGGCCACCGGGAGGCGGCAGTTGCGCAGCTCGCCCAGGAGTGGCTGGAGGTCCTCGCAGAGCTCCAGATAGATCACCCGGGGTTGCTTCGCGCGCAGCCGGCGCAGCATCGCCAGCGCCGAGGCCGGCGAGTGGTGGCACACCGGGAAGATCTCCAACGGCACGGCGAGCGCCCGGTCGACGTCGTCGACCAGGCCGGCGAGGATGCCGGCGAGCGCATCGGGGGAGTCGGCGAAGGCAACGGCGGCGTCGGTGAGCTGCTGACGCAGGGCACCGAACGGGCCGGCGACGGGGACGGTCATGACAGGGCGGCGATCGCCTGGCGCCCGCCGTCGAGGAAACCCTCCCAGCCGCCGCCGTCCTGCTTGGCCCGGGGCTCCACCACCCCGTGCAGGTATTTGTTGAGGATCGCCAGGTCCTCCGGGCTGCGCCGGGCCAGCGAGCCCATCAGGGAGCCGGCCAGCGTCTCGGCGCGCAGCGTCCGGTCGCCGAAGAACTGGCTGTGCAGGATGGCGTCCTCCAGGACGCCGATCTGCTCGGCGGTGGACAGCGCCGATTCGAGCTTCTCGTCGTCGCTGGTCGCCGCCGCGGCGGCGGTGCGCAGGTCGGCGAAGCTCTGCAGCAGGATGTCCAGCAGGGTGGGCGGAACCTCCAACTCGATGCGGTGCCGGCGCAGCAGCTCCTCGGTGCGGAACCGGACGATCTCCGCCTCGCTGCGCTTGTTGGTGACCACGGGGATCCGGACGAAGTTGAACCGCCGCTTGAGCGCGGAGGAGAGGTCGTTGACCCCCCGGTCGCGGCTGTTCGCGGTGGCGATGATGGAGAAGCCGGGCCGGGCGAAGACGATGTTGTCGTCGTTCAGTTCGGGGATCGAGACGTACTTCTCCGACAGGATGGAGATGAGCGCGTCCTGCACGTCGCTGGTGGAGCGGGTCAGCTCCTCGAAGCGGCCGATGACGCCCTGCTCCATCGCGGTCATGATCGGTGACGGGATCATCGAGTCGCGGGACTGCCCGCGGGCGATCACCATGGACACGTTCCACGAGTATTTGATGTGGTCCTCGGTGGTGCCGGCGGTGCCCTGCACCACCAGGGTGGAGTTGCGGCAGATCGCGGCGGCGAGCAGCTCGGCCAGCCAGCTCTTGCCGGTGCCCGGGTCGCCGATGAGCAGCAGACCCCGGTCGGAGGCGAGGGTCACGATGCTCCGCTCGACGAAGGTCCGGTCGCCGAACCACTTCTGCGGGATCTCCCGGTCGAGGCCGTCGGCTCGTTCGGAACCGAGGACGAACAGCCGGACCATCCGCGGGCTGAGCCGCCAGGAGAACGGCTTCGGGTCGGTGTCGACCGACTCCAGGTAGTCGAGTTCGTCGGCGTACTTGACCTCGGCGGGGGCACGCAGCATCTCGGACATGAGGGGTGGGACTCCTAGGTGAGGAAGCTCTTGAGCTCGAAGACGAGTTTGCGGATGTGACCGGAGATCACCGGTGTGCCCAGGTCCTTGAACCGTTGTCGGAACCAGGGGTTGACGCTCTGCTGGCCGGAGCTGTTGACCGAGCCGACCGGGATGAACCGCACGCCGGAGCGGTGCACGGCCTCGATGCCGTCGACAACAGCTGCGAGCGGTCGAACTCGTAGAAGTCCGAGATCCAGACCAGCACCGTGTTGCGCGGTTCGGTGATCTTGGGGCGGGCCATCGCCATGGCGACCGGTCCGTCGTTGCCGCCGCCCAGGTTGGTGCGCAGCAGCACCTCGAACGGGTCGTGCACCCACGGCGTCAGGTCCAGCGCCCGGGTGTCGTACGCGATCAGGTGCACGTCCACCTTGGGCAGCCCGGCGAAGATCGACGCCAGGATGGTGCAGTTGACCATCGAGTCGACCATCGAACCGGACTGGTCCACCACCACGATCAGGCGCGCGGGTGTGGTTCGCCGGGCGGTCTGCCGGTAGTAGAGCCGGTCGACGTAGAGGCGCTGGTCCTCCGGGCTCCAGTTGGTCAGGTTCTGCCAGATGGTGCGGTCCAGGTCGAGGTTGCGGAACACCCGCTTCGGCGGCACCGACCGGTCGATCGCCCCCACGCTGGCCTGCTCCACCTGCGTACGCAGCACCTCGGCGACCTCGTCGACGAAGCGGCGGATCAGTGCCTTGGCGTTGGCCAGGGCCACCCCGGACAGGTTGGCCTTGTCCCGCAGCAGCTGCTCGATCAGCGACATGCTCGGCGTGAGCCGGCTGGCCAGCGCCGGGTCGGCGAGGACCTCGCGCAGGTGCATGCGGCGTACGAGGTCACCCTCCAGGGCGGCGAGCGTGCCGCCCAGCCCGGTGCCGCCCTGCCGGCGTAGCTCGCCCGGCTCGGTGCCGAGCGCCTGCTCGAACCAGCCGGCGTCGGACTGCCACCGGGCCAGCTGGCCGGCACTGACCGGCCCAGCGCCGGTCGCGAACACGTTCAGCAGCACCTTCGACACCAGCGCGGCGCGGCGTACCTCGGCCGGCCCGGGCCGCCCGGTGGGGTCGTCGGACGCCGCCGCGCCCTCGGCCGCGGCCAGCAGGCCACGCAGTTCGGCGGCGAGCGCCGGGAAGCGCTGCACCACGGTGTCCACCGAGACCGCCGGGTCCAGCAGCGCGGCCGGCAGGCCCAGGTCCTCGACGACGGCCATGCTCGCCGATTCCAGGGTGGGCTGCTCGGTGGGGTCGAAGAGCCGGGCCAGCAGCCGCCAGTAGAGCACCTGCCGCCGATTCTCGTCGGCGCGGTCGTGGTCGTGGTGGGTCATCGCCGCAGCAACCGTCCCGCGCGTTCGCGCAGCACCGCCACGGCGTCGCCGGCCTTCGCCTCGGCCTTCGCCACCTTCGCGTCGGTGATCCCGCACGCCCAGTCGCCGGTGTGCACGTCGACGGCCTTGCGCTTGACGGTGGCCCGCACCGCCAACGGCTGCAGCCGCCACCGGCCGTCGTCCCAGCGCAGCAGGCCGAGACAGGCCGACGAGGCGGCGACCAGCTCCGGGGTGAGCGGCCCGCAGGAGGGCAGCCGGTCGACCGCCACGGCGAGCGGGCGGCCGTCCAGCTCCAGGACGAGGTCGCCGTCGTGGTCGCCGACGGCGTACCCCTCGAGGAGGACGGGCTCGGCGATCGCGGCCGGATGCCGGTCCAGCGGCGCGGTCGCCGCCGCCTGGGCGCCGGGCAGCAGGACCCGCGCCGCGGCGAACGGGTCGACCGGCCCGTCGAGCTGCGCCCGGTCGTCCTGCCAGCGCAGGTCCGCGCCGCGCACCGGCAGGTCGGCGACCGTCACGCCGCGCCGCTGGGCCAGCGCGGCCAGCAGGGTGGGGTGTGCCTGGAGGAGCCGCCACAGGGCCGGGCCGACGACCGTGTCCACCTTGGCCGCGCCCACCGCCGTGCGGACCAGCCGCGGCGGCCCGCCGGCGGCCGGTTCGAGGATCGCGTGCACCTGGATCTGCATCGCGGTGTCGTGCTCGTGCACGTCCACGCCGAGCGGCAGCAGCCGCCCGTCGACCCGGTCGACCTCGGTCACGGGGTCGACCGCGGCGGCGTCCTGGGCGAGCAGCACGCCCCGGGCCCACAGGTCGGCCCACCGGCGCGCCGGCACCTGCGGCATCGTGGCGACCGGCACGCAGGCCCGCAGCTCGGCGGCGAGACCGTCGAGCAGCACGGCGAGCCGGCGCGACTCCGGTGCGGCCAGCGCGGCCTCGACCGACGTCCCGGCTGCGGCCACCAGCTCATGGTCGACGCCCCGCCAGCCGGTCACGGCCACCTCGTGCAGCCACGCCCGCGCGCCGGCCAGGACGGGCGAGGGCGCGGCCGGTGGGGCCGGCGGCGCCGGCGACCACGGGACGCGGCCACGGCCCAGCGCGGCGTCGAGCTGCCCGAGCAGCGCGTCGTGCGCGGCGCCGAGCAGCGCCGACCGGGCACCGGCGAGCGCGGCGAGATGCTCTGGGGTCACCGAGCCGGCGCAGATCTTGTCGACCGCCTCGGCGACCAGGTCGGCCAGCGGGGTGGTCCCCAGCGCGGCGGCCAGGCCGGCCAGCGCCGCCGCGTCCGCCTCGCCGACCCGGGCCAGGCCGTGGGTCAGGGCGGCGTCGACGCCCGCCACCAGGTCGAGGGCGTCGGTCAGCCCGGCCGGGTGGCCGTCGGTCCGGGCGGTGAGCTGCGTACCGAGCATCAGCGGCCCGCCCCGGTGGACGGGAACCAGTGCAGCTCCGGCAGCGGCGTGGTGCTGCCCGGCACCTCCAGGTAGGACAGGTGGCGCAGGAACCGGCTGAACACCACCGCCGCCTGGGTCGGCTCGTGCCGCGCGTCGAGGCGGCCCAGCAGCTCCGCGCCGGTGGTCACCCCGTCGCCGGCGTCGACCCGCAGGTAGCGGGCGACCCGGTCGAGGCCGTACTGCAGGATCGCCTCGTCGGCCAGCGCCTCCAGGTGCTTGCACGGGGTGCCGCGCAGGCCGCCGCAGGGCCGGTTGTTGTTGGTGCTGCAGTGGTAGGCGTGGGTGCCGGAGGTGAGCGACGAGACGTACACCCGCTCGATGTCCGACCCGCTGGACACCACACCCTGCAGCCGCCCGTCGGCCAGCTCCACGAAGGGCACCTTGGCCAGCTTGCGGGGCCGGGCCGCCGGCACCACCCGCACGCTACTTCGCCGTGCCCACCCGGCGTCGTCCACGTCCGCCACCTTCCCGACCTCCCCGCCCGCCGCGCCCGGCGTCGCCCATGACGATGTCGACGCCGGAACGAGCCGGCGCCGCCGTGACGACAAGGATCATGGGCCACGGGTACGACAGGAACGGCGGGACGGTCAGGGGCGGCGCGGGCCGCCGCGGCGAGCCAGGTAGACCACGTCCGGTTCGCCGCGCGGCACCGCGACCGGGTGCGCGCTGACCGGACCGATCAGCTCCGCCAACCGTTCGGCGTACGCCGGCGCGGCCGAGGCGCTCCAGACGGCCAGCACGCCGTCGGCGGCGAGCCGGTCGCGCAGCAGCGCCGTGCCGTCCGCGTCGTAGAGGGTGGCGTTGCCGGGGAACACCGTCCAGTCGGGGCCGTTGTCGATGTCGAGGCAGATGGCGTCGAAGACCTCGTCGGTGGCCCGCAGCCAGGTCAGCACGTCCTGGTTCACGACGCGTACCCGGGCGTCGCGCAGCGCGTGCCCGCTCCAGGGGGCCAGCCGGTGGCGGTGCCACCCGATGAGCGTCTCCTCGATCTCCAGCACCACGATCTCCGCCGGCACGGCGGAGGCCGCCGCCTCGGCCAGCGAGAACCCCACCCCGAGTCCGCCGATCAGCACCCGCGCACCGGGCCGCACCACCTCGAGCGCCTTCCGGACGAGCAGCCGCTCCGACGCGCCGGCCCGGGTGTCCATCAGGAACACCCCGTTGCTGACGATCTCGAAGTGCCCGCCGCACTGCCGGAGAACCAGCTCGCCCCGCTCGGTCACCACTCGATCAACCACCGCAACCGCTTGGTTCATCCGGCCCAATCTAGGTGGTGGGGTGGAGATCAGCCCGCGATTTACCGCCGCAGGGGTTTGCCGAGCGGGAAACGGGGAAACGGCACCGCGCCGTGGAAGGGGATTGCGGGGTGCCGGCGGACGTGGACCCTGGGTGTGAGCTGTGCAGCCGGCCGCCGCCGGCCGGATGGGCGTTGGCGTACCGGGAGGATGCCGCCCCGACCGAGGAAGGCACCCGGGAGACGATGCTGACCCTGGGCAACGGCTACCTGGCCACCCGCGGGGCGGCGCCGGAGGCCTCCGCCGACGGCGTGCACTATCCGGGCACCTACCTCGCCGGCTTCCACAACCGGCTGTACGGGGCCGACCGGCCGGACAGCGACGAGAGCATCGTCAACTTGCCGAACTGGCTCCCGTTGACGTTCCGCCCCGCCGGTGGTGACTGGTTCGCGCCGCGGCGGGGGCGGCGGGAGCACGAGCACCGGGTGCTGGACCTGCGGCGCGGGGTGTACCTGCGGGAGCTGCTGGTGGTCGATGCGGACCAGCGGCGTACCCGCGTCCGGCAGCGACGGCTGGTGTCGCTGGCCAGCCCGCACCTCGCGGCGCTGGAGACCAGCATCATCGCGGAGAACTGGTCCGGACGGCTGGAGATCAGGTCGGGCATCGACGGCGGGGTGGTCAACGCGAACGCGCCGGCGGAGGCCGGCAGCTGCGGCCGGCACCTCACCGACGTGGCCACCGGCGGGGACGACGCCGAGACCGTCTGGTTGACGGCGGTGACGACCACGTCCCGGCATCAGGTGGCCGTGGCGGCGCGTACCAGGGTCAGCGGCGCCGGGGTGGCGCAGCTGCGGCAGGCGGCCGTGCACGGGCCGAACGACGTCAGCCAGGTGATCGGGGTCGACGTGACGCCCGGGGAACGGGTCGTCGTGGAGAAGACCGTCACGATCTTCTCCAACCGCGACCGGGTGGTGTCCGAGCCGCTGACGGCCGCCCGCCGGGAACTGCGGCAGGCGGGGGCGTTCGATCTGCTGCTGGCCGACCACGCCACGGCCTGGGCGCAGCTGTGGGAGCGGTTCCGGCTGGACGTCGGCGAGGAGCACGCCTGGCAGGTGCCGGTCCGGGTGCAGACGTTCCACCTGCTGCAGACGCTGTCGCCGCACGTGATCGACCTGGACGCGGGGGTGCCCGCCCGCGGGCTGCACGGCGAGGGCTACCACGGGCACATCTTCTGGGACGAGCTGTTCGTCTACCCGTACCTGAATCTGCGCATGCCGGAGCTGACCCGGGCCCTGCTGGACTACCGGTACCGGCGGTTGCCGGCGGCCCGGCGCCAGGCGGCCGCGGGGGGTCTGGCCGGCGCTCTGTTCCCCTGGCAGAGCGGCGACAGCGGCCGGGACGACAGCCCCCACCGGTCGCGGTCCCCGGTGACCGGGGAATGGGTGGACGACCACACCGGCCGGCAGCAGCACGTCAACCTGGCCGTGGCCTACTGCGTGTGGCGGTACTGGGAGACGACGGGCGACCTGCCGTTCCTCGCCCACTCCGGGCTGGAACTGCTGGTCGAGACGGCCCGGTTCTGGGCCGGCCTGGCCACCTACGACCCGGCCGACGACCGGTACGACATCCGCGGGGTGATGGGGCCGGACGAGTTCCACGACGGGTACCCGGGCCGGCCGGGGCAGGGGCTGGACAACTCCACGTACATCAACGTGATGGCCGCCTGGGTGCTCGGCCGCGCCGAGGAGGCCTGCGCGATCCTCGGCCGGCATCCGGGAGTGGCGCCGTGGCGCACGGTCGCCCCGGCGGACGACGAGCGGCGCCGGTGGGCGCACATCCGGGGCCGGCTGCGGCTCGCCTTCCTCGACGACGGGATCCCCGCCCAGTTCGAGGGGTACGGCGACCTGGCGGAGCTGGACTGGGACCGCTACCAGCGGCGGTACGGCGACCTGCGGCAGCTGGGGCCGCTGCTGCAGGCCGAGGGCGACGACGCGAACCGCTACAAGATCTCCAAGCAGGCCGACGTGCTGATGCTGCTGTATCTGTTCAGCGCCGAGGAACTCACCGGGCTGGTGCGCGGCCTGGGATACGAGTTCGACCCCGCCCGGATCCCCGCCATCGTCGACTACTACCTGTCCCGCACCACCCACGGCTCCACGCTCAGCCGGGTCGCCCACGCGTGGGTACTGGCCCGCACGGATCGCCGTCGGTCGTTCGAGATGCTGACCACCGCCCTCGGCACCGACCTCACGGATCCGCAGCACAGCTCGACCCGGAACGGCATCCATCTCGGCGCCGCCGCCGGCACGCTGGACATCCTGCAGCGGTGCTACACGGGGCTGGAGGTGCGCGGCGACGTCCTGCGGCTCAACCCGCTGCTGCCCGACGGGCTCGACGAACTCGACTGCGTGATCCGGTACCGCAACCAGTTGATCTCCCTGCACGTGGATCACGAGCGGCTGCGGATCGCCGCCGCCCCCGGCGCCGACCAGCCCGTTCCGGTGGCCGTACGGGGGGAGTCCTTCCCGCTGGCGCCCGGGACGGCCGTCGAGGTCGCGCTGCACGACGCGGCGACGCCTACCAGCGCGCATTCGTGGTAGTCAGCCCCGACGAACCGGTCCCGAGCCGAGGAGAGAAGCATGACCGTCACGGTTCCCGAGGTGATCGTCCGCTACTACCAGCTGAGCGCCGAACCCGACATCGACGCCTTCGTCTCCTGCTTCACCGACGACGCGATCGTGGCCGACGAGGATCGGACCTACCAGGGCCCGGCGGCGATCCGGGCGTGGCGCGAGCGGACCGCGGCCGAGTTCGACTACAAGGCGATACCGGAGGCGGTGGAGGAGGAGGCCGGCGGCAACGTGGTGGTCAGGACGCTGGTCTCGGGCACGTTCCCGGGCAGCCCGGTCCGCCTGCGCCACCGCTTCACGCTGCGCGACGGCCTGATCGGCGCCCTGGACATCCGGCCGTGAGGAGCGCGGGTTCGCGCTCACTCCCGGCCGCAGCGGCAACTACCGGAGCCGGCAGCCCGGCCCGGGGCGGGACTCGCCGCACCGACCACTCAGCCGGGTCGGGTGGACACCGCGCTAGAGGCGGTGTCGGACCCAGACGTTGGGCTCGACGTAGACGGCGTGGTTGTGGGCCACGTCGCAGTGCACCGGCACGAGCGCTCCCGGCACGTGGACCGGGCCGCTGGTGTCGAACGGCAGGCCGGTCCAGGAACGCCACTCGGCGAGCGTCCCGCTGACCATCATCGACCGGGTGGCGACCCGCTCGATGCGCCCGCCCGCGCGGACGTGCACCCGCAGCCACGGGTCGACCGGCAGGCCGTCCGCGCGGACCTGCGCCGCGTACTCGGCCATCGGGAGGTCCGGCTGGGCGGGCTTGCCGTTCGGGCGGACCGGGGCGACCAGTGTGTCGTAGCCCAGTTTCGCGGCCGCCTCCCGCATGGCGGCGAGCATCAGCCCGGACAGGCCGCGTCCGCGCTGGTCCGGCCGGATGCAGATCTCCAGGGCGGAGACGATGGTCGGAGTGGCCCCGGTGAGACGGGTGATGGTGGCCCGCTGGATCATCCGGTCCCAGCCGCCGTCGGGCAGCTCCTCCTCCGTCCAGCGCAACGGCACGGCGTACGCCCGCGCGACGGCGCGCCCCGGGTCGGCGGAGTCGACGGCGGCGAAGACGAACTCCGGGTAGAGGTCGTGGGCGACGCCGTAGTAGACGGGCGCCATCGGGTCCCAGAGCATGAACTCCGGCCACGCCCCGTCGAAGTCTTCGTCCAGCAGCGGGGCGAGGTCGGGACGGTCCGCCAAACTCACGATGTCGAGTGCCATGGCCGGGAAGGTAGAGCGGCGAGTCGTCAATCGCACGTCATTTTCGCCGAGGCGGACCTGCTCGACCGGGCTTGGCGCCGCCCGGGGGTGGGCCCCCGCTCGGCGCCGAGCGGGGGCCCACCCGGGGCGAGCGGGGGGTCAGCGGGGCGCGCCCACCGTCGAGGGCTGGACCAGGACGTCGTCCCGGTTGACGAACATGATCCGGTGGCCGAACTGGATCTGCACGTACGTCGTCTCTCCGCGGATCACCGTCCAGTCACCCGGTGAGGTGCCGGCGAAGGTGTAGGCCTTGTAGAACTCGCTCGGCGCGATCAGACCCACCGCGTACCGCTGCCCGGCGGGCAGCGTGTACTGCAGCGGTGTGATGGTCTGGTACGGCGCGCCGGGCGGGTAGGCGGCCTCCTCCGGGTAGGCCCGGCCGTAGACCGGGATGCTCGCCCGGCCCGGCTTGGGGGTCACCACGAACCCGGTGGCCCACTTCGCCGCCGGAGCGGACGCGGGGTTGTGGAACCACGCCTTCTGGCCGAGATACCAGATGGCGGTCCAGTCGCCCTGCCGGTCCGCGACGGCGTACGTCTGGCCGGCGGAGGCCCGGGCGCCGTGGTCGGACGCCTCCATGGTGGACGGTGATCCGTCCGGGTGCAGCCCGATGTCCGTGACCAGCGGCGCGTCGTCGCGGGGCGCGGTGTGCAGGATCACCGACGACGAGCCGCGCAGCGGGCAGGGCTCGCTGGTCGGGTTGCCGTTGTCGTCCACGGTGCAGCCCCAGAACGCGGGGCGGTTGGTGGCGAAGTCCGGGTCGATGGTGACCAGCCCGGTCCGCGGCGTGCCGGTGCCGTGGAACGGCGCCTTGAGCAGGTCGAAGTAGTGCGACCAGTCCCAGTACGGGCCCGGGTCCCAGTGCATGCCGCGGACCGTCGAGGGGACGGTGCCGGGCACGTTGTCGTGGCCGATGATGTGCTGTCGGTCCAGCGGGATGTCGAACCGCTTCGCGAGGTACTGCACGAGTTTGGCCGAGTTGCGGTACAGGGCCTCGGTGTACCAGGTGCCCTGGCGGGCGAAGCCCTCGTGCTCGATGCCGATGGACTTGCTGTTGACGTACCAGTTGCCAGCCTGCCAGGCGACGTCCTTGGTCCGGACGTGCTGGGCGGTGTGGCCGTCGCTGGAGCGCATCGTGTAGTGCCAGCTCACGTACGCCGGGTCCTGCACCAGCTCCAGCGTGCGGGCGTAGGTCTCCTCGGTGTCGTGGATGACGATGTACTCGATCTTCTGCCGGGCCGGCCGCTCGGACAGGTCGTGGTTGCCGTAGTACTCCGGGTCCGTCCCGTCGCCCAGCAGTTGGTACGGCGCCGGGATCCACTCGCAGGCCAGTTCCGCCGGGCACTCCACGCCGGCGGCCCGGGCCGCCTTGTGCAGGCCGAGCCGGGCGAGCCAGGACTTCTGCGGGGTCACGGCGCGGCCGGCGAGGGTCACCCGCTGACCGTCGTCGGTGGTCCGGGCCGCGCCGGTGCGGATCGTCGCGTACACCTCGTCGGCGAAGATCGCGGCGGAGTCGGTGCGGTCGGAGCCGGAGTAGCGGGCCACCGCGCCGTACCAGGCGCCGGGGTCGGTGCCGGCGCCGACGGGGGCGCCGACCGCCTTCTGGTACGCCGCCAGCAGGGCGGCGCCGCCGCGGATGTTGGCCGCCGGGTCGGACCTGAGCGCCGCCTTCCCCGTGCCGGTGGCCGCGGCGGCGGCGTCCAGGGTCTGCAGCGCCGGCTCGGCCGCCGGGCCGACCGCGGGCTGGCCGAGGTGGATCGGCGCGCGGGAGTCGTCACCGCGCGGGTCCTCCGCCGGGCCGTAGTGGCCGGGGCCGCCCAGGCTGTTGACGTACGTCGCGTCGGTGAGGTGCATCGGGCCGTAGCCCGCGCTGGTGCTCGGGGTGCCGGCGTTGGTGTCCCAGCGGGACTCCAGGTACGAGACGGCGAGCAGGACGGACTCCGGGACGCCGTACTCGGCGGCCGCCGCCGCGTACTGCTGCTGCCGGTCGGTGGGTGTCGGGCTGGCCGCGGGCGCGGGGGAGACCGGCGCGAGCGTGGCGGCGCCGACCAGCGCGGTGCTGAGCAGGATCCGCCTGCCGATGGGTGCTCGTGATCGGGGCATGGCACCTCCGTTCGAGGGATGGCTCAGTGGCCACCCTCGCCCCGACCGGTCCTCGTGTCAATGGATTCCGATCGACCTATCGATGGCGTAAGAAAGCTTCAGTCGCTACTCCTCGTCGACGTGGGGCGCCCGCCGGGCGAGCAGGAAGACGGCACCGGCCAGCGCGGCCAGGGCCAGCACCTCGCCGGTCAGGTCCCACGGCCCTGTCTGGATCCGCTCGTCGAGCCAGAGCAGGCCGACGGCGAGCGACACCAGCGGGTCGGCGACGATGATCGTGGCCAGGGCCGGCGCCCCCAGCGGGCCGGCCTGGTAGGCGTTCTGGCTCAGCAGCACGCCGAACGGGCCCAGGACCGCAAGCGCCCACGTCTGCCAGTGCCCGAACACGCTCAGCGGGCTGCCGTTGTAGTGGAAGGCGAGGCTGCTGATCAGGCCGGCGGTGACGCCGTAACAGGTGCCGGCGGCCAGCGCCAGCGGCAGCGGGCGCCACTTGCGGCCCAGCCCGACAGCGGCCGCCAGGCACAACGAGACTGTCCCGAGCACCGCGACGCCCAGCAGCAGGGCCGACGACAGCGTGCCGAGCCCCTTGCCCTGGCCGGCCGAGGGTCGGGCGATCAGCAGGAAGGCCGAGAGCGCGACCAGGCAGAGCACCGCCTCCAGCATGATCCTGAGGTCCGGGCGCCTCCGCTCGGTGAGCGAGTGCAGCAGGATGTACCAGAGCAGTCCGGTGATCAGCAGCGGCTGCACCAGGATCAGCGGCATCAGGCTGAGCGCGGCGACCTGGAGGCCGAAGGCCCCGGCGGCGAGCACGACCGACCAGCGCCATTCCGGTAGGCGCACCAGGTGTAGGAGCAGGCTGGGTCGGCCGGCCGGACTCTCGGGTGCGCGGTGGGAGGCGCGGAACTGCAGCACCGAGGACGCCCCGAACGCCGCGGCCGCGCCGAGGGCGAGGGGCGTTCCGGCCAGCACCTCCCCGCTCAGCACGGGGGTCCGATCATCCGGACCTGGCCCGGCGCCCAGCGGTGATGCGGATTCGAGGGGCCGTCGCGGTGCGCGTGCGCGTAGACCTGGTGGTCGCTGGGCGGTGGCCGGTCGAGCCGGCGCGGCAGGCGGAGCGTCCGCCACGGCACCCGCAGCAGGAACCGGACGATCAGCAGCCCGAGCAGGTACCCGCCGATGCTGTCGGTGAGCCAGTGGTAGCCGAGGTAGGTGGTGCCGATGAGCACCAGCACGCCGGGCAGCCACTGCAGCACGCGCCGGACCGGCACCGCCAGGTACGGCGCGAGCAGCATCGCCAGCACCCCGTAGTAGACGATGCCGTTGCTCACGTGCCCGGACGGGTAGAACTCCTCCCATCCGTGGCTGAACAACCGTACGGAGCCGTGGTGTGGGGCGCCTCGTGAGGTCCACTTCTTCAGACCCACGATCAGCACGGTGCTCACGATCGGGGCCAGGCCGGCCGGGATGATCGGCCGTATCGTCCGGTGCCGCCAGGCGAGCCAGAACGACACCGCCACGGTCAGCGTGGTCAGCGGCCCGCCCTGGCCCAGGTAGTCGAAGGCCAGCATCAGCTTGCCGACCGGTGGCGGCCGGTGCTGGTCGCACCAGTCCCGTACCGCGATGTCCATCTGCAGCAACGGTGACCACCAGACCAGCGCGGCGGTGAGCGCGGCGAGCGCGGCGATCAGCAGCGCGTCCAGCCACCAGCCGGTCGGTATCGGAACCAGGGCGGGTTCGCCGAGCGGACGAGGCGGACGGGCTTCGGGCTTCCGGCCGGGTCTTCCCGCTGTCATCCGCCTCCGCCCTCGCCTCGTCGAACCGGCATATCCCCTACCAAGAGCCTGAAAGTACCTTATAGCGGAGGAAATCCGCCGGTAAGCTGCTATTCATCCCGAGGGGCGGCGGCTGGTGGCGCTCCGCCTTTCGTCGCTGGAGGCGTACGACATGTCAACGACCGCGACCCGGTGCCCAACGGTCCGACGGTCAGTCGGTCCGCGCCTGGTGCGGCTGGGCGTGCCGGGCGAGCGCGACCGCGCCGGTGACGGCGAGCACGAAGCCCAGCACCGCCACCGGCTCGGCACCGGGCCGCACCCGGTCGCCGAGCACCAGCCAGCCGGTCGCCGCCGGGCCCACGGTCTGCCCGAGGATGGTCGAGGCGGAGGCGACCGTGACGGAGCCCCGTTGCAGGGCGGTGGCGTAGAGCAGCAGGCCGGTCAGCCCGGCGAGCACCAGCGTGTAGCTGACCGGGCTGCCCAGCACGGCGCCCGGACTGTCGACCCGGCCGAGCAGCCGGGCACCGACCGCCGCGGCGCCGAAGGACAGCCCGGCCAGCAGCCCGGGCAGGGCAGGCCCCCGCATCCGCGGGCTGCCCAGGTAGGCGCCCACGGCCAGCGCGAGCACCGCGCCGAGCAGCCCCCAGCCGACGGCCGCCGGCTCCTCGGCCGGGGGGCTGGTGCCCGCGGAGACCACCAGCAGCAGCAGGCCGGCGACCACCCCACCGATCGCCACCCAGTCCCGAGCGGCCAGCCGGACGCGCAGCACCAGCATGGCGATCAGTGCCACCAGGCTGAGGTTGGCCGCGCCCACCGCCTGCACCGCGAACAGCGGCACGGTGCGCAGCGCGGTGAAGGTGAGGCCGGAGGAGGCGGTGTCCAGGGCCAGGCCCGCCGCGTACGGTCCGTTCCGCACCAGCCGCCACAGCAACCTCGGGTCGAGGTGTGCCGTGGCCGCCACCCGGCGCGCTCCGATCGACTGCACGATCGCCGCGTTGGCGCTGCACAGCGCGGCGAGGATCGCCAGCAGGAAACCGAAGGCCATGAGGAAGTCCCGAGTTCGTCGGCGCCGGGTCGGCCGGTCGAGGCCCGCCTGGCATACCCACCAGCGCCCGCGTCTCGCCCCCGGCGCCGCCCGAATCCGGCGGGCGCCCGGTGATCGCGGCCGACAGCGGGCCGGGTCAGCCGATCCGGCCGCCGGATCCGGCCGGGTCGATCGGGCGGCGCGTGCTGATCGTCTCGGCCGACATCGGGGGCGGGCACGACGCCACCGGCCGGGCGCTCGAGGAGCGCGTCCACGCGCTCTGGCCGGGTAGCCGGGTGGGCTGGGTGGACACCCTCGACGCGATGGGTCCGGGGGTCGGGCCGACCTTTCGTCGCACCTACCTCACCAATGTCGGGGCGACGCCCTGGTTGTACGAGTTCTTCTGGTCCTCGCTGTGGCGGCACCGGTGGTTCGCCGACGCCTCGAAGTGGTTCACCGGTTCCTGGGCCGGCCGACGGCTCGCCCCGGTCATCGAGGCGTTCGACCCGGACCTGATCCTCTCCACCTACCCGATCGGCAGTGCCGGGCTGGCCTGGCTACGGCGGCACCGCGGTCTCGGCGTACCGGTCGGGGCCTGGGTGTCCGACTTCGCCCCGCACCCGTTCTGGGTGTATTCACAGCTGGATCTGGGGGTGGTGGTGCACCCGGCGGCGGTGCCGGTGGCGGCGGTCGCCGCCCCGGGCGCGGCGCTCGGGGTCTGCGCGCCCCCGGTGCTGCAGCGGTTCCGGCCCGGTGACCGGGCCGAGGCGGCCCGGCGCTGCGGTCTCGACCCGGACCGGAAGGTGGTGGTGGTCGCCTGCGGCTCCTACAGCCTGGGCTCGGTCGAGGAGGCGATCGCCCCGCTGGTCGGCATCGGGGACGCGGTGCAGGTGGTCGCGGTCTGCGGGCGCAACGAACAGCTGGCCGACCGGCTGGCGCGGCTGCCCGCCCCGGCCGGCAGGCTGGTGGTGCGCGCCTGGGTCGAGGACATGCCGACCCTGCTGCAGGCCGCGCACCTGCTGGTCACCAACGCGGGCGGGGCGACCGCACTGGAGGCGTGGGCCAGCGGCACGCCGGTGGTGATGTACCGGCCGATCGCCGCGCACGGCGCCGCCAACGCGGCGTTGATGACCGCCGCCGGGCTGGCCGAGACGGCCCGCGACCCGGTCGCGCTGGTCGCCGTCGTCCGCTCCCGGCTGGTCGGCCCGCACCCGCCCCACCCGCTGCGTGAGCCCCACCCCCACCTGCCGGACCTCGGGCTGCCGGCCGTCGCCGGGGCGCGCTCGCCGGTCGAGGCTGCGCCATCCGCCGGCGACCGCCCGACCCCGTCTCCCGGTGGGCCGGCCGGCCGCCGGCCGCCCAGCTGGCCCCTGCGCCCACAGGACGCGTTCTTCCGGTACGTGCAGTCGGCCACGGTGGCCCAAGAGATCGGTGTGGTGCTGGAGTTCGGGCCCCGGCCCGACGGCGAGGCCCTGACCCGCGAGGATCTGGTCACGCTGCTGGCGCGGCGGCTACCCGCGATCACCACCCTGCGTCGCCGGCTGGTCAGCCGGGGGCCCGGACGCCGGCCCGGCTGGGTCGTCGACCGGTACGTCGATCCCGCCGCCCACCTGACCGAGGCGCGGGTCGCGCCGGGCGACGACGGCAGCGCCGCCGTGGACCGGTTCTGGTCCCAGCCGCTGGCCCTGGACCGGCCACCCTGGCAGATCCTGCTGGTCGGCGGGCTGCCGGACCGGCGTAGCCGGGTCGCGATCAAGCTGCACCACTGCCTCGGCGACGGGCTGTCGGCCATCGGGGTCCTGCAACGGCTGCTCGAGCCGGCCACCACCCCGGCGGCGAAGCCGGCCGGACGGGCACCGGCCCGACCGGCGTGGGACGGGGCGGCGAAGGGTGACCGGGTCCGGGACACGGCACGTCGGGTCGCGCTCACCGCACGCGGGCTGGCCCGCCTCGCCGCGCAGGGGCCGGCCCCGGCCACCGAGCTCAACCGCCCGCTGGGCTCACCGCGCCGGATCCTGATCACCGCCACCCTGCCCGCCGCCGAGGTGTTGCGCGCGGCCCGGGCCTGCCGGGCGCACGCCAGCGAACTCATGCTGGCGCTGACCGCCGGGGCGCTGGGTCGGGTGCACCCCACGCCGGCGCCGCCCCGGCTGCGGGCGATGTTCGCGGTCTCCCGCGACCTTCGCCGCCGGGCGCCCACGCAGGGGAACTGGACCGGTGCGGTCACGCTCGACCTTCCGGTGCGGCGCATCCCGCCCCGGTTCCGGGTCGCCGTGGTCCGGCAGTCGCTGCGTACCGCGCTGCGCAGCGGGGAAGCCGAGGCGGCCGGCCTGGTCATGCGGGCGATGGGGGCGCTGCCCGCGCCGCTGCACGCCGCCCTGGCGCGGCGGTTCTACAGCAGCCGGCACCTCAACGTGATCGTCTCCTACGTCCCGGCGCCGCTGCGTCCGCTGGAGGTGGCCGGCGCGCCGCTCCGGTCGGCCACCCCGGTGGTCCCGCTCGCCGAGGGGGTGCCCGTCGGGGTCGGCATCCTGCGCGGCGGTGACACCTTCGAGGTCGGCGCACTGCTGGACGCGTCGCTGGCCGAGGTCGGCCCCGCGTTCGTCGCCGCCCTGCACGCCGAACTGGCCCAGCTGCTCGCCGAGGCCGACCGCGCGCCGGTCGCCGACGCCCGGACGGTTGGCGCCCCGGCGGTGAGCGCTTCCGGGCCGCCGCGACGGGGTCCGGCGCCGCCGGAGCCGCCACCGTGCGGCTGACCGGCGCGGTGGTGCTGGTCACCGGCGCCTCGTCGGGCATCGGCGCCGCCCTCGTCCGACGGCTGGCCGACGCGGGAAGTCAGGTGGTCGCCGCCGGTCGGGACCCGGACCGACTGGGCCGGCTCGCCGCCGAGACCGGCGCCACCACGGTGCTGACCGACCTGACGCGGCCGGGCGCCGGCCGGGAACTGGCCGAGCGGACCCTGGCCCGGCACACCCGGGTGGACGTGTTGGTCAACAACGCCGGCATGGGCTGGGCCGGCCCGTTCACCGGGATGGCCGACCCGCTCGCCGACGAGCTGCTCGCGGTGAACCTGCGCGCACCGATCGAGCTGACCCGGGCGCTGCTGCCCGGCATGTGCCACCACGGCGGCCACCTGGTCTTCGTCGGCTCGATCGCCGGGCGGCTCGGCGTGGGCGGGGAAGCGGTCTACGCGGCCAGCAAGGCCGGGCTGGACGCCTTCGCCGAGAGTCTCCGGCTGGAGCTGGCCGGCCGCGGCGTGACCGTCAGCACGATCGTGCCCGGGGTGGTGGACACCCCGTTCTTCGTCCGCCGGGGGCAGCCGTACCACCGGAGCCGGCCCCGACCGCTGCCACCGGAGCGGGTGGCTGCGGCGTTGACCGAGGCGATCGCCCGGAACCGGGCCGAGGTGTACGTCCCGGGCTGGCTGCGCCTGCCGGTGGCGGTACGCGGGCTGCTGCCCGCGCTGTACCGCCGCCTGGCCACCCGGTTCGGGTGAGCCCGGCCGTCGGTGGGCTGGATCTCAGCCGCCGCGTACCGCCCGCAGCGACTGCCGCAGCGAGGACATGGTCGCCAGCACCGCGGTCGGTTCGTGCCCGCAGTGCGCCATGCAGTTGGCGCAGCGGTCGTCACGGCCCCGCCCGTAGCTGTCCCAGTCCGTGGTGTCGAGCAGCTCCCGGTAGGTGGCGGTGTAGCCGTCGGCCATCAGATAGCAGGGCCGTTGCCAGCCGAGCAGCGAGTACGACGGGATGGCCCACGCCGTGCAGGGAAAGTCCACCCGGCCTTCCAGGAAGTCCAGGAACAGTGGGGAGTGGTTGAGCCGCCAGCGCGCCCGCCGGCCACCGCCGAAGGCCTTGCGGAACAGCTCCCGGGTCTCCGTCACGCCCAGGAAGTGGTCCTGGTCCGGCGCCTTTTCGTACGCGTACGCGGGGGAGAGCATCATCTCGTCGACCCGCAGGTCGTCGTTGAGGTAGTCGAGCACCTCGATGACGGTCTGCGGGGTGTCGGTGTTGAAGAAGGTGGTGTTGGTGGTGACCCGGAAGCCGCGCCGCTGCGCCTCCCGCACGGCCGCCACCGCGGCGTCGAAGACCCCGTCCTTGCACACCGACGCGTCGTGCCGTTCCCGCAGCCCGTCGATGTGCACGGTGAAGGCGAAGTACGGCGACGGCCGGAACTTGTCGATCTTCTTGGGCAGCAGGACCGCGTTGGTGCAGAGGAAGACGTACTTCTTCCGGCGCACCAGTTCGGCGACCAGGGTGTCGATCTCGGGGTGCATGAGGGGCTCGCCGCCGGCGATGGAGATCATCGGCGCGCCGCACTCCTCCACGGCGGCCAGTGCCTGTTCCACCGGCATCCGGCGCTTCAGCAGGTCCGCCGACTGTTGGATCTTGCCGCAGCCGGCGCACTTGAGGTTGCAGGCGAACAACGGCTCCAGCTCCAGCAACAGCGGGAACCGCTTGCGCCCGCGCACTTTCTGTTCGACCAGGTACCTGGCGATCCGCAGGCTCTGGCGCATCGGCATGCTCATGGCTGGCGTACCTCCTTGGGAAGGGTGAAGCTGACGTCCTCGACGGCTGCGGTGTGCTCGCTCACCTCCCGGGCACCGAGCGCGGTGAGTGCCGCGACGAGCTCGTCGACCAGGCCAGGCGGCGCCGACGCGCCGGCGGTCACCCCGACCGTCGTGGCGCCGGCCAGCCAGCGCAGGTCCACACCGCCCACGTCGTCGACCAGGTGGGCCCGCGCGCCGGCCCGCTCGGCCACCTCGACCAGCCGGCGGGAGTTGGAGGAGTTGGTCGACCCGACCACCAGCACGACATCGGACCGCTCGGCGACCGCCGTGATGGCCCGCTGCCGGTTGGTGGTGGCGTAGCAGATGTCGTCCGAGCCGGGCCCGGTCAGCGCCGGGAAGCGCCGGCGCAGCGCGTCCACGACGCCCGCCGCCTCGTCCACCGCCAGCGTGGTCTGCACCAGATAGGACACCCGGGACGGGTCGGTCACCTGCACCGTCTCGGCGGCGGCCGCGTCCGGCACCAGCCGGATCCGCGCGGGCGCCTCGCCGAGGGTGCCCTCGGTCTCCTCGTGGCCGGCGTGCCCGATCAGCAGCACCGTGTCGCCCCGGCCGGCGAACCGGCGCGCCTCGGCGTGCACCTTGGTCACCAGCGGACAGGTGGCGTCGATGACCGGCAACTGCCGGTCGGCGGCCTCCTGGCGTACCGCGGGCGACACGCCGTGCGCGGAGAAAATGGTCAGCGCGCCGTCGGGGACCTCGTCGAGTTCGTCCACGAAGACCGCGCCGCGGGCCCGCAGGTCGGCGACGACCCGCGCGTTGTGCACGATCTGCTTGCGGACGTAGACCGGCGGGCCGTGCCGCCGCAGCGCCTGGTCCACCACCGCGATCGCCCGCTCCACCCCGGCGCAGAATGAGCGCGGCGAGGCCAGCAGCACCTGCTCGACGCTGCCGGCGGCCGCCGCCCACTCGGCCAGTGCCGCCGCCACCGCGGGCAGCACCCGCAGCGCGGCGCGGATCCGGCGGAGCGTGGCCGGTCGGTACAGCGGTCCGGCCGCGGTGTCGGCGACCACCCGGACGCAGGCGGTCGGACGGTCGGCGCAGCCGGCCAGCAGCCACGCCGACTCCAGGTCGGCGACGAGCGCGCCGGTGTCGGCCAGCCGGGTCCGGGCCGCGCCGTCGACCAGCCGGGCCGTGGTCAGGACGGGACCGAGGTGCACCCGCAGCCCGCGACGACGCAGGGCGGCGGCGAGCAGGGCGGCGGCCGGCATCGGCAGCACGTCCGGCCCCAGGTGCCCGGCGCGCGGGTCGGTGCGTACCTCGGTGGCCACCACGACGTCGCCGGCAGCCAGGCCGGGAGCCAGCCCGCCGCCGATGCCGGCGACCGCGACCGGAGTCGCCCCGGTGGGCCGGCCGGCGGCGACCGACCGGGCGCGCCGGAGTCCGGCGCCGGTACGGCGCAGGGTCGGCCACCGTCCCGGATCGAGACCGGTCAGCCCCCGCCGCAGCGCCGCCGCCTCTGGCCGCATCGGCGCGTACAGGGTCCACGCCGGATCGGGAGGTGCCGCTGGCTCGGTCACGGCACCACCTCGGCGGTCAGGCCACCCCGCGCGTTCAGGATCCGGCCGAGCGCGCTGATCGGGAAGACCAGCCGGTACATGCCGTAGTTGATGTAGAAGTCGCCGGGGAAGCCGGTCCCGGTGTAGTGCGGCTCGTCCCAGCCGCCGTCCGGCCGCTGCGTGTCGACCAGCCAGCGCATCCCGCGCTGCGCCGGTTCCCCGGAGCCGTGGCCGGCCGCGTGCAGCGCGAGCAGCGCCCAGGCGGTCTGCGAGGCGGTGGATTCGCCCCGCCCGATCCAGGACGGGTCCCGGTAGGAGCGCATGTCCTCGCCCCAGCCGCCGTCCGGGTTCTGGTGTGCCAGCAGCCAGTCGACCGCCGCCCGGATCGCCGGGTGCCCGGGCTTGACCCCGGCGGCCACCAGGGCGGGCACCACCGCCCCGGTGCCGTAGACGTGGTTGGCGCCCCAGCGGCCGGACCAGGAACCGTCCAGCTCCTGGGCCCGCAGCAGCCAGTGCACGCCCCGGCGTACCGGCGGGGTGCCGGCGAAGTTCTCCGCCGCCAGCGCCTCGACGACGTGCGCGGTCACGTCCGCGCTGGGCGGGTCGATGACCTCGCCGAAGTCGCAGAACGGCAGGTCGCCGACGATCGCCCGGGTGTTGTCGGCGTCGAAGGCGCCCCAGCCGCCGTCGCGGCACTGCATGCCGAGCAGCCAGCGGCTGCCTCGCAGCACCGCGGCCTCCGCCGGTACGGCGGTCCGCCGCAACGCCATGATCACCTCGGCGGTGTCGTCGGTGTCGGCGTACCCGTCGTTCTCGAACTCGAAGGCCCAGCCGCCCACCGGGGCCGCCGGCCGGCGGACCGCCCAGTCACCGCGTACCCGGATCTCCTCCTGCAGGAGCCATTTCCCGGCCCGCTCCAGCGCCGGATGCCCGGCCGGCAGCCCGGCGTCGGACAGCGCGGTGACCGCGAGCGCGGTGTCCCACACCGGCGACTGGCACGCCTCCAGCCAGCGGACCGGGCCGTCCGGGGTCTGCTCGCGCACCGTGAACCGGTCCAGCCCGTCCAGTCCCGCCCGGAGCACCGGGTGGTCCAGTGGATAGCCGAGCAGGTGCAGCGCCATCAGCGAGTAGACCCAGGGCGGTTGGATCCCGCCCCAGGAGCCGTCGGCCTCCTGGCGGGCCACGATCCACTCGGCGGCCCGGCGCAGCGCGTGCCGGCGCACCGGTCCCCGGGCGATCCGCTCGTAGCCGCTGGCGAGTCGGTCCAGCCGGTGCAGCACCCCGGCCCGGGACCGCAACCGGGGCGGCCGCGGTGCCGCCGCGGGCGTGCGCAGTTCGTCGACGTCGAAGCCGAGTTCCCGCACCGGGCGCAGCGCCCGGACGATGGACAGCGGGACGATGGTCTGCCGGGCCCAGCACGCGAAGTCGTAGACGTTGAACGGCATCCAGTGCGGCAGCAGCACCAGCTCGGGCGGGACGGCCGGCAGCTGCGACCAGGGCCAGTGGCCGAACAGGGCCAGCCAGAACCGGGTGAACACCCGGCTCGCCGCGAGCCCGCCGTGCGCGCGGACGAACCGGGCGGCGGCGGCGAGGTGCGGCGCGTCCGGCGTGTCGCCGGCCAGCCGCAGCGCCAGGTACGCCTCGACGGTGGTGGAGAGGTCCCCCGGCCCGCCGTGGAAGGTGGCCCACGAGCCGTCCGGGCGTTGCTGGGAGCGGATCCACCGCGCCGACTCGGCGGTCTGCTCGGCGGTCCGGATGCCCAGGAACTGCCGCAGCAGCAGGTCCTCGGCGTCCATGGTGACGTTCGTGGCCAGGTTCCCCTTCCACCAGCCGGCGTCGTCCTGCAGCCCGAGCAGGTGGTCCCGGGCGCGGCGCAGGGCGTCCCAGGCCGGGTCGGACGCCGTTGTGCCCGGCTGGGTCGTGATGGCGGTGGGCTTCGGCTTCGGCGACAGCAGCTCAGTCATCAGTGATCCCGTCCGGTGGTGAAGGTGGCGATATCGGCGAACTCGTCGCGCACGTCGTCGGGCAGGTCGAGCGCGTCCAGTTCCGCGCGGGCCCGCTCCGTCTCCTGCCACGCCCGCTGCGTCGTCCAGTCCCGGGCGCCGGTCGCCTCGATCAGCGCGCTCGCCCGGGTCGCGTCGTCGTCGGTCAGCGGCTGCGGCGACCGGTAAAGCTCCGCCAGGGCCCGGGCGGCCGCCTGACCGCTGGTCACCGCCCGCACGACCGGGATGCTCCGCTTGCGGGTCCTCAGGTCCGAGCCGACCGGCTTGCCGGTGCGGCGCGGGTCCCCCCAGATGCCGAGCAGGTCGTCGACGAGCTGGAAGGCCAGTCCGAGGTGGCGCCCGAAGCGGGACAGCCCGTCGACCAGGCCGGGCGGGCCGCCGCAGAGGATCGCCCCGAGGGCGCACGAGCCGGCCAGCAGCGCGGCGGTCTTCTGCTCCGCCATCCGCAGGCACTCGTCGAGGGTCACGTCGTCGCGCCGCTCGAAGTCCAGGTCGGCCGCCTGCCCGGCGACCAGCGCCCGGATGTCCACCGCGAGTCGTCGGGCGGCCGGGCAGCCGCCAGGGGCCTCGACGAGCACCTCGTGGGCCAACCCGATCAGCGCGTCGCCGGCGAGGATTGCCGGGCCCACCCCGAACACCGTCCACGCGGTCGGCCGGTGCCGGCGCTCGGTGTCACCGTCCATCACGTCGTCGTGCAGCAGGGAGAAGTTGTGCGCCAGCTCCACCGCGGCGGCGGCCGGCACCCCGGCGGTCGGCTCGGCGCCGGTGGCCCGGGCCGACAGCAGCGCCAGCGCCGGGCGCAGCCCCTTGCCCTGGCAGGCGGCCGGTGATCCGTCGGCGTCCCAGTAGCCCAGCTGGTAGCCCCCGACCAGGCGGTTGCCCGGGTCCAACCGGTCCAGCAGGGCCCGGATCGCCGGCTCGACGTAGGTCTGGATCTGGTCCGTGCTGCGACTGCGTGCGACGGTCATGATGCGGCCTCCGAGTGGTGTCGGGGCCGGGACAGGAGTTGGCGGGCGACGATGTCGGCGGCCTCCTCGCCGCTGCGTACCGCGCCCTCCATCGTGTCCGGCCAGCCGGTGTCGGTCCATGCGCCGGCCAGTACCAGCCCCGGGAGGCGGGTGGCCGGACCCGGCCGGTACGCCCGGGTGCCGGGCGCCTGCCGGAAGGTGGCTTTCGGCTCCCGGGTCACGAACGCGTCGCGTACCGCGGTGTGCCGCGCGGCCGGGAACAGGTCGGCGAGCGCTTGGCGCTGGGTCGTCACCAGCTCCGCCGCCGGCCGCTCGATCTCCGCGTCGGCGGCGGACAGCGACACCACCAGATGCTGCTCGCCGTTCATCCCCGGCTCCGACCGGTCGAAGATCCACTGCGCCGGGGACTCCACCGCGGCGGCCATGGAAAGGTCGGTGACCTTGGTGGCGTAGCGCAGGTGCACGTTGACGATGGGTGCCGCGCCCAGCCGGTGCCACTGCTCGGCGGCGGGCGCGGCGCCGGGCGGCACCAGCGACGCGGCGGCCTGGTGCGGCACGGCCAGCACCACACCGTCGGCGTCCAGCTCGCCGTCGCCCAGGCCGATCCGGAATCCGGTCGGCTCGGGCCGGATCCAGCGGACCCGCGCCCGGGTGTGGACCCGGGCGCCGAGCCGGTCGAGCAGCCGACGGGCGGCAACGCCGTGCAGTTCGGTCAGCGGGACGCGGGGCCGGCCGATGTCACCGGCGTCCGCGGCCTCCAGCAGCCCGGTGCGGAACACCCGGGCGGCCAGCGCCAGTGACGCGTCGGTGCTGGGCAGGTTGAGCGCCGCCACGGTGATCAGGTCCCAGAGTCGCCGGACGGCCCGGCGGCTCTGGCCGTGCGCGGCGAGCCAGTCGCCGAAACTGCGCCCGTCGGTGGCGGGCAGGTCCGGGTCGACGTTGCGCAGCGCGGCGCAGGCCCGGACGGCGGCGATCCGTTCCGCCGGGCTGAGCAGCCGGTATCCGGCCAGCGCCGGCAGCAGGTGGGCGGGGGCCGGCAGCCGGCGGCGGGCCAGCACCTGCGGCCGGTGTCCCGGCAGCAGCACCGGCACCGTGAACCGCGGCTGCAGGTCGGTGTCGCCCGCCGTGCCGAGCCGGTCCAACAGCCGACGGTAGGTGTGGTAGCACCGCAGGAAGACGTGCTGGCCGGTGTCCACGCTGAGGCCGTCGCGGCGGAAGGAGTAGGTCGCCCCACCCAGTTCCGGCCGGGTCTCCAGCAGCGTCACGGACAGGCCGAGGTCGGCGAGCCGGATCGCGGCGGCTATCCCGGCCAGCCCGCCGCCGATCACGCACACCGTGCCGGATCCGCCTCCCGGCTGCGCGGCCGGCCCGGTCATGCGCTACGGCCGACGAGAGCGCGCGCCGCCACCCAGGCCTTCTCCCGGCCCGGCAACGACACGCGACTGCGGGTGACCGCCAGCGGATCGGCCGCGATCCGGGTGAGCAGGCGGCGGTAGATGCCGGCCATCGCGGCGGTGCAGGCCGCGCTGCGCCGGTCCAGCATGGGCAGCAGCCGCAGGCCGACGTCGTACCAGCGCGCGGCCCGGGCCGCCTCGAAGCGCACCAGCTCCACCAGCCGCTCGGGTGCGTCGGCGAAGCCGGCCCCGTCCAGGCGGAGGGTGCATCCGAACCGGTCCAGGTCCTCGGCCGGCAGGTAGACGCGGCCGCCGGCCCGGTCCTCGACCAGGTCGCGCAGGATGTTGGTCAGCTGCAGAGCCACGCCGAGCGCGTCGGCCAGCGGGGCGGCCCGGCCCGGCTGGCGGGCCCCGAACACGCCCAGGGAGAGCCGGCCGATCGATCCGGCCACGCAGCGGCAGTACCAGAGCAGGTCGTCGAAGGTGGCGTACCGGCGGCCGGTCACGTCGGCGGCGCACCCGTCGATGAGCTCGTCGAAGGCGGCCAGCGGGATCGGCATCCGCGTCGCGGCGTCGCCGAGCGCGGCGAGCACCGGGTCGCCACCGCTGTCGGCGGGCAGCCGGTGCAGGGCGGCCCTGGTCCGGGCCAGCGCGTCCAGCTTCTCGTCGGGCGGCAGCGTGCCGTCGCCGATGTCGTCGATGCGGCGGGCGGCCGCGTAGATGGCCGACAGCGCCCGCCGTTTCGGCGTCGGCAGCAGCCGGATGCCGTACGCGAAGTTGGCCGCCTGGCTACGGGTGATCTGCTCGCAGTGCCGGTAGGCGGCGTCGGTCCGGGTGGTCGTCGTGGTCATCCGGCGCTCCGCACGGTGGCGGCCAGCCAGCTGCCGAGGATGTGCCGGCGGCGGGGCCGGACGGTGACGGCCAGCGGGTCGTGGTCGGCGGCGGCGAGCGCGTCGAGCGTCGCCCGGCCGCCGGCCAGGTAGCCGCCGACGGCGAGCCGGCCCCAGCCGTGCAGGGCCGGCACCAGTGGGGCGCCGGCGTCCAGCCAGGCCCGGGCCCGCTCCGCCTCGAACCCGATCAGCTCCCGCAGCTGCCGACCGGCGGTGCCGCGGGCGAGGTCCGCCTCGGTGACCTCGAACCGTTCCATGTCGGCGGCCGGCAGGTACACCCGGCCACGGCGGTGGTCCTCGGCCACGTCCTGCAGGTGCTCGACGATTTGCAGGGCGGTGCAGATCCGGTCGGACAGCGCGACGGTCGCCGGGTCCGCCTGCCCGAAGACGTGCAGGACGAGCTCGCCGACCGGGTTGGCGGACAGGGTGCAGTAGCCGACGAGCTGCTCGAAGGTGGCGTAGTGGGTGACCTGCTGGTCGACCCGGTTCGCCTCGATCAGCCGGACGAGCGCGTCCAGCGGCAGCCGGCACTCGGCCACGGTGGGCGCGAGGGCGCGCAGCACCGGGTGCCGCACGTCGGCGCCCGCGTAGAGGGCGCGCAGCTCGGCCTCGACGTCGTCCAGGGCGGCGAGCCGGTCGAGCCCGTCGGCCAGCGGTTCGTCGCCCAGGTCGTCGACGTGGCGGGCGTAGCCGTACACCGCGAGGAGGTGACGGCGGTACCGCGCGGGCAGCACCCGCAGGGCGACCGGGAAGTTCTCCTGCGCCCGGGCCTGCTCCAACCGACGTATGTCAGGGGCGATGGCTGGTGGACTCATCCCTGGTTCTCTCCCTTCTCTGGACACGGGCGGCGGCTCATCCGGCGAGCGGGGTCAACCGGCTGTGGACGCTCGCCCGTACCCGCCGCGACGCCTCCCAGCTCCCGGTGCCGACCCACGACAGCCGGCGCAGCACGTCCGCGCAGATGCCGTGGGGGTCCAGGCCGTATTCGGCGAGCAGGCCGGGCCGGTCGCCGTGCGGCACGAACGCCGTCGGCAGGCCGAGGGCGCACACCGGCGTGGCGACGGCGGCGTCGGCGAGGCTCTGGGCGACGGCGCCGCCCACCCCACCGTCGCGGACCCCGTCCTCCACGGTGACGACCAGGGCGTGGTCGGCGGCCAGCACGGCGAGTTCCGGGTTCACCGGGCGCACCCACCGGGGGTCCACCACGGTGCACTCGACGCCGCCCGCCGCCAGCAGGTCCGCCGCCCGCAGCGTCGGCCCGGCCATCGCCCCGACGGCGACCAGCAGCACCTGCGCACCCACCGCCCGGCGCAGGACGTCCACTCCGGCGATCCGCTCCACCGGCGGTATGTCGTGGTCGACGCGGGCCTTGGGGAACCGCAGCACCGTGGGTCCCCGGCGCTCGTCGACCGCCTCCCGCAGTTCCTCGCGCAGCGTGGCCGCGTCCCGTGGGGCGGCCACCCGCAGGCCGGGCACGGTGCCGAGCACGGCCAGATCCCACATGCCGTGATGGCTCGGCCCGTCCGGGCCGGTGATCCCGGCCCGGTCGAGCACCAGGGTGACCGGCAGCCGGTGCAGCCCCACATCGAGCAGGACCTGGTCGAACGCCCGGTTCAGGAAGGTGGCGTAGACCGCCACCACCGGGTGTTTGCCGCCGAACGCGAGCCCGGCCGCCGAGGTGATGGCGTGCTGTTCGGCGATGCCCACGTCGACGGTCCGCTCGGGATAGCGCGCGGCGAAGCCGGTGAGTCCGGTCGGGCCGAGCATCGCCGCGGAGACCGCCACCAGGTCCGGGCGCTGTCCGCCGATGGCGACGAGTTCCTCGGCGAAGACGTCCGTCCAGGTGCGGCCGGGTGAACCGGTCGGCTGCCCGGTGGCCGGGTCCACCACACCCACCGTGTGCAGCCGGTCGGCCTCGTCGGCCTCGGCCGGCGGGTGGCCGTGCCCCTTGTGGGTGACACAGTGCACCACGACGGACCGGTCCGACTCCTGGGCCTGCCGCAGCGCCGCTTCGAGCTGGGCGACGTCGTGCCCGTCGATCGGGCCCAGGTAGCTCAGGCCCAGCGCCTGGAAGAACTCCGAGCCGGCCGTCGACCCGTCGCGCCGGTCCGGTGACCCGGCGCGCAGCGACGCGAGATGCGCGGCCAGGCCGCCCACGGTCGGCGCGTACGAGCGGCCGTTGTCGTTGAGCACGACCACCACCCGGCCGGGTGACGCGGCCAGGTTGTTCAGGGCCTCCCAGGCCAGGCCACCGGTGAGGGCGCCGTCGCCGATCATCGCGACCACGGTGCGGTCGGGCCCGTCCAGGGCGTACGCCCGGCACAGTCCGGTGGCGTAGGACAGCGCGGTGGAGGCGTGCGAGTTCTCCACCAGGTCGTGCGGCGACTCGGCCCGCCGCGGATAGCCGGACAGCCCGCCCGAACCGCGCAGCTGGGCGAACCCAGCCTGGCGGCCGGTGAGCAGCTTGTGGACGTACGCCTGGTGGCCGGTGTCGAAGATGATCCGGTCGCGCGGGGATTGGAACACCCGGTGCAGCGCGATGGTCAGCTCGACCATGCCGAGGTTGGGGCCGAGGTGCCCGCCACGGCGGCAGACCGCCTCGACCAGGAACGTCCGGATCTCCCCGGCGAGCAGCCGGAGCTGGTCGTGGGTGAGCCGCCTGAGGTCGTCGGGCTGGTTGACGGTGTCAAGCAGGGACATCATCTCTCCGTCCGGCCGGTCGTGCGCGAACCCAGCGGCCACAACCCCGTCGGCAGCGGCCGGCCGGGCGTCGATCGCCCCCCGGCAGCGGGGCGTTGCACCTGCGGATGCGGTGATCCGGCCGTGGGTGGTGCGGGTGGCGCCGTGGGCGATGGAGTCACCTGGAACATGTGCAAACCGAGCATAACCATGCTGATCACCCCTACCGCTTGAAATCGCTTCTAATGCCTCGCCCAGAGCGCGCTGGCCTCCGCCCGCCGGGCCCCGATCAGCCGTTCGACGTCCGGTCCGACTCCGCCGCGGTGGCCACGTCGACCGGATAGCTGCGGCGAGCGGCGATCATGATCAGGCCGTTGGCCGCCAGCGGGATCAGCATGATCAGGAACGCGTTCCGCAGGCCGATGCCGCTGGACCGCCCGGCCGGGCCGCCGAGCTGGTCGGCCAGCCAGCCGAAGGTGGCCGGGGCGGCCGCCTCGGCGGTCAGCCGCAGGACGGTCCGCAGGCTCTCCGCCCGCCCCCACAGCCGGCCGGGAACGATGTCCAGCCGGGCGGCGTCCAGCGGCGGGTTGGCCACCGCGAGCGCACCGGCGCCGAGCGCGATCAGCGGGAGCGCCACCACCACCGAGCTGGACCACACCCCGGGTACGAACAGCAGCGCGGCGGCGACGTAGCCGGCGGCCGGCACGACGATGCGGACGCCGGTGTGGCCGCGGGCCAGCGCCCGGTCGGTGAGCCGGCCGGCGAGCACCGTGCCGGCCAGCGCCACCACCCCGATGAGCGGCACGAGGGCGCCCAGCGTCGTCTGCGGAATGCCGAAGTGCCGGACGGCGAAGACGACGATGAACGTGCGCATGCCGGCGAAGAAGAAGTAGCCCATCGACGAGGCCACGATCAGCAGCCGGTTCGTGGGGATCGAGAGCAGGTAGGCCGCCGCCCGGCTCAGGGACCACCCGTTCGGATCACCGGTCAGCACCCGGTCGCCCGCCGGCGCGACCCCGCTCGCGGACACCGCCGCCTGTGCCCGACCGGTGGGCTGCTGCCCGGAATCCGGTCGCCGGCCCGGCTCGGCGGCGTCCTCGCTGGGCGGCAGCCGGCTGGCGCCACCCCGGGCGGGCTCGGGCAGCAGCCACCAGAGCGCCACCGACAGGCCCGCGCTCGCCGCCGCGAGCAGGAAGAACGCGTACCGCCAGGAGTACGCCGCCGCGATCTCGCCACCGGCCAGCAGGCCGGCGCCGGCACCGATGAGCTCGCCGGCGAGGATCCAGCCGAGCACTCCCGCGCGCTCGGCGGGTGGGATGAAGTCGCCGGTCAGCGAGACCACCACGGGGCCGGCTGCGGCCACGGCGGCGCCGAGCAGCAGTCTGGACAGCAGCAGCCACCCGTAGCTGGGCGCGAGGCCGCCGACGGCCATGGCCGCGGCCCACAGCGCAGTGGTGATCACCAGCAGGCGGACCCGGTTGGTCCGGTCGGCGAGCACGCCCAGCGGCACGGAGGCGACGGCGCCGACGCCCGATGAGGCCGTGGCCAGCAGGCCGAGCTGGGCGTGGCTGATGCCGAGGTCCGCCTCCAACTGGTTCGCCGCCGCGCCGAGCGTGCCGGTGTCCGCACTGTTCAGCGCCAGCGCTCCACCCAGCAGCAACACGACCCGGATCCGGCCCGGGCCGCCGAGCAGCCGGACTGCCCCGCGCGATACCGCCCGCCCCGGCCTGCCGCCCGGGCGCCTGTCGTGGCTGCCCTCAGCCGGCCCCGCCATGATCGCTCGATCCGCCCCTGCCCGGCACCCGGGTGAGTGCCCACCCTGACTCTGGCCGACCGGCGGGCCGCCCGTGCCGCATTCCCCGAGCGGGCGGGATGACAAGCCGCTCCCCGGTGACCCGGGCGGGGGCGCGCTGACCGCGCCCGGCCGGCGGATTAGCGACCCGGGTGGCGGCTACAGGTCCGCGCAGCCGGTCTCGTCGGGCAGCAGCGGGCGTGGTGCCACCTGCCACACCTGACCGGCGCTGCGCCAGCGCGTCTCGGCGCCGGCCGTGGCCGTCTCCCGACGGACCGTTTCCAGGTCGGCGCCGCGCAGCACCAGGCAGCTGGCGCCGGCTCCCGTGCCCGTCAGGGGTTCACCGGCCAGCGTCGGCAACGGCCAGGGCCGGGCCGGTTCCGTGGGATCGGCGGGCGTGGCGACGATCGCCACGGCCGCCGGCCGGTACGGCACCAGCGACCCGGCCGCGTGACCGGCGAGCGCCGCCCGCAGCCGCGTGGCCGCCGGGTCGGAGCGGGGGAGGGTGACCGTGCGCGGCCCGCCGGTCGCGCCGACGACGACCCGGACGACCGGCGCGTCCGGGCCGTCGACCGGCGCATGGTTCGGCAGCGCGGCCGCGTCGCGGAAGAGATCGCGTACGCCGTCCGGCGGGATCCGGTCCTCGCGCAGTTGCGGCCAGCCACCGAAGGGCCGAGCGGCGACGCTGATCAGCCGGCCGTCACCGAACAGGGAGAAGCTCGGGGGTACGGCCGCGGCGCCACCGGGCGCCAGCATGCCGGGCAGTTCGCTCAGCCGCAGCACCAGCGCCTCACCACCGGTCGGCGGCTCCGGTTCCCCGCCGCCCCGGCCGGCGCAGCCGGCGGTTGTCGCCGCTGCGGCGAGCACGGCGAGCAGGGTCAGCGTTCTGCCTCGGTGCATCGGATCGCCCTCCTGGGTCGCGGTCACGCCGGTCGGACGCCACGACGGTGCCGCCGGTTCCGTCCCGGCCGGAGCGCGCCGGGGACGGACGGCGGTCCGGGGACGCCATGGTCGGCGTCCCCGGACCGGTTGTTCCGGAATGGTCCCGACGATCAGGACCGGGTGAGGGTGTAGTTGCCGGAGCCCGCCTTGTTGATCACGACGACCCCGTACCAGGCGCTGCGGATGGGGGTGAGGGTGATCGTCTCGGTCGCGCCGGCCCCGCCGCTCGTGGCGGTGGCCACCGCGCTGGACCGCGAGCGGATCCAGGTGCCGGCGTTGGCCGAGTCGCTGTCCAGCACGAACAGCTCCGCGTCCTGGCCGGTGTTGGTGGTCGCCACCGAGATGGTGACCGGCACCCCGGCGGTCAGGTAGGTGTCCCGCACCGTGGCCACGTTGTTCGTGCCCATGGTGATCGTGCTGCTGCCGGCGTTCAGGACCGCGGCGCCCTGGGCGAGTTCGATCCGGTAGCCACCGCCGCCGGAGTAGTTGACCACCCGCGGGTAGTAGTCACCCAGCGCACGGCGGTTGGAGTCGACCGCGACGAAGTCGACGTTGGTCCCGCCCTGGGCGCTGCCGGCCAGGTAGGCGCCCTGCCCCCGGTCGTCCCACAGCTGCAGGTCCAGGTCGCCGGAGTTGGGCTTGAGCGCGACCACCGACCAGTAGTTCCACGAGGTCGAGTAGCCGAAGTTGTGCGGCGGGATCGGCGCCGGCCGGGTGAGCGGGGCGTAGTTGCCCAGCGGGTCCCGGAACTGGTAGTCGATCGTGTTCTGGTAGACGGACGCGAGGGCGCCGGAGTCGGCCACGTTGAACCCGTCCGCGGCGCGCTGGGCCCAGAAGTCCGCGAAGTTCACCGAGTTGTGCCGTCGGGAGGTGGTCCAGATGTTCAGCGGGCCTTCCCCGTACCGATCCCAGGTCGCCTCGTTGGCGTAGTCGGTGATGTCGATCAGGGCGCCGGCGATCCGGCCCTCGGTCGTGTCACCCTCGCCCCAGCCGTTGCCCCAGCTCGCGTTCTCCAGGTTCAACGAGGCGCCGTTCGGCCAGCGGTAGAACGGATCGTTGTAGACGGTCGCCGGGAACCACTCGGCCCAACCCTCGGTCCAGGCGCAGCCCGCGGAGCTGGCGCCGGTGATGCTGTGCGGGCTGCAGTTGGGCGCGGACGGGAAGCTGTCGTTGTACAGGTCGTCCATCACCGCGTGGCCGATCTCGTGCACCACCGTGACGGGCGCGTTCGGGTCGTCGGCGGCCAGGTGGACCTGGTTGTCGCCGATGTTGTAGTAGGTGCCGTCGGTCGAGTCCGGGGCCCAGTTGATGACCACCTGCCGGCAGCTCGTGTCGTCCTGGTCCCAGCAGAGGTTGTTCGGCTTCGGGATCCACAGCCAGGCGTCGTTCGCGGCGTCGAACGCGTGCAGGCCGCGCTGCAGCGCGCCGTCCGCGGCGGTGAGCGAGCCGAGGTTCAGCGTGCTGCCGGTGGGTACGTCGTTGGTCGTGCCGGTCTGGAAGGACAGCGGGTTGCCGCCACGCTGCACCCGCCACAGCGAGTTCGAGCTGATGAAGCGGAGGTAGATGTCGGCGGTGCCGCTGTCCGGCCAGCCCTCGACCTGCGAGTCGAAGCAGATGTTGTAGTTGCCGTTGGCGTCGGTCACGCCGGTGGCGAGCAGCGAGTCGCCGAAGGTGTCGTCGTCCCAGACCTGCACCTGGAAGTTCATCTGGTTGTGCCAGCTGCCGTTCTGGTCCTGGTAGCTCCAGTTCCCGGCCACCCGGGTGTCGCACGCCGCCTGCGGGCTGATCGCGGTCAGGCCCTTGGCCGTGGCCTCCGCCCGCGCCTCGCCGGCCACCCGGTCCACGCCGACGCTGCGCGGCTTCTGCCCGGCCAGCCGGGGGGCGCGCGCCGCCGTGGGTACGGGCTTGGTGGCGTTGTCGCCGGCCGGCGTGGCGTGGCCGAGCCGGGACACCCCGGGCTTCTCCCCGATGGTCAGGAAGACGTCGTCCTGACCGGCCTGGACGTCCTTGCCGTGCGGAGCGGTGGCCCGCACCTGGATCTGCACCTGCCCCGCCTTGACCGCGCGGACCACGCCGCTGAACGCGAAGCGGTCGTCGGCGCGCAGCGTGCGGGTCGTCCGGGCGACGGAGACCGTGCCGGCCCGCTCGGGCAGGGTGCTCTTGCGGTCCTGGGCACCGAACTCGGCCGGCGTCTGGACCCACTCCAGCTCGGCCGGCAGGGTGACGCTGATCTCGCTCGGTCCGATTTTGCCCTGGCCGCGCACGGTGACCCGGAGGGTCGCGGTCTCGCCCACGGCGGGAGTGCGGTCCAGCTTGGCCTCGACGCCGAGGCAGCTCAGCGTCTCGTCCTTGAGGCTCTTGCTCGCCGACGGGCGTAGCCCGCACGTCTCGCCCCGCGCCGGCTGGTAGGCGGGGGTGGCACGCGCCTTCGCGGCGTCGTTCGGGTCCGCGGCGTACGCCGGACCGGTGCCGACCGCGAGTGCCACCATCGCGCCCGACACGAGCACGGCGAACGCCGTTCGTGCGGGCCCGGTGGCCTTCGTGCTGAACATTCGTGTTCCTCTCGCTGATGCTGGGCCGTGGTCGGGCCCGCGTCGACCGGGCCATTGTTTGGCCCCGAGTGAGCATTGATATCGGCGTGCCTTTCGGTAAAGCCTTTGACCGGTTAGTGACACGTCGACCGAAGACAATGGACAGATTCGGTTGACAATCCCGACTCATTCGACCGAATGGCGGCCGCTCGCCGTCCGAACGTCCGATCGGGCGGCGGCGTGCGCCGCCTCCTGCGGTCGGCTGCCGTTTCGTGGACAGCGGTGCGTCGACTCATAGCAGGCCAGCGCGACCTTGGCAGCAACTGGGAAAGCCGTGGCGGTGTCGGTCATCGGACGCGGCCGGTTCCCGCCGGCGGGAATTGTGGTGGCGGCAGTTGGCGATATCTGTTATGGACAGGATTTCCGGCCGGGGTGACCGGCTGCGGCCTGCGGCGATTCGACACAGGCGGGGCGGCACCCGGACGAGGCGGGTGCCGGACCGGACCCGGGGAAAGGGATTACAGCCCGGCGATTGGTGAGAATGGGCGCACGATATTTGGAAAGTCGGGCGTGGTGCCCGTCACATTTATGCGAACCTCTTGAGAACGGCGGGACAACCGAATGCTGCTCAGCGGGAAGGCCCCGACCACGATCGGGACTTCCCACCGACGGTACGGACGGATGTCCGGGATGGACGCCCGCCGAGTCGCGGCGCGAGAAGGGCTCGCTCAAGCCGTGCCCGGCAGCCCGGACTCACCGCACGACGCGCGGGTAGAGGCGCGCGGCGATGACGACGAGAAGCACCAGCGAGCAGATCAGCACCGCGAAGTCCACCGGCAGCCCGAAGGTGCTGCGGCCGCCCGTCAGCATCAGGGTGAGCAGGATGTCGGTCTGATAGCTGAGCGGATTGACGCGGGCCAGCCACTGCAGCGCGGGCGGCATGATCGCGACGGGATAGATCGCGTTGGAGGCGAAGAACAGGGGCATGGTGAGGAGTTGGCCGATGCCGAGGAACCGTTCCCGGGTCCGCACCAGGCAGGCGATGATCAGCGAGAAGGTGGCGAAGACGGCGGCGCCGAGGACGAGCGTGACCACCACGCCGGCTCATGTCGGCGGCGGCCCCGGCAAGCTGCTGAGCCTGGCGTCCAGGTGGCCGGACGTGGGCGCGGACGACCTACCGGGGCGGGCGTGGACCGTCGCGTGGTCGCCGTTCGGGTCGAGGGCGAGCAGGCGTGCTTCCCGTTCCCGGCGAGCGTCCTCGAACGGCCGGTGGTGTGGCGACTTGCCAGCCCCGGCGATGATCGAGGGCAGCGACATTCCGTCGGAAGGCAGGTCTCTCGTGGAAGTCACCGGCATCCTCTCCGCGATCATCGTCGGTCTGATCATCGGCGCGTTGGGCCGACTGGTCGTACCCGGCAGGCAGAGCATCCCGATCTGGCTCACGGTGCTCATCGGCGTGGTCGCCGCGGTCCTCGGCACCCTCGTCGCCACGGTGCTCGGCGTGGCGGAGACCTGGGGCATCGACTGGATCGAGCTGGCCCTCCAAGTCATCTTCGCCGCGATCGGCGTCTCGATAGCGTCCAACTCCTACCGCCGCCGCTGAATCACCGCAGCGCCGCCGGCCCGCCAGCGGGGCTCCGCGTTCGTCGGTGTTCGGCGCGGCGGAGAGCTAGGTCCCGTCTGGAGTTGTGATCACAGTGGTGTGGGGGCCGGCCGGTCGGCTGCTCCAAACAGGACTGAGCGACGATCGGCGCCGGGGCCTGGAGGACGAGTTGGCGCAGCGCGGCCAGGCGGCCGGGGGAGCGTCGGGACACCGAGGTCCCGGATGAGCGGGCGATCGTGTCGAGGGTGAGGGGTCGGCCTGGTTGGCTGGAGCCGGGCTGTGTCTGGCTTCATCCCGTGTCGCGCTGACACAGCACGGGGTCGGGCGTGAGGATGTGGGCATGAGTTCATCGCAGCCCGTCGTCGACCCCGGGCCCGAGCCGGACACGACCGCGGGCGGGCCGGTGAATTCTGCTGGCGCGCGGTCCGGGCCCCCATCGCCGGACTCCCCCGGATCTTCGCCGGATCACCGCTACCTGCTCGACAACGCCCGGGTGGAGGCGGGCGAGCGGTTCACCTGGCTGGCCGAGCTGTTCGACGGTGTCACGCGTGGGCACTTCGACCGGCTCGGAGTGAGGGCGGGCTGGCGCTGCTGGGAAGTTGGTGCCGGAGGCCCCAGCATTCCCGAGGCACTCGCCGCGGCCGTCGGACCAACCGGTTACGTGCTGGCCACGGACATCAATCCGGCCTGGTTGGACCCGCACGGCGGGTACGAGGTGCTCCGGCACGACATCGTCGGGGACCCGCCGCCGCAGCCAGGCACGTTTGACCTGGTGCACGCGCGGCTCGTGCTCGTTCACGTGCCCGACCGTGCCCGGGCGTTGGCGACGATGGTGGCGGCGCTGCGGCCCGGCGGTTGGCTATTGATAGAGGATGCCGACACCGAGCTGCAGCCGCTGGCCTGCCTCGATGAGGTTGGCCCGGCGCAGCGGCGCGCCAACCGACTGCGGCGCGCCGTCCGGGAGTTGATGACCCGCCGCGGCGCCGATCTGCGCTACGGCCGTACGCTGCCGCGGGCGTTGCGTGCGGCGGGCCTGGTCGACGTTACGGCGGCCGGCTGCTTCCCGGTCGGCGGGGTAGCCTGCGACCGGCTGGAGGCTGCGACGGTGCGCATGGTCCGCGCCGAGTTGCTCGCCGCAGGGCTGGCCAACGACGTCGAGATCGACGCGCACCTGGCCGCCGTCGATGCCGGCGAGCTCGACCTCACCCTCGCGCCGCTGATCTCGGCATGGGGACGCCGCCCAGGCTAAGCAGCCTGCCTGAAGTTCTGCAGGTAACTGGGTGGCAGCATGGAGCGGCCGACCGGCCGGCCGCCACACCACCGTGATCACAACTCCAGACGGGACCTAGTCGCCGGCGAATCGGAGCCGCAGGTCCGGATCGGCGAGACATCGCTTGGCGAGCCCTCGAACGGCGTCGAGCACCTGCCGCTCACCGATGTCCTCGACGAGCGCGGCGAGAACGTCCAACTCGCCGAGAAACTGGTTCATCTCGGCGGGCGTTAGTTCCAGTGAGCCGTAGGGATCGATGCGGTCCAGCATCGGTGTCCGGCCAGCGTGTTGGGAGCGCTCAAGAAGGGCAGCGAACCGGAAGAGTGGATCGCCGACCACGGCAATTTCATGTTCCCGCCGGCGGCGCGGGCTCGTACCCAGCTGCTCGACCCGGACCAGCTCGACGTCCACGCCCACGTCGGCGAGCGTAGCAACGCCCGCCTCCGCCGTGGTCGCGGCACTGGTGCCCGCGAGCGAGGCTGAGGCGGGCCGCGCGTGCCCCCACAACGGGTCAGCGGCCGGAGCCTGCCAGGCTCCGGCCGCTGACCGGGGATCACGTCCGGACTACAGTCGCGCGCACTGCCCCGAGGCAGGGCCCTTCACGCTGTTCGGCCGGCTCTCGTTCATCGGGGCCGGGGTGTTACCCGAGCAGGCCAGCGGCCCGCCGATGGTGTTCCCGGCGACCACCACCGGCTGGCTGCCGGCGTTGCCGTTGGCGCTGATCGGACCGCCGACGGTGACCGTGTCGATCCGCACCCCACCGGTGTTGGCGGTGACCGACACCGGGCCGTTCACCTTGCCCTTGCTGATCTCCAGCTCGCCGGTCGCGCCGGACACCGTCACCGGGCCGGACACCGTGGCGTCGGAGAGCTCGAACAGCACCGGGCGGGTGGCGTACACCGGTCCGCCGATGGTGCCGCCGGTGACCACCAGCGAGGCGCCCGGGTTGACCGTGACGGAGCCGCCGATGGTGGCGTTCTCCAGGCAGGTCAGGCCGGCGGTGACCACCAGCGGCTTGGCGTAGGTGCCGGTGATGGTCGTGGTGCACTGCGGCCCGGCCTGCCCGATCGCCGAGCGCGGCTGGGTGTCCGCGGTGACCGGCGAGTTCGCGGCGAAGTAGCTCACCAGCATGGTGAGGTCGTTGTCACCGGTGGTCGCCGGGTTGGTGCCCTGGCCGAGGGTGGTGAAGTTGTCGCCACCAGCGGCGAGGAACGAGTTCACCGTGACCCGGTACGTGCCCGACGGGTCGAGCGGCGTGCCGTTGAGCTTGATCGAGGTGATCCGGGAGCCCTTGGGCGCCTCGGGGTTGTAGGTGTAGCTGAACCCCTTCGAGACACCCAGCCACAACACCGGACGGGACGCGCCGTCGGGCTGCCACTGCTCCTCCAGCACCTGCTTGATCTGGGCGCCGGTGTAGCTCTTGGTGACCACGTCGTTGGCGAACGGCTGGACCGCGAAGGCGTCGGCGTAGGTCACCGTGCCGTCGGTCCGGTAGAGCAGGTCGGCGCGCAGGCCGCCCGGGTTCATGAACGCGATCTGCGCCCCGCCCCGGCCGGCGTCCTTGGTGCCGGCGAGCTGCACGTCGGCGATGAAGTTGCCCAGCGCCGACTCCTTGCCCCGGTCCTCGTTGCCGTTGGTGTAGGCCCGCTTGACGTCCGCGGTGATCGACCCGAGCTGCTGCTTGCCCAGCTCGGTGGCCTTGGCCTTGGCGGCGGCCACGATGTCGGCCACCGCCGCGTCCTGCGGCGCGCCGACCACGTCGACCAGCTGCGCGTCGGCGCCGGTCACCGAACCGGTGTTCGGGTCGAAGGTGAGGGTGACCTTGCCCAGCCGCTTGCCGTAGTCCTCGGCCTGCACCACCGGACGCAGCTTGTCCGACCCCGGCACGGGGAGCTTGAACGCGTACGGCTGGTGGGTGTGGCCGCTGAAGATCGCGTCGATGGTGGCGTTGACCCGGGTGAACTTGCCGAACACCGGGTCGTTGGCCAGCGCGTCGGCGGAGTTGATGTGCTCCGTCGCCGCGCCCTCGTGCGCGAGCAGGACCACCACGTCGGCCTCGCCGTTGTCCGGGTTGCCGTCCTTGAGCTGCCCGGCGACCAGGTTGGCCTCGGCGACCGGGTCGCGGAAGGTCAGGCCGGCGATGCCGTCCGGGCTGACCAGCGACGCGGTCTGCTCGGTGACGACGCCGACGAAGCCGACCCGGACCCCACCCACCGTGCTGACGGAGTACGCCGGCAGCGCCCGGGTGTCGCCGCGGTAGACGTTGGCGCCCAGGTACGGGAAGTCGGCGCGGTCGGACACCCGGCCGGTGAGGTCGGCCATGCCCTTGTCGAACTCGTGGTTGCCGACCGCCGAGGCGGCCAGCCCGGCGGCGTTCAGCGCGTCGATCGTCGGGGTGTCCCCGTCGATCGCCGAGATGAACGTGGACGCGCCGATGTTGTCACCGGCGGAGATGAACGCGGTGTTCGGGTTCTGCGCCCGCAGCTGGCCCACCAGGCCGGCGAGCTGGGCGGCGCCGCCGACCGGCTGACCACCGACGGTGGCCGGAGACTCCAGCCGACCGTGGAAGTCGTTGATGCTCAGCAGCTGCAGGTTGACGGGCTTGGCGCTGGTGCTGATGCCCACCACGACCGGGTTGTGGTCGCTGGCCCGGTACGGGTTCGCCTCGTAGAAGGCGGACAGCCCGTCGTACTGGAAGGCGAACGACTCGACCGCGTTGATCTGCCACACGTCGACCCCGGTCACCCGCGACGCCAGCGACGGGGAGACGAGCGCGTGGTCGAGCGATCCCGACTCGCCGCCGAACACGTAGGTGGCCTTGCCGGTGTCGTTCAGATCCTGGTACTTGGCCTGGTAGAGGACCTGCATCGGGTCCTCCTGGGTGTAGGCGTTGAAGTCACCCAGCAGCAGCACGTCGTCGGTGCCGCTGTCGGCCTTGACCCGGTCGACGAAGGCGGTCAGCGCGGTGGCCTGCCGGACCCGGTCGCCGTTCCAGCTGCCCTGACCGTCACCGGCATCGGCGTTGTCGCCGGTCCCGGTGCCGCCCTTGGACTTCAGGTGGTTGACGACCACGGTGAAGGAGATTTTCCCCGCGGTGAAGGTCTGGGCGATCGGCTCGCGGGCGTTGAACCACACGGTCTCGTCGTTGACCGAGCGCGACGGTCCCTTCGGCTGGACCTTCGCCGGCTTGAAGATGATCGCCGTGGTGATGAAGTCCTGCTGGGCCGGGGCGGGCAGCTCGGCCGGGCTGCGGACGTAGTCCCAGGTGCCCGCGCCCTCCTTGGCGTTGAGCGCGTTGACCAGGCGCTTCAGTGCCTGCTGCGGGTCGCCGGCGTTGAACCGTACCGAGTTCTCGATCTCCTCGAGCCCCACCACGTCGGCGCCCAGGGCGCTGATCGCCGCGACGATCTTCGCCTCCTGCTTGGCCAGCTCGGCCTCGTTCGCCGCGCCACGGGCGTCCCCGCCGAAGTGGACGAAGTAATTGAGGACGTTGAAGCTGGCCAGCCGTACGTCCCCGCCGACGTTCGCCGGCGCGGAGGTACGCGGGTTGGTGGCCTTGAAGATGGTCCGGCCCGCCGACGGAGTGTCCGCGCTGACCGGCGTGGTCGGCTGCAGCCGCCACTCGTTGAAGCCGTACGACAGCACCGACGGCCCGAACGCCTCGACCGAGTCGCCGACCCGCAGCGGGTTCTCCTTGGACAGGTACGGCGGCAGCTGCCCGGCCGTGGCCAGGTTGGTGGTCTTGCCGTCGTCGACCAGGATCCGGCGGAGCTTGTTGTCGGCGATCACCTGCTTGGCGGCGTCCGAGCCCGGGCGGGCGACATCGGTCGCGTTCCGGGCCGGGCGGTCACCGGCGGCCAGCACGACCTCGCCGTACCGGTTGGTGTTGTACACCTCGGAGACGGTGTACTGGCCGACCGGCGCCACCAGCATCGACTCGACCGACTCGCGGGCGTCGTCGGCCAGCGGCAGGCTGACCGGGACCGGGGCGGGCAGCGCCGCGCCGTGCTCGCAGATCTGCACGTCGCTCTTGGCCGCGATGCTCAGCTGGGTGAGGCCGTTGAACTCGCTCGGGGTGCCGCTGACCCGTACCCGGTCGCCGATGGCGATCGACGGGTGGTTCGCGGTGTTGGTGGTGAGGTAGACGAAGAGGCCGTCGGAGGCGGTGCCGGCGGCGACCGGACGGTCTCCGCCGCTGCCGGCGGTCTGCACGTAGATGCCGTTGTAGCCGCCGGTGCGGTGGTCGGCGGTCACCACGCCCTCGACGGTGACCCGGGTGCCCGCCAGCGGCGTGGCGGTGCCGGCGCCCTGGACCTCCGCGATCGTGCGGTCGACCGGGACGGTGCAGCCCGGAGCCGGGTCGGGGCCCGGGTCGGGGTTGCCGCCGCCGTTCTTGGCCCCGAAGGTGTTGGCCGCCGGGGGGTTCCAGCTGCCGTTGATCTTCTGCAGCGACTGGCCGGCAGGGGTGGTGGAGGTCTCCTCGACCCCGATGTCGGTGCCGGTCATCCCGTTGGCGGGGCCGCCGACCGCGGTGAGCGTGCCCTCGTAGGTGAGGAACTCCGCCACCGTCCCGGTGGGAGAGACCAGCGCGACCCCGTCGGGGGAGCCGTTCTGGATACCGTCGGTCGGGTAGTTGGCGACGACCACACCGGCCGCCGGCACCGGGCCGCTCAGCGTGCGGGTGTTGTACGCCGCACCGTTCGCTCCGTTGTAGAGAACGATCTGCCAGCCGGTCAGGTCGAAGCCGGCCGGCGCCTCGATCTCGATCGCCTCGCCGGTGTCGGTACCGGCGTTGTCGTAGTGAATTTCGCTGATGAAGGGGGTCGCCGTTTCGGCGGCGAGGACTGGAGCGCTGCTGGTCAGGGCGAGCGCACCGCTCGTGACGAGTACGCCCAACACACTGAGGGGTCTGCGCGTGCTTCGGAGCTTCAAAGCTGGGGCCTTCGATAGGGGGATGGACTGGTGCAACCTATCGGCAATCGGTGTCCGAGGAGGAGCCGCCAGATGTATGGAGCAGGTTGGCCTGTCGGCCGGATTGCCAAGAAGATCGGACAACGGTGAGCTATGCGCCGAAGCGGGCATGGGGCGAGGCTGCCGACGCGACGGGACCTGCGCGTGACCCCACGACGGCCTACCTCGTAACCTGCTGGGGTCCCGTCACCCGTTCGTCGTCGGAGGCCACCGTGACCGAGCCGATCGGCTCCTTCGGAGGTCTGCGGCTGATCTCCGGGGCGGCCGTCGCGGAGGTCCCGATCCGGGCCGCGGTGGACGCCCTGGCGGCCGCGCTTCGCGAGGGGCTCGACCCGGAACGGGAGACACCCCGCTCGCGGGTGGCCACGCAGGCCGGCGAGCTGCTGGTCATGCCCGCCACGCGGGGCGGGTACACCGGCTGCAAGCTGCTCACCAGCACCCCGGACAACGCCGGCCGGGGCCTGCCGCTGATCCAGGGAGCGTTCGTCCTGTTCGAAGGACCGGGGCAGCGGCCGGCGGCCCTCATCGACGGCACCGCGTTGACGAACCTGCGTACCCCCGCGGTGTCCGCACTCGCGGTGCGGCACCTGCTGCCCGCGACGGCCGGCGCGCCGCTGCGGCTGACGGTGTTCGGCACCGGTCCGCAGGCGCGTGCCCACGTCGCGGCGATGCTCGCGTTGTACGAGATCAGCGAGGTCGCGCTGGTGGGCAGGGACGGCCCGCGGCGCGAACGGCTCGCGGCGTGGTGCGACGGCCGGGGCGTGCCGGCACGCCTGTTCGATCCCGGCTCGTGCACGGAGGCGGTGACCCAGGCGGACCTCATCTGCTGCTGCACCAGCGCCGCCACGCCGCTGTTCGACGGCGCGCTGGTGAAGGCCGACGCCGTCGTCGTGGCGATCGGTGCGCACTCGCCGCACCATCGCGAGGTGGACGACAGGCTGGTCGCCCGCTCCCGGGTCGTCGTCGAGTCGCTCGCCGGCACCCGGCGCGAGGCGGGGGACATCGTCATTCCGCTGTCCGCCGGCGTCGTCCGCGCCGAGGACCTGTATCCGCTGCGGGACCTGGTGACCGGTCGCACGCGGCTGCCGGCCGGCGGACCACGGCTGTTCAAGGGGGTTGGCATGCCGTGGCAGGATCTCGTGGTCGGCGTCGAGATCTACCGCGCCCACCTGGCCGGGCGGTCCCCGGCCCGGCCCGCCGCGTTGGCCCCTGACGTCACGGAAGCCGATCGCCCGCCGCCCGCATCAGGCGGGACCACCGGGAGCTGGTGATCCCGCCTGGCCGACGAGAGGGCCGACGACCCGTTGCGCTTCCGTAGCCGCTAGGCCGGGACGACGGTGAGTCGGGGGCCGGCGGGCCGGGGCGTGCCGGCGAGGCTCAGCAGCGTCTCCCCGGAGGCGTCGTCCACCACGGCGACGCGCACCGCGTCCGGCTCCGGGTCGGCCAGTGGCACGGCGAACACCGCGGTCACCGGACGGCCCTGGTAGTGCGCGGCGTGCCCGACGAAGCGCCAGTCGCCGTCGTCCCAGTGCTCCCGCACGTCGGAGCGGAGCAGCGGCGCCACCCGCCGGTAGGCGTCGCTGAGCTGGATCTGCTGCACGGCGGCGAGCAGGGGTACGCCGGAGCCGCCCCGCAGCGGGTGGGTGAGCCAGGCGCGCAGCCGGCGCAGCGGCAGCAGCCAGGCCGCGTCCAGCTCCGGCGAGAGCGCCACCACCAGCGCCAGTTCGGCGAGCAGCACCGCGGCGCCGGCCAGCGGCCGCGCCGCGAGCGCGGTCCACCAACCGCCGGCGGCCAGGCCGGCGAGGACGCCCGCCGCCACCAGGAGGCCGGCCCGAGCCAGGCTGCGGCCGGAGACGGGGATCGGTTGGGCGCTCAGGCAGCCGCAGGAGGAGGTCGGCGCCACTCGGCGGGCGTACGTGAGGTAGGCGAGGAAGCCGACGGCCAGCCCGGTCGCGGCGATCGCCTCCAGCCGCAGCGCGGGTGGCGCCAGGAGCAGCGCGCCGAGGGTCAGTTCCACGCCGCCGAGCACCCGGTACGCGGGCAGCGCCCGGTCCTGCCCGATCAGGCGGACGAGCGCCGAGCGGTTGGCGGCCGCGGCGGCGCGCCGGCTGAACAGCTTGACGCGCGCGGACCAGATCAGCACCGCACCGAGGACCAGCGGTTGCAGCGCCGCGAGTACTTCGATCATGGGTTCCTCCAACGGGTTGTCCGGCGGGCGGCACCCGGGCGGTACGCGGCGGCGCACCGCCCGGGGGTAGTGCCGGTCAGGCGGCGGCGTAGACGGTGGCGATGCTGATCTCGTTGGTGTCCGGGTGCCAGGCACCGAGCACCTGGACGTGCCGGCCGACCCGCAGCAGGGACATGTCGCTGACCGCCGGGGTGCCGTTGTAGACCGCGGCGGAGCGGCCGGGCACCACGTGCGCCACGATCCGCTGGCCCTTGTGGTCGAGGTGCAGCATGTTGCGGCCGACCGACGCGATGTGTGCGTGCAGGTTGACGATGTTGACCCACACGGAGTCCGCGGCGAGCGTGCCGTCGGGCAGCCGGACGCCGCGGGCGTAGAGCCCGTCGCCGACGGCCACCTGGTCGAACGTGGTCGGGTGCAGCTTCCAGATGCTCGTGCCGTTGGTGATCCGGATCGAGTGCAGGACGGTGTCCGAGCCGGTGACCAGCAGCATGTTGCCGGAGATCTTGCTGATCCGGCCCTCGGCGAAGTTCGGGTCCGGGGCGCCGGGTTCGACGGTCACGGCCTCGGCGGCGAAGGCCGCCTCGGGGGCGAGCGAGCCGAGGCCGGTGGCGCCGACGAGGCCACCGAGCGCGGCGGTGGCGAGCAGCCGGCGGCGGTTCAGGGACTGGTTCATGATGCCCTCCCCCTCAGACGATGTCGACCGACACGGGCCGCAGCCCGGTGGAGAGACTGGCGATCGCGCTGTACGCCGCGGGCGTCAGGTCGATGATGCGGTTGGTGCCGCAGGCCGAGCCGCAGCAGCTGCGCTCGCCGCACCAGAGGTCGGTCTGCGGACCGCAGTCGGCGATGGTGGTGCCGACCCGGAGGCCGCTGCAGAGGTTGGTGGTGTAGTGCCGGAAGCCGCAGGTGCGGCGGGACAGTGACATCCCGCACGTGTCCGGGCGGGTGATGGACCAGCATGCGTCCGAGGCGTTGGGCCACGCGTGCTGGTAGTTGCCGGACTTGCAGGTGCCGCAGGCGCCGCCGCCCGTGGTGCCGCACGGGCCCCACGCGCTACCGCAGCAGAACCACGACATCTCGCCTGTCACAGCTGCCATGGATACCTCCCTCTCGAGGTGCCGATCGACAACGACAGCCGTCGATATTGATGGCGATTGTTGTGTTAAAAATCACCGAAGTCAACGGCTTGAGGGAAGATTTCCTACGTGCGGCAGACGTGACGCGGCCGGAGGCCCGGGGTCACCGAACCCCGGGCCTCCGGCCGGTTCGTTCTCGTGTTGTCGCGCTCACCGCGGAACCGCGACGGCGCCTCCCGTCAGGTCATGCCGCATCGTTGCCCGGCAGCCCCGCTACCGGGGCTCCGGCTGGGGGACCTGCTCGTGCGGGCCCGGGTCCCGCTGGCGGAGTAGTTGCCGATCGCGCTGCTGGGGCGGACGGGGCGGCTGGCTCGGCACCGCGAGCGGTTCCGGGCTGCCCGGCCGGATCGGGCGGCCGGACGCCGCCAACGCGGTGAGGCGCCGGCCCAGCACGGGCGCGCCGAGCAGGTCCACGAGGCTGCGTACCGCCTGCCGCCGCGAGGGCATGAACCAGAGGAAGAACCCGGCCCGCATCAGCCAGCCCAGCCAGCCGGTGACCTGCACCCCGTACAGCTCGACGGCGCCCCGGCCGACGCCCAGGCTCGCCGCCTGCCCGAGGCCCCGGTAGGTGAACCGGCGGGGTGTCCGGCCGCGCAGCGTCGCCGCGATGTTCCCGCCGATCCACCCGCCGTGCTTGATCGCCCACAGCGCATTGGCCGGGCAGGGCTCGCCCTTGACCGGATGCACCAGGTGGGCGTGGTCGCCACCGGACCACACCCGCCCGTCGCCGCCACGGACCCGCAGGTAGTCGTCGGTGACCAGGCGGCCGTGGCGGGACTCCAGCGACTCCGTGCCCGGCACCGGGGCCACCGCCTGGCCCAACGTCGACACGACCAGGCGGCTGGCCAGCACCGACCCGTCGTCGAGGTGGGCGCCGTCCGCGGCGACCCGCACCACGCGGGTGTCCAGGTGCAGCCGCACGCCGGCGCGCACGAGCTGGCGGTGCGCGTACCCGGCCAGCCGGGCGAACCGGGGACGCAGCTGCGGCAGCAGGTCGGGACCGCCGTGCACGAGGTGCACCTGCGGCTCGACCTCGCGCAGCACCCGGTAGCGAGGGCGCAGGCTGCGGAAGACCTCGGCGACCGTGGCCGACATCTCCACGCCGGTGAAGCCGCCCCCGACGACGACCACGCTGAGCAGTTCCCGTCGGGTCTGCTCGTCGGGGCTCGCGTCGGCCAGCTCCACCTGCGTCAGCAGCCGCTCCCGCACGGCCGCGGAACCGCCCGGGTTCTTCAGCGACCAGCCGTGCTCGGCCAGCCCCGCCACCCGGGCCAGGTCGTCGTGGCTGCCGCAGCCGACGACCAGGTGGTCGTAGCGCAGCGTCAGCGTCTCCCCGGCGGCGCCGGCCAGCGCCACGGCGACCTCGCGGCGGCCCAGGTCGACGTGTTCCGCGGTGCCCCGGAGCAGCCGCGCCCGCGGGCAGGTGGTCCGCAGCGGGCTCCGCTCGTGCCCCTCGGCGATGAGGCCGCCGAGCACCTCGGCGGTGAAGCCGTGGTACGAGTGGTAGCCGAGCGGGTCCACGAAGACGAGCTCCACGTCGCCCCGGCGCAACTGCCGGCCCAGCCGCCGCCGTAGCGACTTGTACGCCCACACCGACGTGTAACCGGCGCCGAGCAGGACGATCCGGGTCGGATCGGCCGGCCGCGGCGCGGCGGCCGGCGCGGGTGGGGCCGAGTGGGCGGGCGTCGCCCGGTGCCGCCCCGGCCCTCGGCGGCGCTGGACGTTGTCGAGGTACCAGCGGGCGTAGGCGGTGATCTCGGCGTCGGGGAACGGCATCCGCCCCGCGTCGGTCCGACCCAGCGCCTGGTCGCTGTTGACCCGGTCGAAGAGCTTCTCGCCGACCAGGTACGAGCGGTAGAACTCGATGCCCTTGGCGAACGCCCGATCGGTGTCGTCCAGCTCGGACGGGTCGCTGACGTACTCCGGTTCCGGCAGCCCGGCCAGCGCGAAGATCCGCCTGAGCACGTCGCCGGCGGCCGGCGGAGTCGAGTTGGTGAGATGGAAGATCCGTTCCGGGCTGCCCGAGGCGGCGATGCCGACCAGCTGCTCGACCAGCACGTCGACGGGGATGAAGTTCAGCGGCGTACCCGGATCGACCAGCATCCGCACCGGCCGGTGCAGCCGCTCCGGCGCCCGTACCGACAGGCTCTGCGCGAAGGCGGCGAGCCGGCGCTGGAAGCCGTACATCCCGGTGTAGCTGCCGACGACCGCGCGGGTGGCGCGGTGGCCGACCACGATGCTGGGCCGCAGGATGCCGGTCGCCGTCCCGGCGTGGCCGTGGACCAGCGCCTCGGCGGTGGCCTTGCTGCGCTCGTAGGCGTTGTTGTTGCTGTCGGGCGCGATCAGGCGCTCGCTGATCACCCCGTCCCGGGTGCCCGCGACATAGGCGGTGCTGACGTAGTTGAACGACGCGGCGCCGAGCCGGTCGGCGAGGTCGAGCGCATGCCGGGTGCCGTCGACGTTGGTGGCGAAGATGTCCGCCGCGGCGGACTCCTCGTAGCGCAGTGAGGCGGCGCTGTGCCAGAAGCCCGCGATCGGGCCGTGGATCGGCTCCAGCAGCCCGCAGTCCGGCCGGCTGACGTCGCCGGCGACGGCTCGCACCCGCCCGTCGAGGTCGACGCGTCGGTCGTAGGCGCGCGCCGCCGCGGCCAACAGGCCGCGCAGCCGCGCGTCGGGGTCCTGCGCACCGGGCCGCACCAGGCACACCACGTCGTCGTCGGTACGCTGCAGCAGTTCCAGGACGAGCGCCAGTCCGACGAAGCCGGTGCCGCCGGTGACGACATGTGTTCTGTTCACAGTGAAGCCCCCACCGCAGAAGGTTGTGAATACCGGCGAAGTTAGGTGCGGGTACGGGGCGAGTCGCGCTCTTGTCGGACAGCCGCCAGCCGTCCTGGCCGAACGGCTCGCTCTCGATCGCCCCGAACGGCCCGGCGTCTCCGCCGAGCCGGCCGGACGTCGGCACCAACGGGTGAGTGCCTGGCCGGACGCGGCCGACAGGACATGAACGTAGACAGATATCGATAGAATCGCTAGCCTCCCTCCCACCCGTTGGTGAAGGAGGACCTATGCCCCGTCTCCGGATCGCGCTCGGTGTCGCCGCCGCGGCACTGCTCGGCGCGAGCATGCTCACCAGTCCCGGCGTCGCCCAGGCGGCGCCATCGGCCGACGTGACCACCGCCGTCACCGCGAAGCTGCTCCAGCAGGCCACGAAGGCGGAGCCGGCGCTGCGCGCCGCCGACGCGTCGGACACCCGGGTGAACATCACCCGGCGGGCCGGCCAGCGCTGGGCCTTCGGCACCGCCGTCGTGGTCGCGCCGCACCAGGAGGGCGCGTACCCGGCCGGATGGCTGTTCGTGGCCCGGGCGCAGGACCGCGGCTGGCAGATCGCCTTCGACGGCGAACCGGCCTTCGCCGAGCTGGCCGCGGCGGCGCCCGCGGCGGTGGTCTCCGACCGCGAGAAGCAGGTGTTCACCGCGGTGACGCCGATGTACGCCGGCGGCGACTACCGCACCGGCATGCGACTGCCGTACGGAATCGGCCAGTCCTGGTACCTGACCGGCGGACCGCACGGCTGGGGCGGCAGCGAGAGCCCGTGGAGCTCCATCGACCTGTCCGGCGGCGACCAGGTCGTCGTCGCGGCGCGCGGCGGCACCGCGTACACGATGTGCCAGGGCTGGATCCGGGTCATCCACGACCGGGGCTACTCCACCGACTACTACCACCTGTGGAGCAACATCAACGTCAATGGCGCGGGTGTGGGCGAGGGCGCCTACCTCGGCTACACCGGCACCGACGTGACGTGCGGCGGCGCCGCCAGCGGCCGGCACGTGCACTTCGGTCTGCGGCAGAACAGCGCGTACGTGCCGATCGCCGGACACAACTTCGGCAAGTGGGTCATCATGAACGGCGGAGCGACCTACCAGGGGTACGCGCTGCACGGCTCAGCCCAGGTGAACGTGGGCGGGGCGCTCTACAACTACGGCGCGCTCGGCTTCACCCAGGGCGTGGTGGACGCCAACGGAGGCGGCTCGGTCAACAAGCGCTCCGGGCCGGGCACCGGGTACGCGGTCGTCGGGTCCGTCGGCGACGGGGCGACCGTGAACATCGCCTGCTCGGCGAACGGCACCACGCACAGCGGCCGGTGGGGCACCACCTCGCTGTGGAACAAGCTCACCGACGGCACCTGGGTCTCCGACGCCTACCTCTGGACCGGCGTGAGCGGCACCGTCAACGGGTACTGCTGACCGCCGGGCCGTGGGCCACGGTCGTCGCCAGGGCGACCGTGGCCCCGGCCCGCCGTGGCGGCGAAAGCCGGACCGGCGCTGGCACGACTCGACCCGACGGTGCGTAGCTCATCGCCCGCACCGTCGGGTCGCAGGCCTCGCAGGCAGTTACCTTCCCGACACAACCTGTCGCTTGCCGCCGCCGGCACATAGATTCCGTAGCGGACTGACCACGGGGAGGCGCATGTCGATGGGTGCGATGCTGGAACCAAGTCTGCGGCCGGAAACCCGGCCTGCGGTCACCGGCCCCACCAACGGGCCGGACCGCGTTCACTGGAAGGGTTTCCTCCGACTCGCCCGGCTCCGCTTCCTGCTCTACAACCTCCTGCCGGTGGGCCTCGCGGTGGCGGTCGCGGTGCACCAGGGTCACCCGCTCGACATCACCTGGTACGCGGTCGCCCAACTGTTCGCGTGGACCGTCCACGTGATGACCCACTACTGCAACGAGTACTTCGACCTCGAGGCCGACCGCGCGAACGTCTACTTCACCCCGTGGACCGGCGGCAGCCGGGCACTGGTGGACGGGCTGGTCGCACCCGTGGTGTCGCTCGGCGCCGCGTTCGTACTCTTCAGCGTGTCCACCCTGATGGTGGCGATCATGCCGTCCGGGCAGGCGCGCCTGCTCGCCACCGCCGCCGTGGTGCTGGCCTGGTTCTACACCGCCCCGCCGGTGCGGCTCAACTACCGGGGCGCGGGAGAGTTGACCGTCGCCGCGATCCTCAACGGACTCTGGCCGGCCGTCGCGGTGGTGCTCCAGACCGGCACCGTACCGATGCTGCTGCTCGCCGTGCTGGCACCCACCGCGGTGCTGCAGGTCGCCCGGATGATGGTGATGAACCTGGGCGACCGCCGGTCGGACGCGATGGTCGGCAAGCGCACCCTGCCGGTCATCGTCGGCTACCAGCCGGCGGTGCGCCTGATCGTCGCCGCGCAGCCGATCGCGTACGCGATGCTCACCGCCTTCGCGCTGCTCGGCTGGGTACCCTGGCTCGTCTGGATCGCCATGGCCGCCACCGCGCCACTCTCGGTCTGGCTCGTCCGGCAGTTGCGTCGCGGCGCGATGCGCGACCTCGACGCCACGCGGATGACGCCGGTGGTCTTCTGGGCCTCCAACCACGTGTCCCTGATCGTCGCGGCGGCGATGCTCGGCGTGATCCTGGACGCGGCGCGGCACTCCGCCGACACCGGCGCACTGGCCGTGCTCGGCGCCGTCCTCGCCGGCTACCTGGTCCTGTTCGCCCACCGCCTGTGGTTGGCCCGCCGCGCGTCGGCCACGGCGTGAGCAGACATCACGTCTGCCGCATGACCGCATCACCCGGACCGATCACGTGGCCTCAGTGGCCCGGGACGGCGGCGGGTGAGCGCGGGCTGAACTCAGCCGGCGGGCACACCCGGCCGTCCCGCATCGCCACCGTCCGGTCCGCCAGGTGCAGGTACTGCAGATCGTGGGTGACCATGACGGTGGCCAACGGCTGCTCGTGGGTGATGTCGCGCAGCAGGGTGACCACCGCCTCACCACGCTCATGATCAAGAGCGGAGGTGGGTTCGTCGACCAGGAGCAGGGCAGGGTCTCCCATCAACGCGCGGACGATGCCGACCCGTTGGCGTTCCCCGCCGGAAAGCTGGTGGGGACGCTTGTCCGCCTTGCCGCCGAGGCCCACCCGATCGAGCAGCCCGCGGGCGCGGGCCTCGGCCGAGCGCCGGGATGCGCCGGACAGGTGTGCGACGAGCAGGAGCTGGTCGAGGGCGGTGAGCGAGGCCAGCAGGTTGGCCTGCTGGAAGACGAATCCGATGCGTTCCCGGCGGAGCCGGTCACGACCCTTCTGATCAAGCGCGGTGACGTCGGTGTCCGCGATGCGTACCGTGCCGGATTCGGGCCGGGTCAGGGCGCCGGCGACGGCCAGCAGGCTGGACTTGCCGGACCCGGACGGACCGGTCACCGCCACCAGTTCACCTCCGGTGACCCGCAGGTTGACCGCGTCGAGAGCGACCAGGCGGCGGTCCCCGTCGGGGTAGGTGAGGCGGACGTCGGTGAGGGCCAGAGTCATCGGGCTGCTCCCAGGGCGGTGAGCGGGTCGACGGTGCTGACCCGGCGGACGGAGAAGGCGGCGCCGAGCGCGCCGACAGCGAGCATCGCCGCGAGCGGGACGGCAACCGTGGTGGTGTCCAGGACGAACGGCACGACCTGGGCGGCCACCACACCCAGACCGGCAGCGGCGCCGGCGCCGACGGCGGCGCCCACCAGCAGGACGATCCCGGCCTGGGCGAGGGCGTCGCGCAGCAGGTAGCCGCGGCCGCCGCCGAGCGCCCGGACCACGGCCAGATCGGTGCCGCGCTGCATGGTCCAGACGGTGAAGAAGGCGCCGACGACCAGGGCGGAGACCGCCAACAGCAGGCCCCGCATCAGGTTGAGCGAGCCCTGCTCGGAGGCGTAGCCGCCGACGGCGGTGAACGCCTCGTCACGGCTGACCGTCGTGAGGCCGGCGGGGTCGGCAGCGGCGTTGACCCCGTCGTCACGGGTGGCGGCCACGGCGGTGATGGCCTCCGTCCGCGCCAGGCGCTGCCAGGTGTCGATCGGGGTGTACACGACAGGCAGATGGTTGAACGAGGTGGTGGCCACGATCGCCGTCACCGTGACCTGCTGACCGCCGACGGCGACGGTGTCGCCGACCGACACCGACTGCGCCTCGGCCAGGTCGGCGGTGAGGGCCACCTCGGCCCCGGCTGGTGCCTGACCTTCCCGCAGTGCCGGGTACAGCGCGGGATCGCCGCCGAGCAGCGCCACCGTCGCGGCGCCGCCGTCGGCTTGCAGGCGGGTGGTCGACGCGCCGAGCGGCCACGCGGCGGTCACCCCTGGCTGCGCCGCCACGGTGGCGACCGCTTCCGCCGGTAGGCTGCTGGTGGCGAAGGACACCTGCTGACCGTCGGCCGGCCGCTGGAACGAGATGTCGTCGACGGGGAGCGCCGCCACGGCCGACACACTGGCCGCCCCCAGTCCCGCGGTCAGCCCGGTCAGCAGGATCACCATCAGTGTCATCAGCGCGATGACGGTGCCCAGGAGGGCGAACCGGCCCCGGGCGAATCGAAGGTCACGTACTGCGATGAACATGCCGCAAGCCTTCCCGCCAGCATCGGCGGTGCCCTCGCACGAGGGCTGGGACCTGCGGAGACGAACGAGGCACGGCTGAACCCGTCGAAAGTTGGAGGCCGAGCCGCCCGGCGGCCACTACGGTCGACAGGGTCATGGATCACCAGCAGCCGCGTGTCGCGGCGGTCACGCTGACCCTGCTCCGTCGGGCCGAACACGTCCTGTTCGTCGCACTGCTGCTGGTCGGCGCCGTACGCGCCGCACGGTCCGGCCGTCCACCCGTCGGTGTGCTGATCACCGTGGTGGCCGTGGTGGCCCTCTGGTACCTGCTGGGCGTCGTACTGGCCCGGCATTCCCGGCGACCAGCGGTGGCCGGGCTGTGGTTCGCCGGGCTGACCGCCGGCTGGATCGGGCTGGCCGCGTTGTCGGTGGACTTCGTGTGGCTGGCGTTCGCCCTGTTCCTGCTGGCCATGCAGCTGCTCCCGCGGGTGGTCGGGCCGGTGGTCGTCGCGGGGTTGGCGGCGGTGGCCGTCGCCGCGTTCTCGCTCCACGAGGGAAGGCTGAGTGTTCCCGCGGTGCTCGGCCCGGTCATCGGCGCCGGGGTGGCCATCGTGATCATGACCGTCTACCGCGACCTCCGGGAGCAGAACGAGCTGACCACGCAGCTGCTGGCCGACCTCACCGCCGCGCAGGGCCAGCTCGCCGCCGCCCAGCGCCGCGCCGGCACGCTCGCCGAGCGGGAACGGCTCGCCGGCGAGATCCACGACACCGTCGCCCAGAGCCTGTCCACGATCATCCTGCTGGTGAAGTCGGCCGCCGGCCGCTGGCCGGACGCCCCGATGGCCGCCCACCACCACCTGGACGCCGCCGTCGAGGCCGCGCAGTCCGCGCTGGAGGACACCCGGCGGCTCCTCCGCTCCCTCACCCCCGCCCCGCTGGCCGGCCGGCCGCTCACCGAGGCCCTCGGTCACCTGGTCGACGACAGCCGCCGCCTCGGCCTCGACGCCCGCGTCACCGTCGACGGCCTTCCCTACGCACTGCCCACCCCGGTGGAGGTCGCCCTGCTCCGCGCCGGGCAGGAGGCCATCGCCAACGTGCGCGCGCACGCCGCCGCCGATCGGGTGGACCTCACCCTCACCTACCTGCCCGGGACGGTCAGCCTCGACGTCGTCGACAACGGGCGCGGGTTCGACCCCGACCAGCCGCTCACCTCGACGACCGGCACGGGTCTGGGCCTGGCCACCATGCGCCGCCGACTCGCCGCCGTCGGCGGCACCCTCGTCGTCGAATCCGCTCCCGGACAGGGCACCGCGATCAGCGCCTCCATCCCGACGGAAGGGGAAATGCCGTGACCCGCGCGCCCCGTCCTGCCGACCAGATCCGCGTCCTCATCGTCGACGATCACCCCATCGTCCGTCGCGGGCTGCGCGCGGCACTGGACGCCGATCCGGGTATCACCGTCGTCGGGGAGGCCGCCACCGGAGCCGACGCGATCGCACAGGCCGAAGCCGCCACTCCTGACGTGGTCCTGATGGACCTGCACCTGGGTGCGGGGATCAACGGCGCGGAGGCCACCCGGCGGATCCTGGCCCACGCCCGGCCACCACGCGTGCTGGTGCTGACCACCTACGACAGCGACGCCGACATCCTGCCCGCCATCACCGCGGGCGCCACGGGATACCTGCTCAAGGACACCGAACCCGACGACCTGCTGGCCGCCATCCGCTCCGCCGCGGCGGGCGAGACCGTGCTCGCCCCCGCCATCGCCACCCGCCTGGTCACCCGCGTACGCACACCCGGGCGGGCACTGACCCCACGCGAGATCCAGATCCTGCAGCTGGTCGCCGAGGGCCACAGCAACCAGGGCATCGCCCGGGCCATGTTCATCACCGAGGCCACCGTCAAGTCCCACCTCGTCCAGGTGTTCAGCAAGCTTGATGTCGACAATCGCACCGCCGCGGTCGCCGAGGGCCGCCGCCGCGGCGTCATCCGGTAGCGATGCGGGCCATCGGTCACCGGTCCCGCAGGGACGGATCGGTACGCAGGTAGGTGAGGACCGCCAGCACCCGCCGGTTGGTGTCGTCGCTGGGCGGCAGGTCGAGCTTGGTCAGGATGTTCCCCACGTGCTTGCCGATCGCCGCCTCGGTGACGTGCAGCCGCGCTGCGATGGCCGCGTTGGAGTGGCCCTCGGCGAGCAGCGCGAGCACCTCGCGTTCACGGGCGGACAGGGCGGCGAGCGGGTCGCGAGGGCGGTGCAGCAGATGCCGGACCACGTCCGGGTCGATGGCCGTGCCGCCGTCGACGACCCTGCGCAGGGTGCCGGCGAACTCGGCGACGTCGGCCACCCGGTCCTTGAGCAGGTAGCCGACGTGCCGGCCGTCGCCGCTGTCGAGCAGCGCGGAGGCGTACTCGGTCTGCACGTACTGGCTCAGCACCACGACGGCCAGGTGCGGCCGCTCCGCGCGGAGGGCGACGGCCGCGCGCAGGCCGTCGTCGCGGTGGTGGGGCGGCATGCGGATGTCGGTCACGAGCAGGTCCGGCTGGTGCGTGCGGACCGCGTCCAGCAGGTCCGGTGCCGAACCGACGGCGGCGACCACCTCGAACTGGAACCTGGTCAGCAGACCGACGAGGCCCTCGCGGAGGAGGACCTCGTCCTCGGCGAGCACGACACGGGTCACCAGCGGCATGGCAGCTCCACCCGCACGAGGGTAGGGCCGCCGGTCGGGCTGGCGAGCAGCAACCGCCCGTTGACCGCGGCGACCCGGTCGGCGAGCCCGGTCAGGCCGGTGCCGCGGGTCGGATCGGCGCCGCCGCGGCCGTCGTCCTCGACCTCCACGACGAGGTGGCGGTCGGTCTGGGCCAGCCGTACCTCGGCCCGGGTCGCGTGGGCGTGCCGGGCGACGTTGCCCAGCGATTCCGACACCACGAAGTAGGCGGTGGTCTCCAGCAGTTCCGGTACCGGCCGGGTGAGGTCGGCACGTACGTCGACGGGGATGGTGGCCTCACCGGCCAGTTCCCGGACGGCGCCGGCCAGGCCGAGCTCGGTCAGGTTCTGCGGGCGGATGCCCTGCACGATCTGCCGGATCGTGACCATCAGGTCCTTGGCCTGTTCGTGCGCGACCGCGAGGGGCCGGGCGGCGGGTGAGTCCTCGGGCACGTCGAGCCGGGCCAGCCCGAGTTGCAGGGTGAGGCTGGTCAGCCGGGGCTGCGCGCCGTCGTGCACGTCGCGTTCGATGCGGCGGCGTTCCGCCTCGTACGCGTCGACCAGGCGGGCCCGGGAGCGGGTGACCTCCCGCAGCGCCGCCCCGTCGTCGGGCGGCCCGCCGAGCAGCCGTCGGGCCAGCGCCGCCTGGACGGCGACGAGCAGCCCGGCCAGATACCACAGCACCGGAATGAGGAGGAGGCCCACGATCGCGTACGGGATCGCCTGGCGGGCGGTGTCGACGGTGCTCCAGACCACGACGACCTGGTCGGCGTCGTCGGCCAGCCAGGGGCTGGCGATCAGCGTGAGGTCCAGCAGGGCGAGCAGCGTGAGCAGCCAGTACGCGATCGGCACGACCCCGCCCAGGAAGAAGGCGTACGCGACCTCCCGCCAGGCCGCGGCGCTGGTGTAGCGGGCCGCCAGGCCCCGGATGCGCTGCCCGGGCAGGGGGCGCGGGTCGACGACGCCGAGCCGCCACCGCTCGAACGCGGTCACCGGGATGCTCGCGATCGGGGCGAGCGCCAGCATGGCGAGACCGGCGACGGTGAGGAACAGGACGATGGGCAGCCCGACCGGGCGGCCCTGCCGGGCCGCGTTGACCACCGCCAGCAGCGGCGCCCCGACGACGAGCAGCCCGACGGCCAGCACGCCGGCGATCGGCACGGTGGTGACGGCGTACGCCAGGGCGCGCCAGGGCCATGCGGAGAGCAGGTAGTCCCGCCGGCGAAGCGCGTCCGCCAGGTGCGATGGTCTGTCCAAGGTCATGCCGGAGACGCTAGCCAGGCGGAGAGGCCCGGCCCAGCCGGCTGGATCCACTCCTCGGGTATGCCCAGCCCTACCCGACATTGACCTACTGAGCCCAGTGCGGCGCCCGCTGCGGTCCGGTGAAGTGGCCGCATGCTTATCCATCGTCTGGCCTCGTACAGCTGGCTGCTCGCCACACCGCTGTTCCTGGCCGCGAACGTGATCACCGGGCTGGCGTGGCGGCAGCCGCGGTTCAGCTGGGCCGACAACAACATCAGCGATCTGGGCAATGTGACCTGCGGGGTGTGGGACACCACCCGTCCCCGCCAGGTCTGCTCGCCGTGGCATGCGGCGATGAACAGCGCCATGATCGTCACCGGTCTGCTGCTCGCGCTCGGGGTCCTGCTCACCTGGTCGGCGCTCGGCCGCGGTGCCGCCACCCGGGCGGCGCAGCTGCTGACCCTGGCCGGCGCGAGCGGGTACGTGCTGGCCGGGGCGTATCCGGCGGACGTGGACGAGAACAACCACTTCCTCGCGGCACTGCTGATCTTCGTACTGGGGAACGTCGGGATGCTGGTGGCGTCGCTGGCCCGGCGGTCGCCGGTCCTCGGCGCGATGCGGGAGGACAGCCTCGCGCTGGGGCTGACCGGCCTGGCCGGCACGGTGCTGTTCCTGGCCCAGGTCGATCTCGGCTTCGGCGTCGGCGGCATGGAACGGGTGGCCGTGTTCCCGCTGCTGGCCTGGACCGTCGTGGTCGCGGTGCGGCTCACGCGCACGTCGGCGGGGACCGGTCGGCTCCTATGCTGACCGGATGGATCTGGAGTTCAGCGGCGAGCTGTGGTTCTGGCGGGGGCCCGCGCCGTGGCACTTCGTCACCGTCCCCGACGAGCAGTGCGGTGAGCTGGAAGCGGCGTCCCCCTCGGTGACGTACGGCTGGGGGATGATTCCGGTCGCGGCGCGCGTCGGCGCCACCGGCTGGCGGACGTCGCTGTTCCCGAAGGACGGGCGGTACCTCGTGCCGGTGAAGGCGTCGGTACGGAAGGCCGAGGGGATCGAGGTGGGCGAGGTGGTGACCGTCCGCCTCACCGTCGACGTGTGACCGGCGGCGGGTGCGGGCCGCTCAACTCGCCCGCACTGCGCCGCCGTCGCCGCTGCCTCAGCGGCGGCTATTCCGCCGGGTAGCTCCACCGGCCCCGGTGCACGACCTCGTCGACCGGCCGGCGCCGGTTGCGGAGGTCACGGGGCGGCTCGTCGCTGTAGCCGATCGAGATCGCGCCGATCGGGGTGAACTGCGGCGGCACCCCGAACGCCTCGCGGTACGCCTCGATCCGGTCCACCGGCATGCCGAAGAAACACGCGCCCAGCCCGGCGTCGACCGCGGTCAGCAGCATCAGCAGGGACGCCATGCCGGTGTCGATGTCCCAGTAGGGGGCGGGCCACCAGGCGTCCGACCGATCGACGAAGCCCTTGTCGGGCTGGGCGTAGCGGTCCAGGTAGGCGTCCTTGTTCGAGTGGGGAACGATCAGCAGTGGCGACTCGACCCGGGCCGCGAACCAGTTCTCGGGCCCTTCCTCGGGCCGTACGGCGTCCCGGAACCGTGCGATGTCGGCCGGGTTGTCGAGCACCAGGAAGCCCCAGCCCTGGGAGAAACCTGCCGACGGCGCCCGCAGCCCGTTGTGGACGATGCGCTCGACGACCTCGGGGGGAACCGACCGATCCGGGTCATAGCTGCGCACCATGCGTCGCCGCCGGACCACATCCTGAAAGTCCATGACCGCAACCTAGTTGCTCGGCCGGCTCGGCGCGGCCCCGCGCACCGCTGCGAGCGGGGGCCCTTCGCCTCATGATCGAGGCGCTGCCGAATGCCCCGCCCACTGCCAATATGATCATGGCAGCTGTCGGGCGCGTGGCCGGGCGGCGGGGTGACCTGAGGGGGCGGCGATGACGGCACGAACAGGCACCCGTCGCCAGGCGGGCCTGAGCGCGCTGTATCTCGGGGTCTTCGCGGCCCTCTGGTTCAGCGTGCCGAAGGCGGAGCCGCCGCTGCACATGTTGCTGGTCATCCTCAGTGTGGCAGCCCTGCTGACCGCGGTCGTCGGCGCTGTCGTGGCCGGGGGTCGCGGTGCCCGCGAGGCCGATGCGACGCCGCGAGACCGGGCCGCCGACCGGCGCTACCTGCTCATCGTCGTCGTGGAGTTCGCCCTGGCCGGGCTCGGTGCTTGGCTGCTTTCGCTCGTGGGTGGGTCGGCCTTCATTCCGGTTCTCGTCGGTGCCGTCGTCGGCCTGCACTTCCTGCCGCTGGCGCCGGTGCTGCGCGATCCGCTGCTGCGGCCGCTCGGCCTGGCGGTGTGCCTGGTCGCGCTGGTCGGCCTCTTCGTCGGGCTCGGCTCGACCGCGCTGGTGGGGCAGGTCGTCGGCACCGGCGTCGGCCTGCTGCTGCTCGGCTACGCCGTCATGGCGCTGTTCCGCGCGCGGGTCTCGCCCCGCTGACCGGGTCGCCGGGCCGGTAGCACCCACGACCTGCCGGGCTGGGCTTCAGCCTGCTCTCAGCCTGGGCGTGGAAGTTTGCGGCACATGACAATCCACAAACGGTACGAGTCGCCGCAAATACGGCAGATGCTCAACAAGGTCCCCGAGGTCACGGTCTACTTCTGGGTCATCAAGGTCCTCTCGACTACGGTGGGCGAGACGGCGGCGGACTTTCTCAACGTCAACCTTCATCTCGGCCTGACCGGCACCACGCTCGTCATGACCGTCGCGCTGGTCGCGGTGCTCGTCTGGCAGTTCCGGACCCGGCGCTACGTGGCGGGGGTCTACTGGTTGGCGGTGGTGCTGGTCAGCATCGTCGGCACGCTGATCACGGACAACCTGACCGACGGCCTCGGCGTCCCGCTCGAGGTGAGCACCGCGGTGTTCGCCGCGGCCCTCGGCGTCACCTTCGCCGTCTGGTACCGCAGCGAGGGCACCCTGTCCATCCACTCGATCGTCACCGCCCGCCGGGAGGGTTTCTACTGGGCGGCGATCCTGTTCACCTTCGCGCTCGGCACCGCAGCCGGCGATCTGCTGTCCGAAGGCTTCGACCTGGGCTACTGGCGGTCCGGGCTGATCTTCGCCGCGCTGATCGCCGTGGTCGGGGCGGCGTACGCTTGGTCGTGGCTGAACCCGATCCTGGCGTTCTGGATCGCCTACGTGCTGACCCGCCCGCTCGGCGCGTCGCTCGGTGATTACCTCTCGCAGGGGCGCGACGACGGGGGCCTCGGGGTTGGCCCCGTGATCACCAGCGGTCTGTTCCTGGCCACGATCGTTGTCCTGGTCAGCTACCTGGCCGTGACGAAGCGGGACGCGCCACTACCGCTTCTCACGCGCGGCGAGAAGGACCTGGCAGCGCGGCGGTGAGCGCCGGCGTCGCCGCCTCCCGCCGTGCCCGGATCGGCGACGGCGACGCCGACCCGATGGGGAACCGCGGGTCTGCGGAGGGAGGGAGGGGAACCGGTGCGAGTGCTGGTCGTCGAGGACGAGACCGCCCTGGCGGAGGTGATCCGCGCGGGGCTGGTCGACGAGGGGCTGGCCGTCGACGTGCAGCACACCGGCCCCGGCGGGCTCTGGGCGGCCAGCGAGAACACCTACGACGTCGTCGTACTCGACATCATGCTGCCCGGTCTCAGCGGCTACGAGGTGTGCCGCCAACTGCGCTCGCGCGGGGTGTGGACCCCCGTGCTGATGTTGACCGCGAAGGAGGGCGAGTACGACCAGGCCGACGCCCTCGACCTCGGCGCCGACGACTACCTGACCAAACCGTTCTCCTTCGTGGTGCTGGTGGCCCGGCTCCGCGCCCTGGTCCGCCGGGGCGCCCCCGCGCGCCCGGTGGTCCTGGCCGCCGGTGACCTGACGCTGGATCCCGCGCGGCGGCTGGTCGCCCGGGCGGGACAACCGGTCCGGGTCACCGCCCGCGAGTTCGCGCTGCTGGAGTTCCTCATGCGCCATCGCGGGGACGTGGTGTCCAAGACCCAGATCATCGAGAACGTCTGGGACGCTCACTTCGACGGCGACCCCAACATCGTCGAGGTGTACATCGGCTACCTACGCCGCAAGATCGACCAGCCGTTCGGCCGGTCGGCCATCCAGACCGAGCGGGGGATGGGGTACCGGTTGGCGTCCGATGGCGGCTGACGGGGGCAGCACTGTCATGGCGGGCAGGTCGTTCCGGCGCACGGTTCGGTGGGTGCGCAGCCGCCTGGGGGTACGCCTGCGTTCGGCCTTGGCCGCCGCCGTGGTGGTGGCGTTGGCCTTCGCCGTGGGCGCGGCGGCGTTCGTCTACGTGGCCCGCGCGGACCTCGCCGGCAACGTGGACGCCGCCGCCGGGCAGCGGGCCGCCGAGGTGGCCTCGGCGGTGGCGGCCGGCGACCAGACGGCCATTGCCCAGACCTTGAAGCCCAGCCCGGGGGAGCAGACCCTGGTGCAGGTCCTTGATTCCTCGGGTCGGGTTGCGGCCGCCTCGGCCGCGCTCGCCGGTACCGCGCCGCTGTCCCCGCTGCGCCCCCGCCCCGGCGAGGTGCTGCACGAGCAGCGGATGCTGCCGTTCGCCGACGAGGACCCGTACCGGGTCGTCGCCGAGGGGGTCGCCGTCGGCTCCGGTACGACGACCGTGCTGGTGGCGCAATCGCTGCGACCGGTGAACGAGAGCACCGAGGCGGTCGCCGCCATCCTGGCCGCCGGACTGCCACCGATGCTCCTCGTGGTCGGCGCGGCGGTCTTCCTGTTCGTCGGTCGGTCGCTGCAGGCGGTCGAGGCGATCCGTCGCCGGGTCGCCGGCATCACCGCCCGCGACCTGCACGCCCGGGTTCCGGTACCGACCGCGCACGACGAGGTGGCGGCGCTCGCCGAGACGATGAACAGCATGCTCGACCGGCTGGACACGGCGGCGGCGAGCCAGCGGCGGTTCGTCGCCGACGCCAGCCACGAGCTGCGCAGCCCACTGGCCACCCTGCAGGCCGGCCTGGACCGGCTGGCGCTGGCCCCGCTGACCGGCACCACCCCGGAGTTGGTCGGGCTGCTGCGCGACGAGACCGAACGCCTCGGCCGCCTCGTGTCCGACCTTCTGCTGCTCGCGCGCATCGACGAGCACGGACCCACCCGCCGGCACGACGACGTCGACCTGGACGACCTTGCCTACACCGAGCGGAACCGGATCGCCGCCCGCCGGCCCGACCTGACCGTCCGCGCCCATCTCGCCCCGGTGCGGGTCGCTGGCGATGCCCACGACCTCAGCCGGGCCCTGCGCAACCTGACCGACAACGCCGCCCGACATGCGCGCTCCCAGGTCTCGTTGGAGGTTTCGATACGTGGCGGGTGGGGTTGCGTCGAGGTTGGCGACGACGGGCCGGGTGTCCCCGAGGACCAGCGGGAACGCATCTTCGACCGGTTCGTCCGGCTGGACGACAGCCGTGCCCGCGCGGACGGCGGAAGCGGCCTCGGACTGCCGATCACCCGGGAGATCATCGCGGCGCACGGCGGAACGGTGCAGGTGGTGCCCGGGCCGGGCATGACCGTCCGCGTCCTCCTGCCGCTCAGCCGTACCGCGCACTGACCGACCGTTTCAGGCTCCTCTCAGGTGCCGGCGGGCAGGCTGGCGGCAGCCGGCCGTGCGGGGGAGCCGGGTTGACCAGGAAGCGTTGAGCGATGAACTACCACCTGTTCGAGCTGATCAACGCCGCAGCCGGGCGCAGCGACACCATCGACGACATCTTCGAATGGTCGGCGGTGTGGCTGATCTTCGTCCTCGGCGCCGTGGCGGCGGTGCCCGTGCTGCGGGCCCTTCGGGCCCGACCGGGCGCCGTCGTGCGGGTCGCGGCCGTGCTCGCGGTGGCCTTCGTGGTCGGGCAGGTCGTCGCCGCCGTCAGCACCGAGGTGCGACCGTTCCAGACCCACTCGGTGCACCAGTTGATCCCGCACGCCGCGGGGCCGTCGCTGCCCAGCGACCACGCCACGGCGGCGTTCGCGGTGGCGTTCGCGGTGGGGGCGTTTCTGTCCCGGCGGTGGGGGGTAGCGCTGACGGTGTTGGCCGCCGTCGTCGGGTTCGCCCGGATCTGGGCGGGGGTGCACTACCCGGCGGACATTCTCGCCGCGGTGTTCATCGCCGCCGCCGCGGTCGCCGTCGTCCACGCCGGTGGGCGGGCGTACGACCGGTGGGCGCAGCAGCGGCGTCCGCGTCCGACCGTCGGTCAGTAGTCGCACGTTCCCTGCCCCTCATGGAGCAGCGACTGGTGGTTGCTTCCCTTTCTAGAGCTGTCGACAATGGACTGTTGTGGGTACTGTGTATCGGATCGGCGTGTTTGCTAAGCGGGTGGGCCGCTCGGTCGTGCACACCTTCTCTGGCCGGCTGGACGGTCTGCGCCGCTACGGGAAGGAATTCAGAGGGGCGGATCTGACCGTGGGGGATGATCGGTGAAGGTCACCCGGATCGCCTACTCGGTTCGGCTGAATCCGGGGAAGTACGCCGCGCTGGTGGAGCAGGCCCGTCGGTTGGGTCGGGTGCGTAGTGAGGTGTGGCAGCGGTACGGGTCGATCACAGGTGTGGGGTCGGGGTTGCGGGATCGGCAGGTGCGGGACCGGTGGCTGGCTGACGGCACGCACGCGTTGTTTGGTGTGTTGGCGAATGCGTGGAAGGAAACCGTCCGCGACGCGATGGCCGACATCGGAGCGAACCTGGAGGCGGCCAAAGTGCAGGTCCGGCGGGCGATCATCCGACGCACGAGCGATCCGGCCGAGCGCAAGCGAATGTTCGGCGCGCTGAAGGCCGACCAGTGGGCCGCTGATCCGTTCCTGGCACGGCAGATGCGCAAGCATTGGAAGCGTGGCCGCAACCGCATCCACGATCAGATCGTGGTGCGCGCCGACAACTACAACACCCTCGTCGATGGGCGGGGCCGGTTGTGGCTGGCGATCCCCGGCCTCGAACCTCGCAAGATGGTCAAGATCCCGCTGTCCACGACGGTCGCGCCGACGGGGACGTTGCGGCTGATCCTGCGCCGGGGTCGGGTGCAGGTGCACTATCAGATCGACGCGGCGGGGATGCGGTCGTCGCAGCGGCCGTGCGGCGACCAGAGGGTCGGTGTGGACAAGGGCTACACCGAAGCCCTCACCGACTCCGACGGGCAGCCCCACGGTGAACAGCTCGGCGACCTGCTCACCCGTGAGTCGGACCGGTTGAAGGAACGCAACCGGCGGCGGGCGAAGCTCCGCTCGATCGCCAACACCGCCGCCCTGCGTGGCGACCACGCGAAAGCCCACCGGATCAGAGCCAACAACCTTGGCACGGTGAAGCGGGACCGGCAGGCCGCTCGGCATCGGGCGCGGGTGCGTACGGAGATCTTCACCGCCGTGCACGAGGTCGTCGACAAAGCGAACACGGTGATCGCCGAGGACCTCACCAAACGCTTCACCGCACGCAAGAAGCTACCCAAGAACATCAACAGGCGTCTCGCCGCGTGGACCAAAGGCGTCACCGCCGAGGCGCTGAAAAGCGTGTCGGAGCGCAGAGGTTCTGCGCTCGTTCCCGTCAACGCCGCCTACACCTCACAAACCTGCCACCGCTGCGGCACCTTCGGGCGACGCAGCGGGGACCGGTTTCACTGCACTACGTGCGGGGTGGTGTGGCAGGCAGACGTGAACGCCGCGATCAACATCCTGCAAAGAGCCAGCGACCCCGACATCGCCCTGCACACCCCCCACCATCGGGTGAAGCAGATCCTGCAGGACCGGACCGATCGCCACCGGACCAGACTGCCGGTCCAGGACTCCAGCGCGGCACCAGCCGAGCGGAGAGCGAATTATCCGAACTGCTCAGCAATGAGCAAGAAGTAGGAAGCAGGTGCCCGTGTCAGTGCTGCTCGCAGCGGGTCCCGCCGTCCTCAACCCCGAGTGGCTGATCTCCAGCTTCGGGCTGATCGGCATCCTGGCGGTGGTCTTCGCCGAGTCCGGTCTGCTGATCGGGTTCTTCCTCCCCGGCGACTCGCTGCTGTTCACCGCCGGGCTGCTCGTCGCCGACGGCCGTTACCTGCACCTGCCGCTGTGGCTGCTCTGCTTGCTGGTGGCGGTCGCCGCCGTCGCCGGCGATCAGGTGGGCTACCTGTTCGGCAGGCGGGTCGGGCCGAGCCTGTTCCGCCGACCCAACTCGCGGCTGTTCCGGCAGGAGAACGTGCAGGGGGCCAACCAGTTCTTCGCCCGGTACGGTGCCCGGTCGATCGTGCTGGCCCGGTTCGTGCCCATCGTGCGTACCTTCACCCCGATCATCGCCGGCGTCTCCCGCATGCACTACCGGACGTTCCTGATCTTCAACCTTCTCGGCGGGGTGCTGTGGGGGGTGGGCGTCACCGTCCTCGGCTACTTCCTCGGCCAGATCACCTTCGTCAAGGCCAACATCGAGGTCATCCTCGTCGGCATCGTCGTGGTCTCCGTCCTGCCCATCGGCATCCAACTGCTCCGTTCGCGAGGCAAGGTCGCCGACACCGACCCGGCGGAAGTGGCGCGACGATGATTCCTCCACCGTCCAGCAGCGGCGTTTGTCTGCTGGCGGAGTAACGCCCTGGCGCGACTCCGCCAGCGCCAACTATTCACCGGGCTGCGACGGCGGCGATAGAAACTTTCGCATGTCATTTCCCTTACAGCCCGCTGGTTCTGGCCGGGCCCGGCGTCGGTTGCTCGCCGCGGCGACAGCGGCCGGACTGATCGCCGGCGGCCTTGCCGCGATCCCGGCGCCCGCCACCGCGGCAAGCCCCGGTACGGCCCCCAAGAGCGCCACCAGGTCCACGCACACCATCACCCTGATCACCGGCGACGTGGTCACGGTGACCACCTCCGTCGGCGGCGCGGAAACGGTCGATGTCGACCGGCCCGACAACGCCACCGGCGGCGTTCACCTCCAGCAGAGCGGCGGTGACCTGTTCGTCCTGCCCGACGAGGCACTGCCCCTGCTGACCAGCAACAAACTGGACCGGCGGCTGTTCAACGTCACCGACCTCATCGAGATGGGGTACGACGACGCGAACACCGCGAGCGTCCCACTCATCGCCACCTACGGGCCGGCAACGGCGCGCGCGGCCAAGCCGGCCGTCCCGCAGGGCACCAAGCTGGTCCGCGACCTGCGGCAGGTCGGTGCCGCGGCGCTGGCGACGGACAAGAAGCAGGCCCGCACGTTCTGGACCACCGTCGCGCCGGTCGCCTCCGGGTCCAGACCGGCGCTCGGCGCCGGGATGGCGAAGCTCTGGCTGGATGGCCGGGTCACCGCCAGCCTCAAGGAGAGCGTGCCGCAGATCGGCGCGCCCGAGGCGTGGGCCGCGGGGTACGACGGCCGCGGGGTGAAGGTAGCGGTGCTGGACACCGGGATCGACGCCGGTCACCCCGACCTGGTCGACCAGATCGACGGCAAGGTGAGCTTCGTGCCGGGCGAGGACACCTCCGACGTCAACGGGCACGGCACCCACGTCGCCTCGACGATCGTGGGCACCGGCGCGGCCTCCGGCGGCTCGTACAAGGGTGTCGCGCCGGGCGCGGACCTCATCGTCGGCAAGGTGCTCGGCAACGACGGTTTCGGCCAGGACTCCTGGGTGCTCGCGGGTATGCAGTGGGCGGCCGAGTCCGGGGCGGACGTGGTCAGCATGAGTCTGAGCGACTCGACGCTCTCCGACGGGACCGACCCGATGGCGGTCGCGGTCGACACGCTCTCCGCGCAGTACGGCACGCTGTTCGTCATCGCCGCCGGTAACGCCGGGCCGCAGAGCATCGGCACGCCCAGCTCCGCCGCCAGCGCGCTGACCGTCGGCGCGGTCGACAAGCAGGACCGGTTGGCGTACTTCTCCAGCACCGGTCCGCTGGTGCGCAGCGGCGGGCTCAAGCCGGACATCACCGCGCCCGGCGTCGACATCACCGCCGCGCGTTCGCAGCAGATGACCACCGGCTCCGGCCCGTACCGGACGATCAGCGGCACCTCCATGGCCACCCCGCACGTGTCGGGCGCCGCGGCGATCCTGGCCCAGCGTCACCCCGACTGGTCCGGTGCGCAGCTCAAGGAGGCGCTGATGAGCAGCGCGAAGGGGCTGGCTGCGGGATACACGCCGTACGAGGTGGGCACCGGCCGCCTTGACGTCGCCGCCGCCGTACGCACCGGCGTCCGGTCCAGCGGCTCGGTCTTCTTCGGCAACTTCGACTGGCCGCACGAGCCCACCGACGCCCCGGTGACCAAGCAGGTGACGTTCACCAACTCGGGCAGCGCCGGGGTGACGCTCAACCTCGCCATCACCGGTGCGGGCCCGTTCTCGCTCGGCGCTACCTCGGTGACGGTGCCCGCGGGCGGGAGCGCGACCGTGCCGGTCACCGGGGACCCGACCAAGCCCGGGACCGGCCAGTTCACCGGCTACCTCGTCGGCACCGACGCCGCCACCGGCACCGCCGTCACGCGTACCTCGCTGGGGCTGCTCAAGGAGGACGAGCGCTACGACCTGAAGGTCAAGCTGATCGGCCGGGACGGCAAGCCCGCCGCCTCGACCGTCGTGATCAAGAAGGCGGGCGAGTTCTACCCGTGGGTGTACAACATCGACGGTGAGACCACGCTGCGGATGCCGCCGGGCACCTACACGGTCGAGTCGACGCTGGACGTGCCCGGTGAGCGGGCCGACTCGCTCGGTCTGGCCCTGTTGGTGGACCCGGAGACCGTGCTCGACGGCTCCGGAGCCGAGGTGGTGCTGGACGCGAGCAAGGCGCGCCTGCTGGACACCGTCGCGCCGCAGCGCAGCCAGGACCGGCAGCGCAAGCTCGACTACACCGTCAAGTACGCCAACGGCGACAGCTTCCGCGACGGGTTCATCGTGCCGATCATGTACGACGACCTCTACGTCTCGCCGACCGACAAGGTCACCCAGGGGTCGTTCACGATGGTCACCCGGTGGCGCAAGGGTGAGCCGCAGCTGAGCGTGGACGTCCCGGGCCTGCCGCCGGTGGACGTCACCGTCCAGCCGGGCAGCACGCTCACCGCCGGTCGGGAAACCCTTCCCATGGTCTACGCGGGCACCGGTGCGGCGAGCGAGTACGCCACGCTCGGCGCGAAGGGCAAGGCCGTGGTGGTGACGCGCAGCGACGCGGTCAGCGCCAAGGACCGTACCGCCGCCGCGGCGGCCGCCGGGGCGAAGCTGCTGCTGGTCGTCAACGACGGCGTCGGCGTGCTCAACGAGTCGGTCGGCCAGTCGCCGATCCCGGTCGCCACCGTGCACCGCGACGCCGGAGCGCAACTGGTCGCGCTGGCCAAGACCGGCACGTCGCCGGTGATCACCAACCAGGTGCCCTACGCGAGCTACCTCTACGACCTGACCCGCGACTACTCCGGGCAGGTGCCGGACCGGTCGCTCAGCTACCACCCGACGCGGCAGGACCTCGCCCAGATCGACGCGCGCTACTACAGCGTCACCGAGGGAATGGAGGGCGGCGGCTACCGGTACGACGTCACCTTCACCCCGTCGCTCGGCTTCGCGGAGCGGGAGTGGCACCCCGCCACCCGTACCGAGTGGGTCACCCCGGGCCAGGTCTGGCACGAGTCGCACGTTCAGGGCACCTGGACGGACACGGCTAACCGCAACACGTACGCCAAGGGCAGCACCACCCGGCAGGACTGGTTCGCCCCGGCGATCCGGCCGGCGTTCAACCGGGCGTTCGCGGTGCAGAACAGCCGCTACCGCGACAACATGACGATCAACGTGCAGGCCTGGAGCCCGTCCGGGGATGGGCTGGAGCACGGCGGAAACCTGGAGTACGGCTCGGTGCCGGTCAATCTGAAGCTGTACCAGGGCGAGCGGCTGCTGCACGAGAACAAGTACTCGTCCTCCCTGCAGTGGAAGGCGGTGCCGGCCGGCACCCTGCCCTACCGCCTGGTGCTGGATGCGTCCCGCCCGGCGGAGCAGTGGCGGCTGTCGACCCGTACGCACACCGAGTGGGACTTCGTCTCCAGCTCCAACGAGGCGGACAACTTCGAACCGTTCGCCCTGCTGCAGATGGAGTACCGCCTCGACACCGACCTGCACGGTGACGTGCAGGCTGGCACCACCGAGCAGATCCGCCTCAAGCCGATCCCCCAGGCGGGCGGCGGACCCAGCACGGGCAACGTCACCTCGGTGACCCTCGAGGTGTCGTACGACGACGGTGCCACCTGGCAGCAGGTGACGCTCAGCAAGGACGCCGGCTGGTGGAACGGCGCACTCAAGCTGGCGAAGCAGCCTGGCGGCTTCGTCTCGGTGCGGGCCAGCGCCACGACCGATGCCGGGTTCAGCATCAAGCAGGAAATCATCCGGGCGTACGGCCTGCGGTGAGACCGTTCGAGGGGCCCCGGGACGGCAACGTCCCGGGGCCCACCCCGGCTGATCGCCCGATTCCGGGAGCTGTTCAAGATCTATCACGGTGGCGCATACTCATACACCAGCAACGGGTGGAGGGGAGGCGTCCGCCGATGCTGGGTGCGTTGGGGCTGACCAGTGATGAGGAGTCCGTTTACCGCCAATTGGTCGGGCGGTCATCCGCCAGCTCGGTCGACCTCGCGGATGCCACCCGCCTGACCGAAGCGGCGGTCGAAGCGGCGTTGTCGCAACTGATGGCGGACGGGCTGGTGAAGCGCACGCCCGGTGGCGAATTCTCGGCCGCGCCGCCCGCGGTGGCGCTCGGCGCGCTGATCAGCGAACGCCGGGACGGCCTGCACACTGCCGAGCTGGCGCTCGTCACCCTCGCCGAGGAACACCGCGTGGCGATGGCCGGCCGGAGCATCAGCGAACTGATCGAGGTGGTCACCGGAGTCGACGGCGTCCGGCACCGGTTCGCGCAGGTGCAGCACGCCGCCCGGACGCAGGTGCGCAACTTCGTCACTGCGCCGTTCGTCGCCGTGCGTCCCGGCACCAACACCCTGGAAACCGTGATGATGGACCGCGGGGTGGAGTATCGGGTCGTGCTGGAACGAGCGGCGCTCGCCGAACCCGGCATGATCGCCGAGACCGTCGCGTCGCTGCGCAAGGGCGTCCAGGTGCGGGTGGTCGAGTCGCTGCCGATCAAGCTCGTGCTGGCCGACGCCGAACTGGGCCTGGTGCCGTTGACCGTCGAGTCGGGTGGCGAGCCCGGCGCCGTACTCCTGCACCGCAGCGGCCTGCTGTCCGCCATGGACGCGTTGTTCGAGATCGTGTGGCGCCACGCCCACCCGCTCGACGTGTCGGCGCTGGGCGGGCTGACCGATGGCGATGTCACCTCAGTGGATCCGCATGGTCCGACGGAGCTGGACCGGAAGATCCTGGCGCTGCTGCTGGCCGGGCTCACGGATCAGGTCGTCGCCAGCCAGCTCGACGTCTCCTTGCGGACCCTGCAGCGTCGGCTGCGCCACCTGATGGACCTTGCCGGTGTGAAGACCCGGATGGAGCTGGGCTGGTACGCGGCCCGCCACGACTGGGCGTAACTCCCACAGCCCGGGGAAGGGCAGCTGTCCGCCGTTCCGCAGGTGTAACGAGGCCAGCCATTGATCCCTTCGCTAAACCGGTCTAGCATCTCCCAAACCGGTTTAGCGACCTGCGTGGTCGCCCAAGCGGGTACGGGAGGGAGGTCGAGCTGGTGACCCAACGCCGACCGACGATCACCGATGTCGCCCGTGCCGCCGGAGTCTCCAAGGGCGCGGTCTCCTTCGCCCTCAACGGCCGGCCCGGGGTGGCCGAGGAGACTCGACGGCGGATCCTGGCGGTGGCGAAGGAGCTGGGCTGGACCCCGAGCCACCGGGCCCGGGCCCTGTCCGCCTCGCGGGCGTTCGCCGTCGGGTTGGTGCTCGCCCGCCCGCCGGAGTTGCTCGGCGCCGACCCGTTCTTCCCCGCCTTCATCGCCGGCGTGGAACGCGTCCTCGCCGAGCGGAACCAGGCGCTGGTCCTCCAGGTCGTCACCAACCGGCGGGCCGAGAAGGACGGCTACCGGCGGCTGGCCGCCGACGGGCGGGTGGACGGCGTGTTCCTGCTGGACCTGCGGGTCGCCGATCCGCGGATCGCCCTGCTGGAGGAGCTGCGGCTACCCGCCGTCACCCTCGGCCGCCCCGACGTGGCCAGCCCGTTCCCGGCGGTGCTCGTCGACGACCGGCCGGGGATCACCGCCGCCGTACGGCATCTGGTGGGGCTGGGGCACCGGCACGTCGCGCACGTCGCCGGGCCGGAGCACTTCCTGCACGGCGCGGCGCGGCGGGACGCCTGGGAGAACGCGCTGCGGGACGCCGGGTTGCCGCCCGGCCCCTGTGTGCCCTCCGACTTCTCGGCGGCCGGGGGAGCCCGGGCCACCCACCAGCTGCTGGACCTGGCCGACCCGCCGACCGCGGTCATCTACGCCAACGACGTGATGGCGATGGCCGGCATGGCGGTGGCCCGGGAACGCGGCCTCGACGTCCCCGGCCAGCTCTCGGTCACCGGCTTCGACGACACCGAGCTGGCCGCCCACATCAGCCCGGCACTGACCAGCGTCCGGACCGACCCGTCCGGCTGGGGCGGCGTCGCCGCCCGTACGTTGCTCGACCTCATCGACGGCACCGGCGGCCCGGACGTCGAGATGCCTCCCGCGCAGCTCGTCGTCCGCGCCTCCACCGCTGCACCACCACCCACACCACACCAGTCGCCGTGACCCGCCGCCCGGGCATCGCCCAGGCCCGGTCGCTGCAGCGTCACGGCAGTCGAGATCGGAGACCGATATGAGACGTACCGTCCCCGCCGCGTTCCTGGTCCTCTCCCTCGGCCTCACCGCAGGCTGCGGTGACGGCGGCTCCGGCACCAAGGCCGACTCCTCGGCCAAGGGGCCGATCACCATCTGGCTGTCGAACAACAAGGAGGAGCTGGCCTGGGGCAAGGCCATGGTCGAGGCGTGGAACGGCCAGCACGCCGACCAGAAGATCACCGCCCAGGAGCTTCCGGCCGGAAAGTCCTCCGAGGAGGTCATCGGCGCGGCGATCACCGCCGGCAACGCGCCGTGCCTGATCTTCAACACGGCGCCGGCCGCCGTGCCGCAGTTCCAGAAGCAGGGCGGCCTGGTCGCGTTGGACGACTTCGACGGCGCCGCCGACTACATCAAGCAGCGCACCGGTGCCGCCGCCGACCAGTACAAGTCCCCGGACGGCAAGTTCTACCAGCTGCCCTGGAAGTCCAACCCGGTGATGATCTTCTACAACAAGGAGATCCTCGCGAGGGCCGGCGTGGACGCGGAGAACCCGCCGCTGTCCACGTACGACGACTTCCTCGCCACCGCTCGTAAGATCAAGTCGTCCGGCGCCGCGCCCGCCGCGATCTACCCGGCCCCGAGCAGCGAGTTCTTCCAGTCGTGGTTCGACTACTACCCGCTGTTCGCCGCGGAGACCGGCGGCAAGCAACTGGTCGAGAACGGCAAGGCCCAGTTCGGCTCGCCCGAAGGGCTGCGGGTCGCGGAGTTCTGGAAGAAGCTCTACGACGAGGGCCTCGCGCCGAAGGAGAAGTACAACGGCGACTCGTTCGCCGACGGCAAGGCCGCGATGGCCATCGTCGGCCCGTGGGCGATCGCGGTGTACGGCCAGAAGGTCAAGTGGGGGGCGGCCCCCGTGCCGACCTCCGCAGGCAAGCCCGCGGCCGAGGTCAAGACCTTCAGCGACGCCAAGAACGTCGCCATGTACTCGGCCTGCAAGAACCGCGCCACCGCGTGGGAGGTGCTGAAGTTCGCCACCAGCAAGGAGCAGGACGGCGCCCTGCTGGACGCCACCGGCCAGATGCCGCTGCGGGCCGACCTGCCCTCGACCTACCCGGACTACTTCGCGAAGAACCCGGCCTACCAGACCTTCGCCGAGCAGGCCGGGCGCACCGTCGAGGTGCCGAACGTGCCGAACTCCATCACCATCTGGCAGACGTTCCGGGACGCGTACTCGGAGTCGGTGATCTTCGGCAAGCGGCCGGTGGCCGACGCGTTCGGCGACGCCGCGAAGAAGGTCGACGGGCTCGCCGGCCAGCGATGACCGTCCACCTCACCCGGGGTACGCAGCCGCGCCCCGGCCACCGACGGGTGACGGCCCTGCTCGGCCGTCACCCGGTCGGGCTGGCCCTGATGGCCCCGTACGCGGCCTACCTCCTGCTGGTCTTCGCGTACCCGTTCGGGTTCGCCGTCTGGATGAGTTTCCACGACTACTTCTTCGCCGCGCCCGGAGCCCAGGTCGAGCGTCCCTTCGTCGGCCTGGAGAACTACCGCACCGTGCTCGGCGATCCTGGGGTCCGGCAGGCGTTCGGCAACATCCTGGTCTTCCTGCTGATCAACGTCCCGCTCACCGCGGCGCTGGCGCTCACCCTCGCCGTGGCGCTCAACCAGGCCATCCGGGGGCGCACCTTCCTGCGGGTCGCCTACTACGTGCCCTACGTGACGGCCAGCGTCGCCGTGGTCGGGGTGTGGCTGTTCCTGTTCAGCTCGGACGGCCTGGTCAACACGCTCCTCGGCCGGCTCGCCCCGGACCCGTCCTGGCTGGTCAACGAGACGCTGGCGATGCCGCTCATCGCGGTCTTCGTGGCCTGGAAGCAGCTCGGCTTCTTCATCCTGCTCTACCTCGCCGCGCTGCAGAACGTCCCGAAGGAGTTGTACGAGTCGGCCGCGGTGGACGGGGCGAGCGCCTGGCAGCGGTTCCGGTCGGTGACCGTACCGGCGGTCCGCCCGGCCACCACCCTGGTGGTGATCGTGGCGACCGTCACCGGCGCGAACCTCTTCACCGAGCCCTACCTGCTGACCGGGGGCGGCGGTCCCAACGGGGCCTCCACCTCGCCGGTGCTGCTGATGTACCAGCGCGGACTCGAGCAGGGCGCGCCGGACGTGGCGGCGGCGATCGGGGTGCTGCTCGTCGTCGGCGTCGTCGCCCTATCGATGATCAACCGTCGGCTGCTGGAAAGGTCCTGACATGTCGACCCGGACCCTCGGCGCACCCGAGACCGCGCCCACCGTCGAGCCCGTGGCCCGCCGCCGCACCGGCACCCTCGGGCGGGTGCTGCGGGCCGCGGCGCTGACCGCCTTCGCGTTGGCCTTCCTCTTCCCCTTCTACTACATGTTCATCGGGTCGTTGCAGGCCGAACCGGACACCTCGCCGGCCGGAGCGTTCCCCACCGGCGGCCTCACCCTGGGCAACTACCGGGAGATCAACGCCGAGATCCACCTGCTCCGGTCGCTGGTCAACTCCGGCATCTTCACCGGCGGGGTCATCCTCGGCACGGTCGTGTTCGGCCTGCTCGCCGGCTACGCGCTGGCACAGCTCAGCTTCCGCGGCCGCGGCGCGCTGTTCAACCTGGTCCTGTTGGTCCAGGTGGTGCCGTTCCAGCTCCTGCTGGTCCCGCTGTACGTGCTGATCGTGCGCGGCTACGGGCTGGCCGACTCGTACCTCGGCATGATCCTGCCGTTCCTGATCAACACCACGGCGGTCTTCGTCTTCCGGCAGTTCTTCCTGCAACTGCCGCCGGATCTCTTCGCCGCCGCCCGCGTGGACGGCGCGAGCGAACTGCGCATCCTGTGGTCGGTCGCGCTGCCCCTGGTCCGTCCGGCCCTGCTGACCGTGGTGCTGCTGACCTTCATCGGCCCGTGGAACGAGTTCCTCTGGCCGTTCCTGATCACCAAACAGACCGACATGCAGCCGCTGGCGGTCTCGCTGGCCAACTACCTGAGCAACGTCGCCGCGCGGGCCGCCAACCCGTACGGGGCGGTCCTGGCCGGCGCCTGCGTCCTCGCCGCCCCGGCGGTGGCGCTGTTCGTCGCCTTCCAGAAGCACTTCACCTCGACCAACATCGGATCTGGCGTAAAGGGTTGAATCGTTGACTGTCTCCACCGCCGTCCCGTACACCCTCACCCGGCTGGGCGTCGTCATGGCGCCCGAAGCGGGGGAGCCGCTGGAAGCCGAGGGGGTGCTCAACCCGGCCAGCGGACGTACCCCGGACGGAACGCTGCACCTGCTGCCACGGCTGGTCGCCGCGGGGAACGTGTCCCGGGTCGGGCTCGCCGAGGTCGAGTTCCACGACGGCGTACCGGCCGGGGTGACCCGACGTGGCGTGGTCCTCGCCCCCGACGAGGGCTGGGAGCGGGGCTTGAACAACGCCGGGGTCGAGGATCCGCGTACCACCTGGGTGCCGGGCCTCGGCCGGCACCTGATGACGTACGTCGCCTACGGCCCGCTGGGCCCGCGCCTGGCCCTGGCCGTCTCCACCGACCTGCGGAACTGGCGGCGGCTCGGCCCGGTGCAGTTCGCGTACCAGCCGGGCCTGGACACCGACCTGAACCTGTTCCCGAACAAGGACGCGGTGTTCTTCCCCGAGCCGGTGCCCGGCCCGGACGGCCGCCCCTGCTACGCGATGTTGCACCGACCGATGTGGGACCTCGGCTGGTTCCGCCCCGGCGAGGGGGTGCACCTGCCAGCCGGGATCACCGACGAGCGCCCCGGCATCTGGATCTCCTACGTCCCCGCCGAGGAGGTGTACGCGGACATCACCGCGCTGGTGCGGCTGCGCGACCACCGTTGCGTCGCCCTGTCCGAGTTCCCCTACGAGGAGCTGAAGATCGGCGCCGGCCCGCCGCCGGTCCGGGTGGCGGAGGGCTGGCTGCTCATCCACCACGGGGTGACCGGCCACATCCCCGACACCTTCGACCCCAGCACCCAGCAGGTCGAGTACGGGGCCGGCGCGATGCTGCTCGACCCGGCCGACCCGGGCCGGGTGCTGGCCCGTACCGCCGAGCCGATCCTGGTGCCCGAGACCGAGGACGAGCGCTCCGGCACCGTCCCGAACGTGGTCTTCCCGACCGCGATCGAGGAGGTGGACGGGGTCCGCTACGTCTTCTACGGCATGGCCGACGCCAAGATCGGCGTCGCCCGGCTCGACCGTGTCCAGTGAGCCGGGCCCGGCCGCCCCGCGTGACCGGGTCGCCGGGGCCGCTCCGGTGACCCGCCCCGCCCCGCTGCGCCTCGGCGTCGTCGGGGCCGGCGGCTTCGCCACCTTCCTCACCGGCGCCCTGCGCGACCTGCCGGAGGTGACGGTGACCGTGGTCGCCGACCCGGACACCGACCGGGCCGCGCGGCTGGCCGGGATCCTGGCCGCCCGGCCGGTGCCCGACTGGCGGGCGCTGGTCACCGCCGACGACGTGGACGTCGTGGTGGTGGCCACCCCGCCGGCCGGGCACGCCGAGACCACCCTCGCGGCGCTGCGCGCCGGCCGGCACGTGTTCTGCGAGAAGCCCCTGGCCATCACCGCGGACGAGGCCGGCGCCATCCGCGACGCGGTCGCCGCCACCGGCCGCGTCCTCGTGGTCGACCACGTGCTGCGCTACAACCCCGTGCTGCGGGCGCTGGCCCGGCTGCGCGACCACCGGTTCGCCGTGCCGCCCGGGTCCGACCCGCTGCTCGGCCCGGTCCGGCGGCTCGCCTTCGAGAACGACGCCAGCGACGAGGACCTCGGCCCGGAGCACTGGTTCTGGGACGAGCGGGTCAGCGGCGGGATCTTCGTCGAGCACGGCGTGCACTTCTTCGACGCCGCCGACGCCCTCGTCGGCGCGCCCCCCGAGTCGGTGCAGGGCATGCTCGGCCACCGCCCCGGCGCCGACCTGGCCGACCTGGCGGTCGCCACCACCCGCTATCCGGACGGCGCGGTGGCGACCTTCGCGCACGGCTTCAGCCACGCCCACCGCTGCGAGCGGCAACTGATGCGGATCGACTTCGGCACCGCGGAGGCGCGGGTGACCGGCTGGATCCCGGTCCACGCCACCCTCGACCTCTGGACCGACGACGCCGGGGCGGCGCTGGTCGAGCAGCTGCCCGCCCGGGCCGCGGACCTGCTCGCCGTCGAGGGGCACCGGTTGCGGGACTCGGCCGTCACGGTGACGGTGCACCGGCACGCCGGCCCGGCGGACGCCCGGGAACGGGGCCGGCAACGGCAGCTGCCGCACCACTGCCGGATCACCCTCGACCTCGGCGGCGAGGCCGCCAAACCGTACGTCTACGCCGAGAGCGTGCGGGCCGCCATGCACGACCTGGTGCGCTGCGTCCGCACCGGTGACCGGCCCGCCGCCGGAGTCACCGAGGGCGCCACCGCGGTCACCGTCGCCGCCGCGGCCGCCCGCTCCGCCCACGAGGACCGCACCGTCCACCTCGGACGATCCGCGTAACACACCCCCCACCACCGACCGCCCGTCCCTGACCGAGGAGGTTCCGTGAAACGCCGATCGCTGCTGCTGGGCGGCCTTGCCGTCACCAGCCCGCTGCTGACCGCCAACCCGGCCAGCGCCGCCGCTCCCGACCGCACCCCGAGCACCAGCCCGCTGACCAACCTCACCCACCTGGACTTCCTCCGGCAGGACGTCACGCCGCCCCAGCAGCCCGGACACACCACCTACCGGCTCGCCGACACCCCGGCGATCGGGGCGCTGTGGACCTACGCCGAACCCGGGCCGGACGGCGCGTTCCGCCGCGTCGGCGGTGGCGCGTACGACCCAGACACCGACACCTGGGGGCAGGGCGCCTACAACGCCGACGACATCTCCCGAGCCGCCGTGGTCTACCTGCGGCACTGGCGGCTGACCGGGGCCGCCGCCAGCCGGGACGCCGCCTACCAGCTCCTGCGCGGCCTGACCTACCTGCAGACAGCCGACGGCCCGTACGCCGGCAACGTGGTGCTGTGGATGCAGCCGGACGGCACCCTCAACCCGAGCGCCGAGCCGAAGGAACTGCCCGACCCGTCCGACAGCGACGCGTCGTACTGGCTGGCCCGGACCATCTGGGCGCTCGGCGAGGGGTACGCGGCGTTCCGCGACACCGACCCGGAGTTCGCCGGGTTCCTGCGTACCCGCCTCGACCTGGCCATCGCAGCCGTGCAGCGCCAGGTGCTCGTCCGCTACCAGCAGTGGCAGCTCATCGACGGGGAACGTACCCCGGCCTGGTTGATCGTCGACGGCGCGGACGCCACCGCCGAAGCGGTCCTCGGCCTCGCCGCCTACGTCGAGGCCGGCGGCGGCGCCACCGCCCGTCGGGCGCTGCGGCAACTCGCCGAGGGCATCGCCGCCCTGGCCGACGGTGACGTGCGGGAATGGCCGTTCGGCGCGGTGCGCCCCTGGGCGCTGTCCCGCTCGGTCTGGCACGGCTGGGGTGCCCAGATGCCCGCCGCGCTCGCCCGGGCCGCGCAGGCCCTCGACGACCGGACCCTGCTCGGTCCCGCCGTCACCGACGCCGCCGTCTTCACCCCGTGGCTGCTCACCTCCGGCGGCCCGGACAACGGCCGGCTGCCCACCCGCACCGACCGGACCCAGATCGCCTACGGCGTCGACTCGCGGGTGCAGTCGCTGCTCGCCGTCGCCGACGCCACCGGACGGTCCGGGTTCGCGCAACTCGCCGCGCTGACCGCCGCCTGGTGGTTCGGCGCCAACCCGGCCGGGACGCCCGGCTACGACCCGCACACCGGCCGGGCGATCGACGGCATCAACGGCGACGGGCAGGTCAACCGGAACTCCGGCGCCGAGTCGACCATCCACACCCTGCTCAGCATGCTCGCCCTGGACGCCCGGCCGGGCCTGGCCGCGCTCGCCCGCCGCACCGAGATCATCGAACGGGTCGGCACGCTGACGCTGGAGGCCGAGGACGCCGCCCGCCAAGGTAGCGCCACCGTGGTCACCCCGCAGTCGGCGTGGACCGGCGAATCGTTGATCAGCGGCAGCTACGTCGAGCTGCCCGCCGGGGCCGGGCTGCGCTGGCAGCTCCCCCCGGCCGACCAGCCGCGGCTGGTGCTGCCGGTGGTGGACCTGCGCCCCGGCGCACCGGCCCGGACCGTCTGGCGCAGCGACGCCGGACCGCTCGGCGAGGTCGACCACGCCCGGGTCGGCGCCCAGGGCAACTCCCCGGCCCCGGGCGCGTTGCTCCCGGTCACCCTGCCCCGCGAGCTCGCCGCCCACGCCACCGAACTGGCCGCCGTGGCCTCCGCCGGAGACCCGGCCAGCGTCGACGCGGTCCTGCTGGAACCGCTGGTCTCGCGGCTCACCCTGGCCGGCGACGGGCAACGCACGACGCTGCTGCGCAGCGCCGCCCGGACCGCCCGGACGGTGGCGGTCACCGCCGGCGGCACCGGACCGGCCACCGTCGAGGCGTACGACGCGGCGGGGGTGCTCCGCTCCCGGCACACCAGCCCGGACGCCCAGCCGCGGGTCACCGTGCTGCCCGGCGGCTTCACCCTGGTCCGCCAGTGACCCGGTCCACGCCGGGGCAGCCGTGGTGGCGCGGCGGCGTCTGCTACCAGGTGTACGTCCGCAGCTTCGCCGACTCCGACGGCGACGGCACCGGGGACCTGCCCGGGGTGACCGCCCGCCTGCCCCACCTGGCCGCCCTCGGCGTGGACGCCGTCTGGCTGACCCCGTTCTACCCGTCCCCGATGGTCGACGGTGGATACGACATCGTGGACCATCGGGACGTTGACCCGCTCTTCGGCACCCTCGCCGACGTCGACGCGCTCGTCGCCGAGGCGCACCGGCTCGGCCTGCGGGTCGTCTGCGACCTGGTGCCCAACCACACCTCCGACCGGCACCCCTGGTTCCGGGCGGCGCTCGCCGCACCGCCGGGCAGCGCCGCCCGCCGCCGGTACGTCTTCCGTCCCGTCGACGACGACCATCCGGACCGGCCGCCCAGCGACTGGCGGTCAGCGTTCGGCGGGCGCGCGTGGCGGCGGGTGCCGAGCCCGGACGGCGGGCCCGACGAGTGGTACCTGCACCTGTTCAGCCCCGAGCAACCCGACCTGAACTGGGCCGACCCGCGGGTGCCGGCGGAATACGCGCAGATCGTCCGGTGGTGGCTCGACCGGGGTGTGGACGGGCTGCGCATCGACATGGCGCACGCCCTGTTCAAGCACCCCGACCTGGTCGACGCCGGCCCCGGACAGCACACCGAGTTCCGCCGCAACCACCTGATGCCCTTCTTCGACCAGGCGCCGCTGCACGCGTTGTACCGACAGTGGCGGGCCATGGTCGACGCGGTGCCGGGGGAGCGGGCGCTGATCGGCGAGGTGTGCCTGTTCGACGCCGACCGGCAGGCCCGCTACGTCCGCCCGGACGAGCTTCACCAGGCGTTCACCTTCGAGCTGCTGGAGTGCGACTGGTCCGCCCCGGCGCTGCGCGACACCATCGGGCGCACGCTCGACGCGTACCGCCGAGTCGGTGCCCTCCCGGCGTGGGTGTTGAACAGCCACGACGCGGCCCGGACCGTGACCCGCTACGGCGGCGGGGAGCGCGGGCTGCGGCGGGCCCGGGCCGCCGCCCTGCTGATGCTGGCGTTGCCCGGCGCCGCCTACGTCTATCAGGGTGAGGAGCTGGGGCTGCCCCAGGTGGACCTGCCCGACGAGGCGTTGCGCGACCCGCTCTGGGAACGCTCCGGGCGGACCGTGCGCGGGCGGGACGGATCCCGGGTGCCGATCCCGTGGACGGCGGGCGGTGGCACGTACGGCTTCTCGCCCGAGGGCGCCGACCCGCCGTGGCTGCCGCAGCCCGACGGCTGGGGCGCCTGGAGCGTGCAGCGGCAGACGGCCGATCCCGCCTCCACCCTGGCGCTCTACCGGACGGCGATCCGGCTGCGCCGAGCGCTGAGCAACGGCGCGGCCGACGAGCTGACCTGGTGGGACACCGGGCCGGACGTGGTGGCGTTCCGCCGCGGCGACGGGTTCGGCTGCGCGGTCAATGTCGGCGACCGGGCGGCCCGGTTGACCGGCGTCGGCCGGGTGCTGCTGACCAGCGGACCGGTCCCACCGGCCGAGCGCGCCTTCCTGCTGCCGCCGGACGCCACGGTCTGGTTCGTGCCGGGTTGATCCGGGCCGAGTGGGGCGGTGTCGACCAGGCGTGACGCTTACTGGTTGGCGGCGGCGCGCCGGACCAGACGGCGGGCCTCGTCCCGAGGGACTCCGGTGGCGCGGAGCAGGTCGTTGGCGGCGGTTCGCAGCTGGGAGACGACGATCGTCCCGGAGAAGCCGATGTCCTGCCGGCAGGCGGCGCCGGCGTGGCGGACCGCCGCCAGCACCCGTTCCCGTGCCTGTACGGGTTCCCGGGCGTCGAGGAATTCCCGGTGCAGCAGCCGGATCGCTTCCCCGAACCGCTCGACGGCGGCGGGTAGGTCGGGTGGAACGGGTTCCCGGCTGCGTAACGTGGTGCCGATCCGGCGGACCAGGGCTCGGCTGTTACGGAACGCCCGGTCCATATGCTCGGCGCCCCGGCGGTAGGCGTCCAGCGTACGACGGCGGCGCCAGCGGACGGGGGAGAGCCGGACCACCTCGTGCGCGGCGCTGATCGCTTCGTCGAGCCGGTCAAGTTCCGACTCGGCGTCGCGCATCCGGTCCAGCACCTCGTCGGCGCGGGGGGCGTCGCCGCGGGCGAGTGCTTCGGCTGAGGCGGTGATCTGCCGGGCGAAGAGGTCGAGCGTCGGGTCCGCCACCCGGCGGACGGTGCGCAGCGGGTTGAGCGGGGCCAGCACCAGCACCACGAACATGCCCACCAGGCCGCCGACCAGCGCGTTGATCGTCCTGGGCAGCTCCAGGTCCGGCGTGGCGGGGGTCAGCGTGGCGATCAGGACGGCGGTGCCGCCGGCCTGGGTCATCAGCGCGCCGGTGCCGCGGAACGCCGCCGCGGTGGTGACGGCCAGGAAGACGATCGCCGCGGTCTGCCAAGGGCCGGTACCGACCAGGAGGATGAGCAGGTCGCCGACGAGGATGCCGAGCACCACCCCGGCGACCAGCTCGATCGTCCGGCGGGCCCGGCCGCCGAGCGCCGCGGCGATCACACCGACAGCGGCGGCGGGGGCGAACGTCGGCTCCGGGTTGCCCAGCAGTTGCCGGGCCACCACCCAGGACAGCGCCGCCGCGAGCCCGGCCTGCACCGCGACGATCAGGTAGGTGCGCAGCCGTCGCCAGCTGTCCCGGCCGACGCCGGCGGCCCGGCCGCGTACCGGGCCGGCCGCGGATCGCAGGCTGGCGGAGGACGGCATGGGCGCGGGTACCCGCGCGGGACGGGCCCGAACCTAACCGGGTGGCGGGGCCGGGTAGGCCATGGTGCCGGTGAGCGCCACCAGGCCCGGCAGCCGGGTGTCCTGGCGGAGGAACTGCGCGACCACCGGCACCGTGGAGCGCAACAGACAGCCGTACGGCCGGTCGAGCTGGACGGCCTCCGGGTCGATCAGGTCGTTGATCCGGACGTGCCGGATCCGCCGGGCCCCGACCATGATCCGGTACGGCCCGACCGGGTCGGTGTCCTCGTAGTAGAGGTCGAGGCTGAGCTCGGCCTCGGTGTCCGTGGCGTTGAGCACGCAGAGCTGGTCGAAGCTGGTGAAGTCGGGCTCCCGCCCGTGGCTGGGGAACGGGATGTGCCCGCCGGGGACGACCCATACGTGCGCGCCGATCTCCGGCATCACTCCTCCTCCAGCAGGCGGGCCAGATCGGGGGCGAGGAACACGCCGTCCGGGTCGAGGCGTCGCCGTACGGCCTGGAAGTCGTCCCACCGGGGGTAGAGCGGTCGCAGTTCCCGGGCGGTCAGCCAGTGCTTCTTGCCCCAGTGCGGGCGGCCGCCGTACTGCCGGAAGACCGCCTCCATGTCCCGGAAGTACTCCTCGTGCGGCAGGCCGGTGTTCTGCAGGCAGGCGATGGTGACGGTCGGGCGGCCGTAGGCGTTGCTCAGCCAGATGTCGTCGGCCGCGATGCTGCGCACCAGCACCCGCCAGCCGGCGATCCGTCGGTGCCGCTGCGTGATCCGGTGGCGCACCTCGGCGAAGCAGGCGGGGAAGGCCTCCGTGGGCAGCATGTACTCGATCTCCTCGAAGCGCAGCTGCCGGGCCTGGGGAATGGTGCGGTGGGTGGGGCCGACCTGGATCTCCCGCGGCGCGTCCCACGGCGTGGATCCGGGCACCCGGCGCGCGGCCCAGGCCCGCTCGTCTGGTGCCTCGTCGGTGCGGTTCATGGTCCGGATCTGGGTCAGGTCGCTGCGCGGGTACCAGTAGAAGTCCATGTTGCGGTTGGTGTGCTGCAACTCGGCCAGGTGGTCCAGGGTCCAGTCGACGTGCGCGCACCACGCCCGGCGGCGCAGCTGGTAGCGGGGCTGCACGTCGAGGGTGACCCGGGTGACCACGCCGAGCGCGCCGAGCGAGAGCCGCGCCGCCGGCAGCAGCTCCGCGTTCCGCTCGGGTGAGACGTCGAGCGCCTCGCCGGTGCCGGTGAGCAGGCGTACACCGGCGACCTGGGTGCACAGGTTGCCGAAGCCGAGTCCGGTGCCGTGGGTCCCGGTGGCGGTGGCGCCGGCGATGGACTGGTAGTCGACGTCGCCGAGGTTGTCCATGGCCAGTCCCGCGTCGTACAGGCCCTCGCCCAGCGTCGCCAGCTTGGTTCCCGCCCAAACCGTGGCGCGGCCGCCCTCGTCGGCGATCACGCCGGCCATCCGGTCGAGGCTGAGCAGCATTCCGTCGGTGCGGACCAGCGGGCTCGACGAGTGGCCCGAGCCGACCGGGCGGATCGTGGTGCCGGCCTCCCGGGCGCGCTGGATCAGCCGGCGCACCTCGTCCTCGTCGCCCGGCTCGGCGTGTTCCGCGGGAGTGAAGGTCAGGCTCCCGGACCAGTTGACGAACGGTTTCGTCACCACGCCCCTCCCTCCGGCAGATCCGGCCGACTACCCGCCGCCGTGCCGGGTAGTCGCCGGTCCGGGGGTGTCCGACGTCGGCCAGGAGGAACCGCATGCCCGCCTTCGGGTTCCACGCCTCGCACGAGCAGTTCCCGCCGAGCGCTCTGCTTCGCCTCGTCCAGGCAGCCCAGGACGTCGGTTTCTCCCGGGCCATGTGCTCGGACCATTTCGCGCCGTTCGGGGCCGAGCAGGGGGAGTCCGGTTTCGCCTGGTCCTGGCTGGGCGCGGCGCTGGCCCGTACCGACTTGCCGCTCGGGGTCGTCAACGCGCCCGGGCAGCGGTACCACCCGGCGATCGTGGCGCAGGCCGCGGCGACGCTGGCCGAGATGTTCCCGGGCCGGTTCTGGCTGGCGGTGGGCAGCGGGCAGGCGCTCAACGAGCACATCACCGGCGATCGGTGGCCCAGCAAACCGGAGCGCAACGCCCGGCTGGGCGAGTGCGTCGACGTGATCCGGGCGCTCTTCGCCGGTGAATGCGTCGACCACCGGGGCCTGGTCACCGTCGACCAGGCGATGCTCTGGTCCCGGCCGGACCAGCCGCCGCCGGTCTACGCCGCCGCCGTCACACCGGAGACCGCCCGCTGGGCGGCGGGCTGGGCGGACGGCCTGATCACCATCAACCAGGAGGTGACCGCGGTGCGGCAGGTGATCGAGGCGTACCGGGAGGGCGGCGGGGCCGGGCCGGTGCTGCTTCAGGTACACCTGTCCTGGGCGGCCGACGAGGCCACCGCGCTGCGCAACGCGCACGAGCAGTGGCGGACCGCCATCCTCGGCAGCGACCTCGGCTGGGACCTGGCCACACCGGCCCAATTCGACCAGGCCACCACGTACGTACGGCCGGAGGACATGCGCGCGCACGTGCTGGTCTCCAGTGAGCCCGGCAGGCACGTGGACTGGTTGCGGGCGTACGCCGACCTGGGCGTCGACGAGATCTACCTGCACCAGGTCGGGCTCGACCAGGACGCGTTCCTCGACGTGTTCAGCGCCCGGGTGCTGCCGGAGCTGGTATGACCTTCCCGCCCATCGACTCGTACGCCTTCCTCTCCGACACCCACACGACGGCGCTGGTCGGGCCGGACGGTGCGGTCGACTGGTTCTGCCTGCCGTACGCCGAGGGCGACGCGGTGTGCGCGCGGCTGCTCGACCGGCACCGGGGCGGAGCGTTCGCGCTCTCCGTCGCCGATTGCCCGGAGCCGGTCCGCCGCTACCTGCCCGACACGCTGGTGCTGGAGAGCCGGTACGCGGCGCCCACCGGCACGGCCGTCGGGCAGGACTTCCTCGCGATCCGGCCGGGCGACCCCGAGCAGCCGATCCGCGCCGAGAAGCTGCTGGTCCGCCGGGTGACGGCCGAGCGGGGCACGGTACGGCTGGCGGTCCGGGTGCAGCCGCGCCCCGACTACGGCGCGGTCGCCGCCGAGTGGGCGGCCGCCGACGACCGCTGGCAGGCGCGAGGCGTCCCGCTCGCCGTGCGGGCCACCCTGCCCCTCGCCGCCGACGGTGGCACCCTGCACGGCGAGATCGAGCTGACCGAGGGGGCGACGGCCACCGTGGTGATCGGCTACGGCGAGCTGTCCGGCCCGGCCGCGCCGGAGGAGCTGCTCGACCGGACCTGCCGCACCTGGCGGGACTGGTCGGCGCGCAGCGACTACGCCGGCTTCGGCGCCGACCTGGTGCGGCACAGCGCGCTGGTACTGCGGGGCCTGTCCTTCGACGAGACCGGCGCGCTGCTCGCCGCGCCGACCACCTCGCTACCCGAGGAGATCGGCGGGGTACGGAACTGGGACTACCGCTACACCTGGCACCGGGACGCCGCGTTGCTGCTGCTGGCGCTGTTCCGGCTCGGCCACGCCGAGGAGGGGCGGCGCTACCTCCACTTCCTGCTCGACGTGTGTTCCGGGGCCGGGGACACCCTGGCACCGCTGGTCGGCATCCGCGGCGTGACCACCGGCGAGCAGGTGCTGCCGCACCTGTCCGGGTACGCCGGTTCGGCCCCGGTGCGGATCGGCAACGAGGCCGCCGACCAGGTCCAGTTCGACACGTACGGGCACGTCCTGGACGCCGCGTTGGCGTACCAGCAACTTACCGGCGAGCTGACCGCCGACCAGTGGCGGCTGCTGCGCCGGCACGTCGACGCCATGGCGGACCGGTGGCGGGAGCCGGATCACGGCGTCTGGGAGATCCGGGGGCCGCGCCGGCACTACGTCAACGGGAAGGTGATGACCTGGGTCTGCCTCGACCGCGGCATCCGCCTCGCAGAGCTTTTCGGCGACCGCGGTGCGCCGGTGCGGCGGTGGCAGACGGTGCGCGAGGCGCTGCATGCAGAGGTCTGCGAGCGAGGATACGACCGCGAGCTGGGCAGTTTCGTCATGGCGTACGGGTCGCGTGAGCTGGACGCCGCGCTGCTGCGTATCCCGGTGGTCGGGTTCCTGCCCGGCGACGATCCGCGGGTGATCGGCACGGTCGACCGGATCCAGGTGCAGCTGGCCGTCGCGCCGGCGCTGGTCCGCCGGTACGCGGTGGACGACGGGCTGCCGGGCGAGGAGGGCGCTTTCCTGCTCTGCTGCTTCGAGCTGGTCTCGGCGCTGGTGCTCGCCGGCCGGCGGGACGAGGCCCGGCGAGTCTTCGACCGACTCCGCGGGTACGCCGGACCGCTCGGCCTCTACGCCGAGCAGCTCGCCGCCGACGGCACGGCGCTCGGTAACTACCCGCAGGCGTTCACCCATCTTGCGCTGATCGAGGCGGCCCTCAACCTGGACGGCGCAGCCCATCGGGACGCCCTGCACGCCTGGGCTGACCGGGGGCGACCATAGCCGCTGGCGGCAGCGACAACTCATCGATCTCGACCGTTTGCGGCACTGTCGACAATCCGACAGGCGGTGTGGTGAGCGCTGTGGTGATCGTCCCGCCCGTCTTGACCGTCCATAGGCCTCTGACCTGGGCATATGTTTGATTGTGTGGCAGGGAGCGGCAGTGCGGTGGAGGGCCTCTGCCGCCATGCGCGACCGCAGGCAGGGTCGCTCCGATGTCCGCACCGTGGCCGCCGGCCAGCCCTCGGCGGCCTCCCGGCCTCGTGTTCCTCGCGCCGACGGCGTCGTGAGGGCCGGTCGGATACGACGGTCATCTGCTGTCCGTGGGTCGCAACGGACGCGCCGGCGGGAGAGGAGCACATCGTGGGGAACATCCATGAACGGACCAGCCAGCGGGTCTTCGAGTTCGCCGTCCTCGTCACCGCGCCGGTGTGTGGCGTCCTGCTGATCGTGCTGCGCGTCCGGCCGCAGTCAGTGGAGGTGGCGATGCCCGACGCCATCCGGGTCTGCTGGGAGTTCGGCCTGATCGTGGTTGGCGTCGCGGGCCTGCTCGGCATGTTCTGGCCGGGGCAACTCGGCACCGGGCTCGGCATCGAACTCGCCGCGGTGCTGATGCTGGGCGCGATCGCCGCAATGTACGTCGTCTCCTTACTGGTGGTCGCCGGCCAGCAGGCGCTGGTGGCGGCCTCGTTCGTCGGTGCGGTGGCAATCGGCTCCTGGCTGCGTTCGGCGGAGATCGTGCGGTCACTGCGGTGGATCATCCGCATGCATCACGCCGGCCTCGACCTGTGCCCGGAGGCGAAGACATGATCATCGGGCAGACTCCCGGCTCTCCTTACTGGGCGCAGGTCCTGATTTCCACGCTCGGGTTGTTCGGCGGCGCCAGCGGCATCGGCGTGCTCGCCACGATCGCCGTGCAGCGGCGGAAGTTGAAGGCCGACACGGCCGGAGCGCTGACCGACGCCGCGCTGGCCCTGGTGCAGCCGCTGCGGACCCGGGTCGCCGAGTTGGAGAACGAGGCGCTGGCCGTCCGGGAAGAGCTGACGGCGTCTCAGCGGGAACTGCAGGAGCTGCGGGCGACGGTGTGGGACCTGTCCAGGACGCTGGACCGGTGGCGGGAGGCGATTCTGGCGCCGGGCGCAACCATGCGCCGAATCCAGGCCCTCGTGGCGGAGGAGGAGCGCCGCCCACGGAGTCAGCGCCGCCGGGTCCCTCCGGATCGGCCGTAGGAGTGTCGCCCGCCAGCCTGGGCGAACACCTGAACGGCGCCGGCCGCGACAGGTCACGCCACGTCCACGCCCGGAGTCTCGTTGAACTCTGACGAATGCGGGTGGAAGGGTGGCGACATGCGACTGGCCGATCGGGTGCTGATTCACCAGGTGCACCCGGTCAAGATCGCGGCGGACGTCGCGGCGGCGGCGGTGTCGAACTACCTGTTGTGGCGGAGGCGACCGAAGGCGGCTGTCGCGGTTCGTGTCGCACTTCCGGTGGCCGGTTCAATGGCCGTGCTCAGCCTGGCGGATCTCGATGCACTCGCCGGGACCCGGCGAGGACGCTGGATGCGGCGGCACATGCCACCGTCCGCGCAACTGTTGCGACTCGCGGGCGATGCGGTGACCGCCCTCGGCGCGCGCCGGCACAGACCGGCGCTACTCGCCGTCGGTGCACTGATGATCGCGGCCGGCTGGTCACACCCGTGGTGGCCGGGTAAGAACGCACGCGTGTGACCTGCCGGGCCGGTTCATGAACGGCATGTCCTTCGTGGACATGCCGTTCAGAGGTGCGGCGTGGTGGATAAGCCGTCTTTCTAGGCGCAGGTGCCGCCGACGGTGAACCAGCAGGTCGTGTGGGGAGAGGTCTTGAAGAAGCGGAGCAGCAGGCTGGCCACCTTCTGCCGCCCTGAGGTGGACGGATGCGTCCCGTCGGAGCCGAAGTCCGACCGTTCCCAGACGAGCCCGTCCGAGCGGGGCTGGAGGCCGTTGGCCCAGAGGTACGGGCCCCAGGCCGCCCACGCCGTGGTGCTGTTGTAATCCAGGTTGCCGGCGCGAGGATCGGTGCCGCCTCCCGACATCTGGGTGATCTGCGCCTGGATCACCCACTTGACGCCGAAGCCGGTCTCGTACGCGTACGGCTCAGGGTTCAGGGTGGTGGTGGCGTAGCCGCCGTAGATCCGGCTGGAGAAGAAGACCTGCTGCAGGTTGGGGTAACGCCTCTTCAACGCCCGGAGGATGTTGCCCTGCTGGGCCACGAGCTGGTAGGCGTCGGCGTTGGTCGCGAGCAGGGAGACCGACGGGTTGGCGTTGGCGACCTTGACCCAGGCGATCTGGACCTGCCGCTCGGTCAGGCCGAGGGGTGCCAGCCTGGTGTCCCGGACGCGGTCGTAGTTCGCGTCGGTCGGCGCGTCCCAGGTGCCGGCGGTCTGGCCGCCCGCGGCGCCGTCGACGATGGCCAGCTTGTCGTGGTTGACCTGCGGGTCCGCGGCGGCCTGACCGATGAAGGAGTACGGCGCGCACCTGCCGTTGGCATCCCCTGAGCAGAACTCCTGGGTGGTGTTGGACATGCCGATGGAGAGCAGCACGTACTTGCCGTTGGCGCTCGGCATGCCGCTGGTGTCGAGCGGGCGTACGCGCAGGGCTCGGGTGACCCCGGCGGCGCGGTGGCTGTCCGGCATGGTGTTCCGGCCGGCCGGATACAGCCCGCCCTGGAAGCCGAGGTAGCTGCCGGTGCCGAGGTCGTTGATGGGCAGGACGGCTGCGGCGACCGCGTCGGGCATGCCGACGACGGTGACCGTCACGAAGGCGGCCAGCATCGCCGCCAGTCGTCGAACATTGATAATCATGACAGCGAACGTAGAGAAACAAGCGATGGCCGTCAATGTAATCGAGCCGCTGTCTGGACGACCAAGGGCCGGGCGTGCCTCCGCTGACCGCATCAAGGTCTGATCGCTTCCGAACCGATCGGAGCATCAGGATGAGGCAGTCGTTGCGGCCCAGGGTCTGCCGAGGGCGGATCGTCGCCGGTTGGCGGCTTGCGGGACGCGATGGTGAGCCCGGCGGCGACGACGCCCAGGACGATGGTCGCCGCGGCACACAAACGCAACGTCTCGCGGGCGCCGATGGTGGCCGTCAGCGGGCCGCCGAGCATGGTGCCCAGCGGCACCGCCAGAACGGTGACGGCGCCTCTGGCCGCAAGGATCTGAGGGAGTCTCGTCGCGGTGGTGCTCCGCTGGAACAGCGCCATCGACGTGGACAGGTACGGCGCCCAGACGAGGCCGGCCAGGGCGAAGGCCGGCAGCGACAGGGCGATGGGCACGTTCAGGCCCAGGGGCAGCATGGCGGCGCCGAAGCCGATGACGATGCCGACGGTGGTCGACCACAGCGACCAGCGGCGCAGGTAGCCGGTGGCGAGACCGCCGACGAGGGCGCCCACACCGAACGCCGTGTAGTAGAGCCCGAGCGTCGGTGCGGCGGCGTGCAGATCCGCCACGACGTGGATCGGCATGGCGACGTAGAACGGCCCGAAGAGGAAGAAGAATCCGCAGGTCAGGGCCAGCAGGCCGAGCAGTGTCCGGTCGTGGCGGATGACGGCGAAGCCCGCGGTACGGGAGAAGCGCTCGCCTGCCTGCTCTCTTCTGCCGGTGGCCGGAATCGCGAGGCGGTAGGTGACGGCCAGGACGGCGAAGGTGACCGCGTCGACGGCGATCACCCACACCGGTCCGACCCAGCTGATCAGGAGGCCCGCCAGTGGTGGCCCGGCGACGGTGGCGACCTGGCCGATGATGGCGAGCATCGCGTTGGCGGGCAGGTGGTGCCGCTGGGGGAGGAGTTCCGCGATCAGGGTGAAGCGCCCGGCGGCGCCCCACGAGTGCAGCAGCGAGGACGCGGCGAGCAGCGCCACGTACCAGCCGATGGTGAGCACCCCGAAGAGGTGGGCGGCCGGGATGGCCGCGAGAGCGGCGGCGCGCAGGATCGCGTCCCAGCCGGCGAGCTGGGCGCCGCTGCGGCCGTTCAGCAGCCGGCCGAAGAGCACGGTGCCGGCCGCGCTGGGCAGGGTGTATGCCGCCACCGCGACGGCTACCCAGGTTCCGCGCTGGGGCGGCGGTGCGAGTTGGATCGCCAGCCAGGTCACCGCGATCAACGCCATGCCGTCGCCGAGGGCGGACACGGCCAGTCCGGGCAGGACGCGGCGCAGCAGTGGATGGCTGACCACAGGCCAGTAGGGCGAGGAACGGAACGGACGGGGCGGCACGGCGTCGGATGGCATGTTGCCACCTGACCCGACGCGGATCCCTCGTATCAACGAAATCGCCTGTCGGCAGAAGGGCCGGGTGCGGCGACATAACGCGCGGATACGACCCAGAGGGTATGTCGCTTCTCATTCATCGGTATCAATATGATGTCCGCAGTCTCGAATCAGGTGCGCTCACGAGGCGTGCCGGTCCTGATGCGGAGGAACACATGGTTCGCTGGCGCACCCTCACTGGCCTGTTGGCCGCCGCGCTCGCCGCGGTGACCGCGGGCAGTCTCACCCTGGCGGCACCCGCCGCCGCGTCCGACAGCACCGTCTCGCCGTATGTCGTCGGCGGCACCCGTGCCGCCCAGGGCGAGTTCCCGTTCATGGTGCGGCTCTCGATGGGCTGCGGCGGTGCCCTGTACAGCGCGCGGCTGGTGCTCACCGCCGCGCACTGCGTGGGTGCCACGGGCACCAACACCAGCATCACGGCGACCCTCGGCGTGGTCGACCTACAGTCGTCCAGCCGGATCACCGTCAGGTCGAACTACGTCTACCGCGCCCCGGGATACAACGGCAACGGTAAGGACTGGGCCCTGATCCGGCTGGCCACGCCGGTCACCGGGCTGAGCACGTTGAAGATCGCCAACACCACGGCGTACGACAACGGCACCTTCACCGTCGCCGGCTGGGGCGCCACCTACGAGGGCGGCCCGCAGCAGCGCTACCTGATGAAGGCGACCGTGCCGTTCGTCAGCGACTCCACCTGCAACTCCTACTACGGCGGCCAGATCATCACGGCTGAGGAGATCTGCGCCGGCTACACCAGCGGCGGTGTGGACACCTGCCAGGGCGACTCGGGCGGCCCGATGTTCCGCCGCGACGCCAGCAACGCCTGGATCCAGGTCGGCATCGTCAGCTGGGGCAACGGCTGCGCCCGGCCCTACTACCCGGGCGTCTACACCCAGGTGAGCTACTTCGCCTCGGCGATCGCCTCGGCCGCCGCGAGTCTGGGCGGCTGACCGGACGACTGATCGGGCGGCCCGGCTGGCGACCAGCCGGGCCGCCTGCGGGTGAGATCAGGACGGGTGCGGCCCGCCGGTCGCTCCGTCGCCGCCGAGGGCGGCCCGCAGCTTGGCGCACGCCTCCCGGTCCAGGCCGTCGAGCCGGGCAAGGGCCTCCCGCCAGTGCCGGCGCGCCTCCGCCGCACGCCCCAGACTCGCGTACGCGTCGCCGAGCACCCGGAGGGCGAGGCCGATGCCCCGCTGGTGCCGGTAGCGTCGGCAGATCTCCAGCGACTCGGTGGCCCGCCCGACCGCTGCCTCGTGCCCGCCGGCCAGCTGCAGCGTTTCCGCGAAGTTGACCAGCGCCTGCGCCTCCCAGAGCGGATCCGTACCCTCGGCGGCGATCGCCAGCCCGGCCTGATGGTGGTCGACCGCCTGCTGGAACTCGCCTCGGCGCTGGTGAACCAGGGCGAGGTTGTCGAGGACGCTGCCCTCCTTGTGTCGGTCGCCGAGTTCGCGCCGGATGGCCAGGGCCGCCCGCAGCTGCCGCAGCGCGCCGTCGAGGTCACCCTTGTCGCGCAGCGCGTTGCCGAGATTGTTGAGGCAGGCCGCCTCCCGCGCCCGGTCGCCGAGCTCGCGCTGCACGGCGAGGTTTCGGGCCAGCAGGGGGATCGCCTCGTCGTGCCGACCCTGCCGGAGCAGCGCCACGGCCACGATGTTCAACGCCATCGCCGTGCCCGAGCGGTCACCCAGCCGCTGTGCCGCCTCGACGGCGAGCTGGCCGAACTGCTGCTGCTCGGCGGTGTACCCGGAGTAGTCGATGAACTTGACGACCACGAGCGCGAGGTCGCGTACCTCGGTCAGCGTCTGGCCGGCCGACACCTGCTGCCGGGCGATCATGAGCAGGTTCGTGTGCTCGCGCTCGAACCAGGCCCACGCGTCCGCAGTGTCGGCCAACGGTTGGCCCGGGCCGCTCGGGGCGGACGGCAGCTTCTCCTGCGGGTAGAGCAGCCGCGCCGCGGTGGCCGTGGTGGCGAACAGCCACCCGGTCAGCCGGCTCAGCGCCGCCTCCCGATCGGCGGGGTCGTCGGTGTGCTGGGCGCGTTCCCGGGCGTAGAGCCGGACGATGTCGTGGAACCGGTAGCGGCCGTCGCCGGCGGACTCGAGCAGGTGCGCGTCCACCAGCGCCTCGAGTGCCCGCTCGGCGACCGGGACCGGCAGGTCCGCGAGCGCCGCGCAGCCGTACGCGGTGGCGTCGGCCCAGTCGGGCAGCGCCGCGAGCCGGAACAGGCGGCCGGTCCGGCGGCGCTCGTCCTGCGGCGCGTCGGCGAACGCCTGGTACCCGAGGTGCAGGCTGGCCCGCATGGACAGATCGCCGACCTCCAGCAGGTCGAGGCGGCGTCCCTCGTCGTCCATCCGTTCGGCCAGACCGCCCAGCGGCGCGTCGGGTCGGGCCGCGACGCGCGCGCCGATGATCCGCAACGCCAGGGGAAGCCCGGCACAGTGCCGGACGACCTGGGCCGCGGCGTCCGGTTCCGCGGCGACGCGCGCCGCGCCGCCGAGCCGGCCGAGCAGGGCGAGCGCCGCGTCGTCGGGCAACGGCGCGAGCCGGATCCGGGCGGTCGCGTCGAGATCGGCGAGGGTCCACCGGCTGGTGACCACGGTGGCGCAGCCGGGGCCGCTGACCAACAGCGGGCGGATCTGCGCCGCGGAGGCGGCGTCGTCCAGGACGACGAGAATGCCGCGGTCGGCGGCCCAGGTGCGCAACAGAGCGCTCGCTTCCTCCACCGAGCTGGGCACGGCCGGGGCGCCCAGCGCGCGCAGGAATCGGGCCAGCACGTCAGCGGGTTCGGCCGGGGCGATTCCGGCGCTGGCGCCGTGCAGGTCGGCGTAGAGGCAGCCGCCGTCGTAGCGCGCCGCGATCTGGTGCGCGACGTGCAGCGCGAGCGCGGACTTGCCGACCCCGCCGGCGCCGTCGACGACGCAGACGGCGCCGTCCTGGGCGGTCGCGGCGTGCAGTTGCCCGGTTTCCCCGTCCCGTCCCACGATCAGGGGTGGTGCCGGTGGCAGTTGGAACGGTACGGGTGGCCGGGTGCCGCCGGCCGCCTGATCGGGAGACGGCCACGGCTGCGCGCGTGGCACGGCCCGCTCCGCGTCGGGCCCACCCGCTCCGGTGACCCGTGACCGGCCGGGTCGGGCCGGTTCGCTGCGGGGCACGCCGGTGCCCGGTACGAGCCGCAGCACCGGTGACCCGCGGTGGGGGTCGGTGACCGGGTTCCCGGGGTCGGGTGGCGGGGTGGCGCTGCGGGGCGTCGGGGCGCCGGTGCGCGGTGCGATGGTCCGCTCGCCCGGGGCGGCGCCGCGGCCCGCCGGTCGTGCGGCGGCGAGCCGCGCCCACGTCGTCAACCAGGCCGACGCCCGCTCGTCCGGCACGTCGCAGGCCCGTAGCAGTGCCACCACCAGGTCCCGGCGGGGGAGCGTCGGTCGGCCCAGCATGGTCGCCAGGGTGCTCGCGGGGAGCACCTGTCCGTTGCGCTGGGCGCGACGGGCGATCGCCCGGTAGGCGAGGCCGGACTGGTCGCGGACACGGCGCAACAGCGCCACGTACTGCGCGGGGCAGGACGCGGTGGTGGGGTCGACGCCGAAGTCGGAGGCGGTCATGCGCCCTTCACGTCAAGGAGTCACGTAGCCGTTGCCGGTGCACCAGAGGCAAGTATGTCAGTGCCGGACAAGACTACCGACCACAGTGGAGCGCGCGGCCACCCGGCACATGACGGGGCCCCGCCCACCGGCAGGTGGACGGGGCCTGACGTACCTGAGGCCGGAGGCGATCAGGTCCAGCTGACACCACGCTTGCAGACGCCGCGCATGAGCTTCTCCTCTCCGCTGGCCGGGGCCGGCCCCGTGCCCGCCCGGTCACCTCAGGTTGGCCGCTTGGGCGGGGGCGGTGGAACCCTCCGGGGCGGTCGAGGTCATTCGAAGGTGTTCGAGCGGCGGTGCGGAGCGCCGGCGTGGCCAGAGCGGTGCCAGGGCGAGCACCGCCACCGCCCCCAGCAGACCGCTCGCCCCCACCACCGACGTCGGCGTCCAGTGGTCGGCGGCCAGGCCCGCCACGACCATCGCGGCGCCCTGCAGTCCGCTCAGGCCGGTGATGGCGATACCGAACGCGCGCCCCCGGTATTCGACCGGTACGGCCCGCCCGAACAGGGCGTTCAGCGGGATGGCCCAGGCGCTGCCGGCACCCACCAACACCAGCAGGCCCAGCACCATCCACAGGGGAGGCGTGAGCGCGACCAGGGTCAACGTCGCCGCGGAGAACACCGCCAGCGGCAGGATGAGCCGGGGGCGGGTGCCTGGCGGGCAGAAACGGGTGAGGGCCACCGCGCCGGCCGCCGTTCCCAGCGGCGCCGCCGCCAGCAGCAGTCCGACCGTCTCCGGCCCCCCACCGTACTGGCGGGCCAGCGGGGCCATCAGCCCCTCGGCCGCGTAGGTGAAGGCGCTGGCCACCCAGAGGACGAGGACGTACGCCCGCAGCCGCCGGTCGGTGAAGACGACCCGCAACCCGACCCAGGGGCCGCCCCGTGTCGGCCCCTGGGGTCGGGTCGGGACGCCGCGGGGGCGTACGCCGATCCAGATGAGCGCCGCCGAGAGCAGGAAGGTCGCGGCGTCGACCAGCAGCGCGCCCCGCAGCGACAGCGCCGCCACCAGGCCGCCGCCGGCGGCGAACCCGACCACCTGGACGATCTGCGCGGCGGTGTTGTCCACGCCGTTGGCCACCGGGTACCGGTCACCGTCGAGCACCTCGGGCAGCAGGGCCGCCCGCGCGGCCACGAACGGCGGGCGCAGCAGGTTCACCACGAACAGCAGCGCCACCAGGGCGGCAGCGGGGACGCCGGGCAGCGCGGCCAGGGGAATGAGCAGCGCGCGGGCCAGGTCGCACCCGATCAGCACCCGCCGCCGCGGAAACCGGTCGGCCAGGCCGGACAGCAGCGGCCCGCCGGTCAGCCAGGCCAGGTAGGAGCTGGCGTAGCCGGCGGCCGCCAGCACCGCCGAGCCGGTGCCGGTGTAGACGAGATACGCCACCGTGACGGCCGTGAGCTGGTCGCCGACCAGGGACAACAGGTACGCCGTGAAGAGGTGGCGGTATTCGCGGACCGCGAACACCTCGGCGTACGTGGCGGCACGTTCGGTCACCAGGTTCTCCTCGATCTGCTGACACCGAACCGTATCGGCGCGGGTGGCGGCGAAGGCCGGTCCCGCCGTTCGGGTCCGTTCGGGTCCGTTCGAGGCCGCTCGATCTCCTGTCCCCGGGCCGGATCGGTCACCAGACTGACCCGCACACCGGTCGCCGCAGGCTGCTCGGCCGGCTCGCCGACGCGCGACACCCACCCGGAGGCTTCGTTGGTCACGTCCGCACCGCTGACGTTCGGTCAGCTCGCCATCTGGCGCGACGTCGAGTCCGTGCCGAGGGACCGGTGGCACGAGCCCAACATCGTCCAGGCGTGGGAGTTGCCCGCCGGAACCGGGACCGCCGACGTCCGGGCGGCCCTCGCTGCCCTGGTCCGCCGGCACGAGTCGCTGCGCACCACGTACGACCTCAGCGATCCGGCCGCGCCCCGGCAGGTCCCGCATCCGCCCCGGACACCCGACGTGCCGGTGCAGCGGGCCGCCGACCCGCGGGTCGACCTCGACACGGTCCGCGAGCAGTTGGCCCGACAACCGTTCAGCCTGGTCCGCGAGCCGGCCTGGCGGGCCACGGTCGTCGCCGCCGGGGACGCTCCCACGCACCTGGTCCTGGTGCACCACCACATGGTCGCCGACGGCCTGGCGGCGGGGGTCCTCAGGCGGGACTTCCTCGCGGCGCTCGCCGGCACGCTGGACGACGCCGTGTCCGGGCCGCGGACGATCGTGGCGCACGAGCAGTCACCGGCCGGCCAGCGCCGTGGCGCGGCGGCCATGGACTACTGGGCGAAGCTGCTCACCGAGGTGCCTCCCCCCGCCGTCGGGCAGCCGCCGTTCGTGGAGGCCAGGCTGGTCTCCCGGACGCTTGCCGGGGCGGCGCGGCGGGTGGCGGCGCGGCTGCGCGTGTCCGTCGCCAACGTGGTGCTGTCCGCGTTCTGCGCCGGGCTGTTCGCGGTCGGCGGCGACGACCGGCTGCTGGTCCGGGTGCTCTCGTCGAACCGGTTCGACCCCTACCGGCGGGACGTCGTGACATCGATGAACCAGTGGATTCCCGTCCTGTTCGACCGGCCGTCCGGGCCGGGCCTGGCCGACCTGGTCCGAGAGGTCGTCACGCGGACCAGGGTCGCGTACGCCCACGGCGTCTACGACGTGGACCGGGCGTTCCGGCTGCTGGACGAGGCCGGCTACCGCAGGGGGCAGTACGACAGCACCTGGTCGGTCAACTTCATCGCCCGCCGCCCGGACGAGCCGGAGCCGTCGGACCCGGATCTCGACGCCGCCGAGGACGCGACGGTCAGCTGGGCGGCCCCGTTCTCGTCGGTCGGGCCCCGCCGCTACCTGCGCGTCATCGAGGGAACCGACCTCACGTGCGAACTCCGGGTCCCGGTCGGGCGGTCGGCCGTCGCCGCGGAGCTGCTCCGCCGGATGCGCCAGGCGCTCCTCGACGCGGACCGGGCCGGCTGAGCGGCCGATGAGGTATCGGCGCGGGGAACTGTGGCACCACTCCGACTTCCGCAAGCTGTGGTTCGGCGAGAGCGTGTCGCTGATCGGCACCTACGCGACCCAGCTGGTGTTTCCGCTGGTGGCGGTGACCTACCTGAGCGCGTCACCGACCGAGCTCGGGGTGGTGTCGGCCGCCCAGTTCGCGCCCGTCCTGCTGCTGACGCTCGTCGCCGGTCACTGGGTGGACCGGGTGGGCCGGCGTCCGGTCCTGGTCGGGTCCAACCTGGCCCGGATGGCCACGCTCGCCGCCGCCATCGCGCTGCTGCAGACCGGGACGCTGCAGGTCTGGAGCTGGTGCGTCATCGCCTTCGTGCTGGGCACGTTCACCGCGGCGTTCGACGTGGCGTGGCACTCCTACCTGCCGGCGGTGGTGGAGCGCCGGCATCTGGTCGAGGGCAACGCGAAGATGCAGACCTCCTACTCGGTCGCGCAGCTCGCGGGCACCGGCCTGGGCGGATGGCTGCTCAAGGTGCTCAGCCCGACGATCGCGTTCCTCATCGACATCGCCTCGTACGCGGTCTCCGTGGTCGCCCTGCTCGCGATCCGCAAGCGGGAGCCCCGCCGGGCGCGGTCGGCCGGGAACGACGAGTCGATGGCGCGGCGCCTCACGCACGGGGTCCGGCTTCTCTGGCGCGACCGGGTGCTACGCGCGCTGATGCTGGAAGGGGCCTGGTTCAACCTCTGCGAGCAGGCGCTGCTGACCTTGTTCATGATCTACGCGGTCCGTCAGCTCGACCTGGACGCCGGTCAGGTCGGCCTGTGCATCGCGCTGGGCAGCGTCGGCGCGGTCGTCGGATCGGTCGTCGCCGGCAGGATGGAGCGGCGCTGGGGGACGGCCAGGACCCTCGTGGTCGCCATCGGGTTCGCCTCGTGTAGCCCGGTCCTGGTACCGCTGGCAAGCGGTCCGCAGCTCGTGGCCGTCGCGCTCATCGTGCTGTCGTTCAACGCGTACGGCCTCGGCCTGACGGTCTTCAACGTCCACAACATCAGCCAGCGGCAGGCGCGTACCGACCCGTCCGCGCTCGGCCGGGTGACGGCGGCGTTCAGCACCATCGCCCTGGGCGCGCTGCCGGTCGGCGCCGTCGTCGGCGGCCTGCTCGGTGACCTGCTCGGGGTACGGCCGGCCCTCGCCGTGGTGGCGGTGGCGTTCATCGCCGGCTGGCTGGTGTTCGCGCTCGCCCTGCCCCGGCTGTTCGGTGAGCCACCGGCACCCGACCCGGCGCCCGCGGCCGCCACCGGCGCGGCGGCCGTCGCGCCGCCGTCCTGACCCGTCCGTTGATCGAGGAGAAGCCATGCACGAACAGCTCACCGTTCCGCTGTCCCCGGCGCAACGGCTCCTGGCCTGGGTGGATGAGGTCGCCCCGGGCATGGTCCTCGGGCCACGCTTCGTCTGCCTCGGCGGCTACCGACTCGCCGGCCCGCTCGACGTGCCGGCGCTGCGGGACGCGCTGGACCGGCTCGTCGTGCGGCACGAGGCGCTGCGAACCGTGCTCGGGCCCGACGCGCCCGGCCCGCGGGTGGCACCACCGGCGCCGGTGCCGCTGGTGGAGGTGGCCCCGGACCGCCTGATCGACACGATCGTCGCCGGCAGCTACCCGCCCGGATCCGTGCCGCTGCTCTGGGCGTTCCTGGCCCGGCACGACGCCACGGACGCCACGCTCGTGCTGGTGGCCCAGCACGCCGCCGCGGACCCCTGGTCGATGCGGATCCTCATCGCCGACCTGCTGCGCGGCTACGCCGACCGGCTCGGCGAGCGCGATGACGACCCGGTGCAGGCGTCGCCGGACCGGGTGCCGGTGCCGCGCGCCGTGACCGACGAGCAGCGCACCCGGCTGGCGGATCACTGGCGGCAGACGCTGACCGACGTGCCCGGCCTGCCGCTCGGCGCCGACGAGCCTGGTGGGCCGCCCCGCACGTCCGAGATCCGCTTCCCGGTCGCCGTCACCGACCAGCGGCTGCGGGCCGCCGCCCGTGCGCTGCGTACCTCGCCGTTCGTCCTGCTGCTCAGCGGTTTCGTCGGCGCGCTCGGCGCGGTCACCGGTGCCACCGACCTGACCGTGCCGGTGCTGACCTACGGCCGCGGCCGGTCCGACTGGGACACCGTCGGACTGTTCATGAACGCGTTGCCGGTGCGGGTGGACCTGAGCGGCGACCCGGCACCGGGGGAGACGCTGCGCCGGGTGCACCGCGCCTTCGCCACCGCGTTCACCCGGGAGATGCCGCTGGCGGACCTGGTGTCGAGCCTGCCCGAGGCGGCCCGCTTCTTCGCCCCGGGCGGGCCGGTCAGCGCCCAGTTCGAGGTCATCCAGGTGCCGCCGGTACCGGCGGCCGGGCCGCTGGCGTACCGGCCGGTCCGGCTGCCCGCCGGGCTGCCGCTGGGCGGCCCGGTGATCCCGGTCAACGGTCTCGTGGCGTGGCTGGAGCAGGACGCCGACGGCGGCTACACCGGGACCATGCGCTACCGGGCCGACCTGTTCTCCCGGCACACGATCGACCACCTCGTGAGCTGCTACGCGGACCGACTCGACCGGCTGGTGCGGTCGTGACGGCCAGCACCGCCGCGGCGTTCGCGTACCCGGCGCACATCCTCGACCTGCTGGAGCCGCACCTGCGGTCCGGATCGGCGGCGCCCGCCGTGGTCGATCCGGCGGGCACGCTGACCTACCGCGAACTCGACGGGTTGACCCGCCGGATCGCCGCCGACCTGCGCGGTCAGGGCCTGTCGGAAGGCGAGCCGGTCCTCGTCCACGCCCGGCTCTCCGGCTGGGCCGTCGCCGCCCTGCTCGCCGTGCTGCGGGCCGGCGGGCGCTACGTCCCGGTCGACGCGGCGTTCCCGCCCGAGCGGCAGCGGCGCACGTTCCGGCTGAGCGGGGCGAAGCTGGTGCTCGCCGAGCCGGGCGTTCCGTCGCCGCCCGGGCCGTGGCGGACCGTGCCGGTCGGCCCGGCCACCGACGCGGCCGGGCCGCTGGATGATCCCGTCCGCGGGCCCGCCGCGTACACGTACTTCACCAGCGGTACGACCGGGGAGGCCAAGCCGGTGACGGTGCCGGCGGCCGCGCTGGCCTACTCGACGGCGGTCCGCCTGGCGTACTACCCGGACCCGGTCGACGGCTTCCTGCTCTGCTCGTCGATCGCGTTCGACAGTTCGGTGGCGGGTATCTTCTGGACCCTGGCCAGCGGGGGCCGGCTGATCATCCCCAGCGACCGGCCGGCGAACTTGGTCGCGGTCCAGCGCGCGGCGGCCCGGCACCGGCCGTCGCACCTGCTGATGGTGCCCTCGCTCTACGCGCTGCTGCTCAGGTCGGCCGACCCGGCGCGGCTGGCCAGCCTCACCACCGTGGTCGTCGCGGGTGAGGTGTGCCCGCCCGCCCTGGTCGCCCGGCACTTCGCCGTGCTGCCCGATACCGCGCTGCACAATGAGTACGGGCCGACCGAGTGCACGGTCTGGAGCACCGTGCACCGGTGCACCCCGGCCGACGGGGCGGCGGCCACGGTGCCGATCGGCGTCCCGATCCCGGGGGCGACCGTGACGCTGCGGACGCCCGGAGGTGGGGGACCGGTGCGGCCGGGGATGATCGGCGAGATCTGGATCGACGGACCCGGCGTGGCGAGCGGCGCCGGACCGCATCGCTCCGGGGATCTGGCCAGCGTGGGCCCCGACGGCCTGCTGCGCTTCCACGGCCGGGTCGACGACCAGCTCAAGCTCGGCGGTGTCCGGATCGAGCTGGCCGAGATCGAGCAGGCGATCGGAGGCCACCCCGGCGTCACGGCCGCCGCCGTCGGCCGGTCCGGCGACGACCCGGCGCGGCTGGTCGGCTTCCTGGTGGCGGAGCAGCCGGTGAACACCCGGGCGTTGCGGGCGTATCTGCTGGACCGGCTGCCGGCGGTGGCCGTCCCGGCCCGCTGGGTCGTTCTGGACCGGCTGCCCACCCAGCCCAACGGCAAACTCGACCGCGGCGCGTTGAACCGGTGGGCAGCCGGCGACCGAGGCCCGGCGTACCGATCAGGAGACGTGTTGGGGAAGGTGCACGAGGCACCACGGCGGCGTCCCGACGAGGCCAGCTGAGGACCGACCGCGCGACAGCACCTAACGCGGGGTGGCGATCAGGGGCAGCCGCCGGATGCCCGCCAGCCACGCCGACTGGACGTACTCGACGGCGCCGGCCGGTTCGAACGCCGAGAATCGGCGGAACAGTTCGGTGAAGAAGGTGCGCAAGGTCAGCCGCGCGAGCGGTGCCCCGATGCAGTAATGGTGGCCGTCGCCGAAGCTGAGGTGCCGGTTGGGCGTGCGCCGGACGTCGAACCGGTGCGGGTCGGCGAACACCCGCTCGTCGCGGTTGGCGGAGCTGATCCAGACGACCACCGCATCACCGGCTGCGACGGTCACGTCGCCCAGTTGCGTGTCCCGGGTGGCGCAGCGCAGGAAGTGCCGGGCCGGGGCGGCCCAGCGCACCGCCTCCTCGATACCGGAGTCCAGCAGCTCCGGCTGCCGGGCCCACTCAGCGTAACCGCCCGTGCGGGCCAACTCGAGCAGCGCCGCATTCGGCACGTGCGGGATCGCCGCGCTGGCGCCGAGCAGCAGGCTGTAGCAGTTCGCCACGACCGCGCCCGGGCTCAACGGCCGGCCGTCCACCGTCATCGACGCCAGTACGTCGACCAGGTCGCCGCGCGGGCGGCGCCGGTGCGCCAGGACCAGGTTGAGCAGGTAGCCGAACAGCTCCCGGTGCGCCCGCTGCAGGGTTTCCTCGACGCCCTCCGGCAACCGGTAGCCCGGGTCGTCCTCGGCCACCGACATCCCGACCAACCGGGCCAGCCGTGGCCAGTCCGCGGCGGGGATGCCGAACAGGGGACCGAGTATCGCGGTCGGCAGCGCGCTCGTGATCGAGGCGAAGTCGACCGGTCCACCGTCGAGGGCGGGGGTGAGCAGGCGGACGATGTCCGCCCGCAACGACTCGGTGTGGCGCCGTACCGCCCGGACCGTCATCTCGCGCTGCACCGGCCGGCGCAGGTCGCCGTGCCGGGGCGGGTCGCTGGCGGAGAACTGCAGCTCACTGGCGGGTTCCCCCCGCCCCAGCACGTTGAGGAACACCCCACGGGTGGAGGTGAAGCCGGCGTGGTCGGTCAGCACCCGTTCCGCGTCCGCGTAGCCGGTGACCGCCCAGAACCCGGTCCGGCCCGCGACGGGTTGCCAGCGGACCGGTCGACGCGCGCGCATCGCCCGCCACAGCTCGTGCGGCTCGCCGTGTGCGAACAGCCGGGCATCGGAGAGGTCCACCAGATCCGGGTCGACGGAGGCCGTCACCGGGGGATCGCCTCGGGCTCGGCCGCCGGCATCGCCTCGACCAGGTCGGCGATGGTCGGCGTCAGGAACAGCACCGACGCGTCGATCTCGACGCCGAGGTCGTGGTAGATGTCCATCAGCAGGTCGGCGGCGAGCAGCGAGTCGCCGCCGAGTTCGAAGAAGTCGTCCTGCACCCCGATCGGGGACACCCCGAGCTTGCTGCTCCACAGCTCCGCCAGCCGGCTCTCGACGGTGGATCGGGGTGCCACGTACGTCGAGGCGACCGCCAGCTCGTCCCGGGAAACGTCGCTCATTCCGTCGTTACCTCCCTGCTCGGGTTGCGCCGATCCCAGCCTCGGCTCGACGCGGGTGACCGAGCAAGGCGACCGCCGTTCGGGTCCGTTCGGGCTTGTTCAGGCCGGTCGCGGCTGTCCGTACGCGTAGTCCGGCCGCAACACGTTCGCGCCTGGCCGGTCCCGGCCGCTGACCCCCGGTTCATCCCGGCGTACCCGCAGATCCCCCGCACCCCGGCGAGGCGCGACCCTTGATCGGCCCCTTGTGGACCGGCATCGGTCGTTCGGGTGACTCGGCCATCCACCGGGCCGTGCCTGCCGGGTGGTGTAGCCGTTTCGTGACCTGGTGAGGGCGGCGGACATGAGGCACTATGGCGTTCACTGACGCGCAGCTCAAGCCCGGATTGGTACGTGAGTCATGCCCCTGTCTCGTCGCGTGGTCATTTCCGCCGTGGCCGCTACGGTCGTCGTCGGCTCGGGGGTGGGCGTCGCCCTCTGGGCGAACCGTGACGACCCGTCGTATCGCCCGCCGAGCGCGCACGTGGTGCAGCCGGGAGCGCCGGGCCAACCGGGCAGGTCGCTGTCCGGCAACGACCTGTCGCAGGTCTCGCCGCCCGGGTTCACCGCGGCCGACAGCCTGTTCATCCAGGGGATGATCCCGCACCACGCGCAGGCTCTGGAGATGGCGGCGCTCCTGGAGGGGCGTACGACCAACCCGGACGTGACCCTGCTCGCCAAGCGGATCGACGTGTCGCAGCGGGACGAGATCGCGCGGATGCAGCGGTGGCTCGCGGAGCGGAACGTGCCGAGCAGCGGGCCGAACGCGCACGCCAGCCACGACAAGCTCATGCCGGGGATGCTCACCGCCGAGCAGCTCGACCAGCTCAAGCAGGCGCGCGGCGCGGAGTTCGACCGGCTGTTCCTCACCTTCATGATCCGCCACCATCAGGGCGCGCTGGCCATGGTGGAGGAGCTCTACGCCACCGGCGGTGGACTCGAACCGGCGAGCGACCAGTTCGCCCGTGAGGTCAACGCCGACCAGGGCATCGAGATCCAGCGGATGCAGGAGATGCTGGCCAAGATGGGCTGACCCCCGCCCGGCTCAGGCACAAACGGTGAAGGGCACCTCGGCTCGGGAGGTTCGAGCCGAGGTGCCCTTCGATCAGGGACGGATTACAGCGATCCGGCCAGGTCCAGGATCGCCTGCTTCAGCTTCTGCTGCTCCGAAGCGGTCAGCTTGCCGGCGATCTCCTGCAACTGGGACACCGCGGCGTCCCGCTGGCCGTTGGCGGAGAACCGCTCGGCCCGCTGCAGGAACATGTCGACCTGGGACTTCAGCGGGTGACCGAGGGCGTCGGCACGGACGAGCTGGTCGTAGTGGGCACGCGCCACCGCGAAGCTCGGCGTCCAGTTGACCTTCGGCTGGCCCTGGGCGTTGAACTGGCCGAGCTGCACCTCGGAGGCAGCCTGGATCTCCGCCTTCGACAGGTGCTCGCTGGGCGTCAGCTTGAACGCGTCGAAGCCGCGGGCGATCTCGTTGCCGAAGAGGTTGCCGTTGTACCAGTACGCCGACCAGAACCCGCCGAGCACGAGCCGGTCCGGGCTGACCGGACCCCGGTCGAAGAACGCGATCTCGTGCGGGTTCTTCGAGTCGGTGAAGTCGAACACCGAGATGCCGCCCTGGTACCAGGCCTGCATCATGATGTCGCGACCCGGCACCGGGATCAGCGACCCGTTGTGCGCCACGCAGTTCTCCTGCAGCGTCTGCGGAACCGGCAGCTTGTAGTAGCTGGCGAACTTCATCTTCCGGTCGACGATGTCGAAGATGGCGTTGGCGCCCCACTCCGGCAGGTCGGTGTCCCGGCAGCGGGCACCGCTACCGCCACCCCACTCGTCGGTGAAGATCACCTTGGTGCCGTCGTTGTTGAACGTCGCCGAGTGCCAGTACGCGAAGTTCGGGTCGGCGACCTCGTCGATCCGGCGCGGGTTGGCCGGGTCCGAGATGTCGATCAGGATGCCGTTGCCCTGGCAGGCGCCGGCGGCCAGCCCGATCTCCGGGTACGCGGTGATGTCGTGGCAGGCGTTGGTGTTCGGCGTCGGCGACCAGGTGCTGCCGGACGGGTGCCGGGGGGTCTGCGGCCCGTTCTGCAGGCCGTCGATCCGGCCCGTCTCCGGGTCCTGGAACAGCCGCGGCTGGTTCACGACGGCGGCCTGCTCAGGTGCCGCGAGCGGCACCTTGATGACGTCGATCCGCCACCGCGACGGGTTCTCACCGTCCGCGGCGTTGTTGTTGCAACCCTCCATCGTCGTCGCCGGCCGCACCGAGGTGGTGCCGGAGACGTAGATGTAGATGTTGTTGGGGTCCTTGGGGTCGGTCACCACGGTGTGCGTGTGCGAGCCGCGGCAGAGCTGGACGCCCGCGACCTGCACCGGGTTGCGCACGTCGCTGATGTCGAAGATCCGGACGCCCTGGAACCGGGTGCCGACGCTGGCGTTGGTGCCACAGTCGACCCGCCCGCGCGACTCCTCCACCGACATGAAGACCAGGTTGCCGTAGGCGGAGAGGTCGCCCTGCCCGCCGGGGCACACCACGCTGGTGACCACGGTCGGGTCGGTGGGCTTGGAGACGTCGATGATGTTGAACCCGTTGTAGTTGCCCGACAACGCGTACTTGCCGCTGAAGGCGAGGTCCGAGTTGTAGAACCCGCCGTTACCCGGGTTCGTCGGGTCGACGAAACCCGCCGGCTTGTCACTGTGCGCCACGTGCTCGAGGTTGCTGATCGCCGACTGGGCGTCGAGCCAGCCGGCGCCGAGTCCGATGCGTGGATCGGGCTCCGCCGCCGACGCCGTGCCGGGCACGGCGGCGGCCATGAGCAGCCCCGCGGCCATCAGGCCGAGTGCCTGCCGGCCTCTGCGTGATCTAGTAGTTGGTTGGTGTGTCATGTGCCGCCTTCCGATCGAAGGACTGACGCGAGGTCCGAATGGTGGGAGGACGCGTCGTGTGAGTAAGGACCGTACCGACGATCGGTCGTTGGTCAAGAAGGCCGCGCGAGGTATGCACATATTTGCGAAGGCAACTTCGACTCTTTATCTCCGCGTGATCCTGCAGGTCACGACAGGCGTAGGACCTGCCGGTCCCAATCTTTCGCCAGTCGTCGGATGATCGGCCTGTGGAGGGCACCGTAGCGTCGATGCAATTCACCTCGCACGGGTTTGGTTACCGAACGTGACTGTCGGGCGGGTGCCGTGGATGGGCGCGGCGGGCCGCCTGGGTGGCGGTGGTGGATCGGTGCTCCGTGCTGTCTTTTCCAACCCCCGAAAGGAGCTACGGTGCCTGTGCATTGGCGTCCGTCCCGTGGTCGTCGCAGCGCTGCGTTGTTGCTGTCCACGACCTTGGTCGCGTCGGTGACGACGTTGGCGTCGGGACCGGCTTGGGCTGAGCCTGATGGGGCTGGTCCGAAGAATCCGATCTTTCTGACCGGCCCGAACGAGGGCGCACCGAACGACATCGCGCTGTCCTATGTGCGGGCGCATCCGGGTGACTACGGTGTGGCCGCCGCCGATGTGTCCGATCTGGCGGTGGCGTCGAGTTACACGAGTCGGCACAACGGGGTCACGCATGTGAACCTGGCGCAGCGGTACCAGGATCTGGACGTGTTCGGGGCGACGGCGACGGTGAGCGTCGCCCGGGACGGCAGTGTCGTCTTCGTCGGTGACAGTCTGGTGTCCGGCCTGTCGGACAAGGCCGCCGGCGCGGCGTCGTTGGACGCGGTGGAGGCGGTCCAGGCCGCCGCGGACGCGTTGGAGTTGGCGGAGCCGGCCAGCCCGAAGGTGATGAGCCGCAGCGCCGGCGCGGCGCAGCGCACGGTGGTGTCCGGTAGTGGGATCTCGGATCAGCCGATCCCGGCGAAGCTGGGCTGGCAGCCCACCGACGACGGGCTGCGCCTGGCGTGGCAGTTGGTCATCGACGACTCCTCCGACACCCACCTGTGGAACGCCAGCATCGACGCCCAGACCGGCAAACTGCTCAACGCCGACGACTGGACCACCCACGAGAACGCGGAAGAGATCGCCAGCAACCTCGGCCGCACCGCGACGTCGACGCCCCGGCTCCAGGACGCGAACCCCAGCACGCCGAACCCGGTCCAGGACGGGTCGAGCTACCGGGTGTTCAACGCCCCCAAGGAGAGCCCGAACGACGGCCCCCGGACCCTGGTCACCAACCCGGCGGACGGAGCCGCGTCGCCGCACGGCTGGCACGACACCGACGGCGCCCCGGGCGCCGAGCACACCATCACCCAGGGCAACAACGTCCACGCCTACCAGGACCAGGACAACAACAACGCCGCCGACCTCGGCAGCAGCCCGGACGGCGGAGCGAACCTGAACTTCGACTTCCCGCTGGACCTGGGCGAGCACGCCCAGAACTACCGGGACGCGGCGACCGCCAACCTCTTCTACTGGAACAACATCATCCACGACGTCACCTACCAGTACGGCTTCGACGAGGCGTCCGGCAACTTCCAGGCCAACAACTACGGCCGGGGCGGTACGGGCACCGACTACGTCCGCGCCGAGGCGGCCGACGGCGGCGGCACCAACAACGCGAACTTCTCCACGCCGGCGGTGGACGGCGTGGGCACGCCGCGGATGCAGATGTACCTGTGGCCGGGCACCCAGTTCGGCAGCCCCAACCAGGTCGTCGTGGACGGTGTCGGCTCGTTCGACGCGTCGTGGTCGCGGTTCACCCCGGCGCCCACGGCGGCCGGCCTGGCCGGACACCAGTTCGTCTACGCCGGCACCGGCTGCACCGCGGCCGCGTACCCCGCCACGCTGCCCTCGGGCGGCTGGATCAGCGTGGTCGACGGCGGCACCACCGCCTGCACCTACCTGCAGCGCGCCCAGGTCGCCCAGACCGCCGGCGCCAAGGCCCTCGTCGTCGCCCACAACGCGACCGGTTCCGCGCCGGTGCTCACCGGATCCATGACCACGGCGCCGGTCACCATCCCGGCGGTCGCCGTGACCCAGGCCGACGGGGCCACCATCAAGGCAGCCATCGCCGGCGGCACCGCCACCGGCTCGTTGCGTAAGCACCCGAACCACCCCGGCATCCGGGACGGCGACCTCGACGCCGGTGTCATCATCCACGAGTACACCCACGGCATCTCGAACCGGCTCACCGGCGGCCCGACCGTCAACTGCCTCAGCGGGCAGGAGCAGATGGGCGAGGGCTGGAGCGACTACGTCGCGCTCACCCTGCTGCTCGACCCCAAGTTCGACACCGCCGACGGGCAGCGCGGCATGGGCCCGTACGTGCTGTTCCAGGACGACCGGCACGGCGGCGGCATCCGCCCGCGCCCGTACTCGCGGAACATGGACATCCAGCCGTTCACCTACGACAGCATCAAGACCGGCGGCTGGCTCAACGGCACCTCCCTCGCCGCCCCGCACGGCATCGGTCACGGCTGGACCTCCGTGCTGTGGGACATGATGTGGAACCTGATCGACCGGCACGGGTTCAACCCGAACATCTACGAGTCGTGGAACACCGGCGGCAACAACCTGGCCCTGCAGCTGGTCATCGACGGGCTGAAGCTGCAGGGTTGCGGCCCGGGCTTCGTGACCGCCCGCAACGCGATCATCGCCGCCGACGCGGCCCTCACCGGCGGGGAGAACGCCTGCATCATCTGGGGTTCGTTCGCCCGCCGTGGTCTCGGCTACAGCGCCGTGCAGGGCACGACCGCCCGGGACGACAACACCGAGGCGTTCGACACTCACCCGTCCTGCCGGGGTGACTTCGTCGGCCGCTCGGCGCAGCCGGCGCTCAACACCGTGATCGCCGGTGACGCGGTGCCGATGAAGTTCAAGCTCGCCGCCGACCGCGGGCTGGACATCCTCGCCTCCGGGGCGCCGTACTCGCGGTTGGTCGACTGCGACACCCTCAAGACCGTCAACCCGGGCGGGGCGACCACCCCGCGGCCGACCCCGGTCGCCGCGCGCAACCCGGGCGGATCCTCGATGTCGGTCAGCACGCCCGGTCAGTACAACTACCCGTGGAAGACCGACCCCGCCTGGGCCGGCACCTGCCGCGAGTTCGTCCTCACCCTCGACGACGGATTCCAGTACCGCGCCTACTTCAAGTTCACCAGCTGAACCGGTAGCACCCCCGGAAACCGGAGGGAGCGTTCCCTGGTCGGGACGCTCCCTCCGGTCTGTGCACCGACCTCAGGGGCGCTCGAAGGCGTGGGTCGCCACGCCGCGCCCCGTCTCCAGCGCGTCGAGCAGCATCGGAAGCGACCGGTGCAGCTCCCGCTGCCAGTACGGCCAGCTGTGGCTGCCCGGGCCGTAGAAGTCGGTCGTCACGGAGACACCCTGCTCGCGTAGCTGCTCGACGAAGTCGACGTTCTCCTGGTGGATCAGCGCCTCCAGGCTGTCGGTCCGACCCGGCGCGTCGAACGGCCCGCCCGCGGTGCCGTCACCGGTGGCCACGAACAGCGCCGTGTGCCGCAGCCGCTTGACCAGGTAGTACGGGTCATGGTCCTGCCAGACGTCCCGCTGCGCCACCGGATCGCCCCAGAGCGCGTGCGGGTCCAGCCCGGTGCGCCCGAAGAACGGCAACCAGTACGACGCATCCCGCAGCGGATGCACCACGCCGCTGAAGGACGCCGCCGCCCGGAACATGCCCGGGTTACGGGCCGCGTACGACATCGCCCCAAAGCCGCCCATCGACAGGCCCGCCACCACCCGCTTCGGGCCCGCGCCGTAGCCGCGCTCGATGATCTGGCGTACCTCGCTCAGGTGGAACGTCTCCCAGGCCGGGGCGCCGCCGCGGCCGCCGTTCCACCAGTCGCTGTACCAGCCGGCGGCGCCGGCTTCCGGCATGACGACCAGCACGTCCCTGAGCTCCGGGATGCTGGCGACGTCGGTGGAGCGGGTCCAGCTGACGTACGAGTCGCAGCAGCCGTGCAGCAGGTAGAGCACGGGCCAGTGGTCCCCGCGCGCCCGCTGCTCCCACCCGTCCGGCGTCAGCAGGCGTACGTTGGCGGCCCGGCCGAGCGCCGGCGACTGGATTGTGAGATCGACCAGGCGCGGGCCGACGGTCGTCTCCTGCGACACGTACGCGCCGTCGGAGGCCTGGGCGGGTGCGGATGCGGCGGCCGGGGCCGCCGGCGCGGACAGTCCGGCCAACGCGAGCCCGGCCGCGACGGCGATGCCGAGGGCGAATGCTCTGCTCATCACTCCTCCTCCTGACCGTGACAGGTCGAACCTGATCGTTTCCTGTCGATGACACGGGGCGAAGTGATTCGCTGCGGACGAGCGGTCGGCGAGCAGGCGGGAGCGGTGACCGGCCGCTGTCGCGCGACGAGTGGCTTCGGCGCGGCGGGGCAGAGCGCACCGCACCGGCTCCTTCCTGGACGACTGGTCAGGCGCGAGCGGGGCGGCCGGGGCCGGGCTGTGCGGCCGGGACGACGACCTGCGCCGCCAGTTTCTTGGGCGCCAGCAGGCAGTAGCTCTCGGTGAGCAGCTCGCCGACCTCGTCCCAGTCGGTCTCTCCGTCGACGACCATGCCGAGGACGTCAGCGCCCCAGTCGGGCTTGAAGAACGGATCGCCGTGGGCGACGAGCGCGTGCACCTCGTCCACCGGCGACCGGAAGATCAGGACGCAGACGGGCTCGTCGGTGCCGGCCGCGCGGGCGTACGCCATCTGATGGTCGGGGTCGACGGTGAGCACGTGGGCGAAGGTCCGCGTGCGGATGCGCCAGCGGACGCCGACCCAGGCCGGCTCCTCGTAGGTCTCCGGCAGCCCGAGGCAGATGGGCCGCAGCCGGTCGAGAAGCTCGGGCGGTACGTCTCCAGGGCTGGTCACGGACGACACGCTAGCCCGACCCTCCGACATTTCCGCCGACTGTCGCCGCGCTGACTCGCCCGGGACTCAGGCTGGCGCCTGGCCGGCTGCGGGTCGGCTTTGCTGAATGCCGGTGAGAAGCCAGCCCAGGCCGTGCTTGAAGTTGTCGAGCATCTCCGCGGCGCTCGGCTGGTGCTCGGTGCCGGTTCCCGGTGGCAGGCGACTCGTGAACGCGGCGAAGCCGATCGTGTAGACGATCAGAACTCGAAGTGCCTCGGATGCGGCCGGTTCGGAGACGTCCGCCCGACGCAGGAGTGTGGTCGTGGTGTCCCCGAGGCGATGTGCATTGGGGCCGTGAGCGCCCTGACGGCTCAGGTAGTGCGGCACGAGGTCGGGGTGGGTCAGGAGCACGGTGTAGGTCGAGGCCATGAGTTGGTGCAAACCGGCGACCGGGTCGTCGATGTCGGCTGCTGGCACCTCGACGTCAGCGAGCACGTCGTCGAGCAGGTAGTCGATCAAGGCGGTCTTGTTCGCCACGTGGCTGTAGAGGGCGTTCGGGGCGACGTCGAGCCGGCTGGCCAACGTGCGCATCGTCAAGGCCGCCAAGCCGCGTTCGGTCACCAGCTCGCGGGCCGCGCCGAGCACCGCCGTACGGGTGAGACCGGCTCGGTGGCCAGGAGTGCGTCCACGTTCCACGACCACTACTGTACGGTGTCCAATACGAATTGGACGCCGTACAGCTGAAGGGCGGGCAATGAGCATCCCTGGTCTGATCGAGCAGACGGTGCCGGTGAACGGGGCGCGTGTGCACGTCGTGCATGGCGGTGTCGGGCATCCGGTGCTGCTGCTCCACGGCTTTCCGCAGACCCATCTGGCGTGGCGGCACGTGGCCGCGTCACTGGCGGAGGACTTCCGGGTGGTCTGCGCCGACCTGCCCGGCTACGGTGCCAGCGACCCGCCCGCCGGAGGCGACAGCCCCGCCGACTACGCCAAGCGGGCCACGGCCGAGACGATGGTCGCGATGATGCGCGCCCTCGGCCACGAACAGTTCAGCGTCGTCGGCCACGACCGGGGAGCCCTGGTCGCCTTCCGGGCGGCACTCGACCACCCCGAGGTCATCAAGCATCTCGCGGTGTTGGACGTGATCCCCACGGTCGACAACTGGGCCGCGCTCCACGGCGCCGGCGGGGTGTTCGCGTTCCACCTGTACCTCCTCGCCCAACCATCCGACCTGCCCGAGCGGATGATCACCGCCGACCCGGACACGTTCTTCGGGCACTTCCTGGACACCTGGACGGCCACGCCGGACGCGTTCCCCGCCGACATCCGGTCCGCCTACCTGGCCGCGGCCCGCACGCCACGAGCGATCCACGCCATCTGTCAGGACTACCGCGCCAGCGCGTTCGTCGACACCGAGCACGACCGGACCGACCGCGACGCCGGCCGCCGGCTGACGATGCCGGTCCTGGCGATGTGGCAGGATCCCGGCGACATCGTGCTGCCGTTCGACCCCCAGCAGGTGTGGGCACGTTGGGCGCCCGACCTGCGCACCCACGTCCTGCCCTGCGGGCACTTCCTCCCGGAAGAACGTCCCGATGAGGTCACCGCCGCTGTTCGCGCCCTCATCGCCGGGTGAACCCCGGCAGGCGCATGTCGCGTGCGGGCCGCGCTGACGTGGCGCGCCCGGGCTAGCGCGTCGACGGGCGGCTGTCCAGTTCGGCCAGCAGCCGCTTGGGCGCTACCGCCCGGTACGCCTCCTCGCACGCCTCCGCCACCTCGGCCCGGTCCAGGTCCCGGTCCAGCCGCACCCCGATCCAGCCACGGTGCCCCACGTAGGGCGGCCGGAAATAGACCTCCGGGTTGGCGGCCGTCAGTTCCTGCTGGGCGCCGGGTGGCGCGGCGCACCACAGGTGGGGGAAGTCGTTGTCGTGGTGCCCGTCGGGCCACAGCATGACGAAGGACTTCTTGTCGCGGATGAACCAGGTCGGCGCGCCGTGGCTGGGGCGTTCGGTCACCTCCGGGAAGGCCGAGCAGGTCCGGCGGATCTCGTCCAGCAGGCTCTCGTCATCGGTGGCCAAGTCGCCTCCCGGGGCGGTCGGATCGGGTGGCCTCAGCTTACGAGGCCATGGCCGGGCGGCAGTGGATGCGCGACCTGGTGGTGCGCCCGGAGAGCGGAAGCGTGGACGCGGGAGCGGTTCCGCTGAGGCGTGACTCAGCCGGCGGGCAGGCGGCCTGGTGTTTCGTGCGTCTCATGATGCGAGCGCGCCTTGTTTCCTATCAACCCTATGGGATAACTTCCTGACCATGATCCGTAGCAGCCACCAGATGACCGGGAAGCTCACCGTGACTTCCCTGGTCGTGCGGCGCTACGTCGACCATCAGCGCACCTGCAGCGCGCTGTGTCTCCGCTGATCGCCTAGCCAGGAACCCGCCCTCGCCGCCGGTTCATCCGGTCTCCGCGCGAGCGCATCAGCAGGTCGCCACGCCCGCCGCACGGCGTTTCGGCGGCTGCCACCTCCTGGTCGGTGCCGGCTTGTCCACCAGGGCCCACCACGCGAAGCGGCCCCGGTGGGAGCCGGTTGCTCACCGCTTGAATCCGCCATTCCGCTCCGCGCAACCTTCTCTGCCTGCACGAAAGGCCATCACGCATGTCACGATCCAGGTTCCGGTCCGCCGCGGCGGCCGGGGCTGCCGCCCTTGCCGTCGCCGGGCTGCTCACCGCCTGCTCCGGCCAGGGCTCGCCCGGCGAGGTGACGGACGTCGGCGACCCCGTCCACGGTGGCACGCTCGTCTATCTCGAACACCAGCCGCCGAGCTGCCTCTACCTGCCCGCCGCGGGCTTCTACCCGAACGGCGGTGTGCTCAACCAGCTCACCGACAAGCTCACCTGGCAGGACCCGAAGACGCTCAAGATCGAGCCCTGGATCGCGACGTCGTGGGAGGTCAACGCCGACGCGACCGAATACACCTTCCACCTGCGTGACGGGGTGACCTTCAGCGACGGCAGCCCGCTGGACGCGGAGACCGTGGCGGCGAACTACGACGTCTACGGCCTCGGCGACAAGGAACGGAAGCTTCCGGTGGCCGAGTTCGTCAACAACTACGAGCGCAGCGAGGTCGTCGACAAGAGCACCGTGAAGTTCCACTTCACCAAGCCGTCGCCCGGCTTCCTGCAGGGCACCTCCGTCATCGGCGCGGGTCTGGTGTCCAAGAAGACCATCTCGCTGCCGTACGAGGAGCAGTGCCAGCTCAAGAACGTCATCGGTTCGGGCCCGTTCACGGTGGCGAACCAGGTCATCGACAAGGAGATCGACCTGGCCGCCCGCCCGGACTACAACTGGGCGCCGCCGTCCTTCCCCCATCAGGGCCGCGCCTACCTCGACAAGATCAAGATCATCGTGACGCCGGAGGACAACGTCCGGGTGGGCGCGCTGACGTCGGGACAGGCCGACTACGTGCGCTACGTGCAGGCGTACGACGAGGCGACGGTCAAGGCGGCCGGCTACCGCATCTACGCCGAGCCGACCCGTGGCGTGAACAACGGGCTCTACCTGCGCCCGGCCAACAGCATGCTGCAGGACGTCAACGTCCGTAAGGCGCTGCAGGCGGGCACCAACGCCAAGGAGGTCGTCGAGACGTTGTTCACCGATAGCTACCCGGTGGCGACCTCGGTGCTCAGCCACCTCGCCGCCGGGTACGTGGACCTGTCCGCGCAGCTCGCGTACGACCCCGCCAAGGCCAACGCGCTGCTCGACCAGGCCGGCTGGGTCCGGGGCGGCGACGGCATCCGGGCGAAGAACGGCCGCAAGCTGGAGTTGAGCGTCTTCGTCTCCGGCCCGCAGCCGCTGTCGAAGCAGACCCTCGAACTGGTGGCGCAGCAGTGGACGCGGATCGGGGTGAAGCTCGACGTCCGGCCCGCGGACTCCGGCACCCAGGCGGCGGAGCTCAAGAACGCCGAAAAGACGCCCCTCACCCACTCGATGGTGGGCCGGGCGGACCAGGACGTGATCAAGAGCCACTTCCACACCAAGAACCGGGACGTGCTGCTGTCCAACGACGCGAAGCTCGACCGGCTGCTGGAGGAGGAGTCCGCCCTCGTCGACGAGAACGCGCGCAACGCGAAGGTCGCCGAGATCCAGCGGTACGTGGTGGACCAGGGCTACGCGATCCCGCTGTTCGAGGAACCCCAGGTGTACGGGGCCGCGCCGTACGTGCACGGCGTCAGCTTCGAGGCGGTCGCGCGACCCAGCTTCTACAACGTGTGGCTGTCGAAGAAGGACAAGTAGGGCGGACGGCGGCTCATGACCAGGTATCTCGCCCTCCGCGTCGGGCAGGCGGTGCTCGTGCTGTGGGCCGCCTTCACCGCCGGCTTCGTGCTGCTGCAACTGCTGCCCGGCGACGCCATCCTGATCAAGTTCCAGAACCCCGAGCTGGGGCTCTCACCGGAGCAGATCGCGCAGATCCGCCAGCTGTACGGCGGCGACCAGCCGGCCGTCGCCCGCTACCTGCACACCCTGCACGGCTTCCTGCACGGTGACTTCGGCTTCTCGATCGACACCGGCACCCCGGTGCTCGACCGACTGGCCGAGGGACTGCCGGCGACGGCGAAGCTCGCCACCCTCGGCTTCCTCGTCGCCGTGCTGATCGCCGTCGCGGTCGCCTTCGTGTCCAGCCACAGCCGGCTGGCCTGGCTCCGCGGCGCACTGCTGGCGCTGCCGCCCCTGTTCATCTCGATCCCCACCTTCTGGCTGGGCATCGTGCTGATCCAGGTGTTCTCCTTCCAGCTCAACCTGGTGCCGATCATCGGCGGCACCGAGTTCGAGCAGCTCATCCTGCCCGTGCTGACCCTCGCCGTACCGATCTCGGCGCCGCTGGCCCAGGTCCTGGCCCGCAGCCTCGACCAGGTCCAGGCGCAGCCGTTCGTCGCGGTGGTGGCCGCCAAGGGCGCGTCGCGGCGGTGGATCCTCTGGCGGCACGTCGCCCGCAACGCGCTGCTGCCCACGCTCACCATCGCCGGGGTCACCTTCGGCGAACTCATCGCCGGGTCGGTCGTGACCGAGACCGTCTTCGGCCGCAACGGCATCGGCCGCCTCACCGAGCAGGCGGTCGCCGCCCAGGACACCCCGGTGATGCTGGCCATCGTGGTGCTCTCGGCGACCGTGTTCGTGCTGGTCAACCTCGTGGTCGACCTGCTGTACCCGGTCCTGGACCCGCGACTGACGGCGAAGGTTGGTGTCCCCGCATGACCGCCGAACCTGCGGTGCTCCGGCCCGCCAAGGCCCGTGTCCGGCTGACGGCGCCGCTGCCTCACGTCGCGCTGGTGCTCGCCTGGCTCGCCATCGCCCTCGTCGTGCTGTGGGCGATCGTGCCGGGCCTGTTCACCGGGCACGACCCGATCACCGGCGTACCGGCGGAGAAGCTGCAGCCGCCGAGCGGCGCGCACCTGTTCGGCACCGACGCGTTGGGCCGGGACCTGTTCGCCCGGGTCGTACACGGCTCGGCCCGTTCCCTGTCCGGAGGGTTCGTCGCCGTGGCGGTGGGTCTCGCGGCGGGCACGCTGCTCGGCCTGCTCGCCGGATCGGTCGGCGGCCTGCTCGACGAACTGGTGATGCGGGTGGTCGACGTGCTGCTCGCCGTCCCGGGGCTGCTGCTCGCGTTGACCGCCATCATCCTGCTCGGCTCCGGCACCATCAACGTGGCGATCGCCGTCGGGATCGGCTCGGTGGCGGCGTTCGCCCGGCTCGCCCGAGCGGAGGTGGTGCGCGTCCGGCGCGCCGACTACGTCGAGGCCGCGTTCGGCAGCGGCGCCCGCTTCTCCAGCGTGCTGTGGCGGCACGTGCTGCCCAACTCCCTCGGTCCCGTCGTGGCGCTCGCCGCGGTGCAGTTCGGCTCCGCCATCCTGGCCATCTCCACGTTCAGCTTCCTCGGCTACGGCGCGAAACCGCCGGACCCGGAGTGGGGGCTGCTCATCTCCGAGGGGCGCAACTACCTGGCCACCTCGTGGTGGCTGACCACCCTGCCAGGCGTGGTCGTCGTCCTGGTCGTGCTCGCCGCCGGCCGCATCAGCCGCTCGATCGGCAGGGAGGACGGATGAGCCTGCTGGAGGTACGCGGCCTGAACGTCTCCTACCGCACGCGCAACCAGGCCCACCGGGCGGTCAGCGGCCTCTCGCTCGCCGTCGAACCGGGCCAGGTCGTCGCGATCGTCGGGGAGTCCGGCTCCGGCAAGTCGACCACCGCACACGCGATCATCGGCCTGCTGCCCGCGAACGGGTCCGTCGACGCCGGCCAGATCCTGCTCAACGGCACGGACATCGCCGGCTGGTCCGCGAAGCGACTGGAGTCGGTCCGCGGCGTTCAGGTCGGCCTGATCCCGCAGGATCCGACGGCTTCGTTGAACCCGGTCAAGACGGTCGGCGCCCAGGTCGGCGAGGTGCTGCGTATCCACCGGCGCGGCGATCGGCGCACAATCCCGCGGCAGGTCGTCGAACTGCTCGCCCGGGTCGGGCTGCCCGATCCCGAGCTGCGCGCCCGACAGTATCCGCACGAACTGTCCGGCGGGATGCGCCAGCGGGTACTCATCGCCATCGCCGTCGCCCTGCAACCGCAGCTGATCATCGCGGACGAGCCGACCAGCGCGCTCGACGTCACCGTGCAGCGACGCATTCTCGACCTCATCGACGACCTTCGAGCGGAGTTCGGCACCGCCGTGCTCCTCGTGACCCACGACCTCGGCGTCGCCGCCGAGCGGTCGAACCGGCTGGTCGTCATGCGCGACGGGCGGATCGAGGAGCAGGGGGAGACCCGTGCCGTCCTCGCCCACCCCGAGGCCGAGTACACCCGGCAGTTGCTGCGGGACGCCCCCTCGCTGACGCCCCGGCCGTTCCGGGCACTGGTCGCCGACGCCGGCGGCTCCACCGCCGAGCAGCCGTACGCGATCATCGCCCGCGATCTGGTGAAGGAGTTCCGGGTGGGGCGCACGCCGTTCCGGGCGGTCGACGGGGTGTCGTTCGAGGTGCGGCGGGGGACCACCCACGCCCTGGTCGGTGAGTCGGGGTCCGGGAAGACGACCACGGCGCGCCTGGTCGTCCGTTTCGCGGCGCCGACCTCCGGGTCGGTGACCATCGACGGCACGGACGTGGCGCGGCTGCGCGGCGAGGAACTTCGCCAGCTGCGCCGCCGCGTGCAGCTGGTCTACCAGAACCCGGCCGGCTCGCTCGATCCCCGGCAACGGGTCGAGGACATCGTGGCCGAGCCGCTGCGCAATTTCCGGCTCGCCGACCGGGCCGGCCGCGGCAGACGGGCACGGGACCTCATCGACCGGGTGGCCCTGCCGCGGACGGTGCTCGACCGCAGGCCACGAGAGCTGTCCGGCGGCCAACGCCAACGGGTCGCGATCGCCCGGGCGCTGGCGGTGGACCCGCAGGTGCTGGTGCTCGACGAGGCGGTGTCCGCGCTCGACGTGACCGTGCAGGCGCAGATTCTCGACCTGCTCGACGGGCTGCAGCGCGAACTCGGTCTCACCTATCTGTTCATCTCGCACGACCTTTCGGTGGTGCGGCAGATCTCCGACACCGTGTCGGTCATGAGGAAAGGGCACATCGTGGAAACCGGAACCACCCAGCAGGTCTTCCAGACACCGCAGCACGACTACACCCGCGAGCTGCTGGCTGCCGTACCCGGCATCGTCGCGGACCTGATGGCGTGAGCCGGCCGCGACTCGGGTTCTTCACCCGGCTGCTCGACGACGCGCCCGCTGACGTGCGTTACCGGCTGGCCGCCGAGCAGATCCGGTACGCCGAGGCGTATGGGTTCGACTCGGCGTGGGTGGCGCAGCACCACTTCGACGAGGCCGAAGGTGGGCTGCCGGCGCCGCTGGTGTTCCTCAGCCACGTCGCCGCGCAGACCCACCGGATCCGCCTCGGCACCGGCATCATCGCGCTGCCGCTGGAGAACCCCGTCCGCGTCGCCGAGGACACCGCGGTACTCGATCTGCTCAGCGGCGGCCGGCTCGAAGTTGGCGTCGGCAACGGTGGCAATCCCGCGTCGTTCAGTGCCTTTGGGCACGACAGCGCGAACCGCTCCGCCATCTACGCGCAGCACCTCGCCGTGCTCGTCGACGCCTGGTCGGGGCGCCCCCTCGGCGACGCGGAAAGCCGCCTCTACCCGGCGGCGCCACGCCTGCTCGGCGCCGTCTGGGAGGCGACGTTCTCGGTGAGCGGGGGAGTCCGCGCCGGAAAGGCCGGCAACGGGCTGATGCTCTCGCGGACCCAGCCACGGACCGAGGACGCCCCGCACGCGACGCTGGCGGAGATCCAGCGCCCGATCGTCGACGCGTACCGCGAGAACCTGCCGCAGGGCGTGCCGCCACGGATCATGGCGTCGCGTACGGCGTTCGTCGCCGACAACCGCGCCGAGGCGCTGCGCCTCGCCGAAGCCGGGCTCGGCCGCGCCGCCCGGCAGTTCAAGGCGAAGGGCCACCCGGTGCCGGACGGAGGCGTCGAGCAGCTCATCGCCGCGTTCGACGTCCACCTCGGCACCCCGGACGACGTCATCGCCAGCCTGCAGGCCGACCCGACCCTCGAACGGGCGACCGACCTGGTCTTCCAGGTGCACTCGATCGACCCGCCGCATCCGCTTGTCCTCCGCTCGATCGAGCTGCTCGCGACCGAGGTCGCGCCCGCCCTCGGCTGGGCGCCCAACTCCACCGCCGTCCCCGCAACAGAACTGAGCAGAACATGAGCACATCCCTCACCGACGTCATCGACCACCTGGTCCGCATCGAGCCCGGATCCCACCTCGACGAGATACGCCACCGGCGGCCGGACGCCCGCCGGAACGCGCAGGCGAGCTACGAGGCGCTCCTCTCGCCACGCCTACCCGGCGACGTCAGCGCCACCGAACGGCTGGCCGTCGCGGCGTTCGTGACCGGCCTGCACCAGGACCCCGCGACCGCCGAGTTCTACGCCACCAGGCTCGCGGAGCACACACCGGGCCTGGCCCCGGTGATCGCCAAGGAGGTCGACGCCGCCCGCACCACCGGCCCATACGGCGCGTATCCACCTGGCCCGCACGCCGCGGAGAGCGTGGCAGGGCCGATCTACCAAGCGGCGGACCGAGACGCCCTCGGCGCACGCCTCGCCGCCGCGCTGGAACACGCCCACCTACTCGTGTTCCGCCCCCGGGAGGCGAGCCGCGAGGCGCTGCAGACGCTCCTCGATGCCGGCTGGAGCACCACCGACGTGGTGACGCTGTCGCAGCTCATCGCCTTCCTCAGCTTCCAGGTCCGCGTGGTCACCGGCCTCCGGCTGCTGGCCGCGTCCCGGAAAGGACCCCGCTCGTGACCGACACCGTGCTCGACCGTCCCGCCGCCGAGCGGCCACTCGCCTTCACCCAGGACCAGCTCGGCTGGGCGCCCTGGCTCGCCCCGCTCACCGAGGCCGAACTCACCGACGTCCACTGGGCGGCCCTGGTCGACAAGGCCCGTGCCCAGTCGCCGTACTTCCTGCTGCTCGCCCGCGACCCGGAGATCCTGCAGGCCCGGACGAAGACCGACAAGGACATCTTCTACAACTCCAACGGCGGCCTGCCGCGGGCGGAACGGGAACTCGCCGCCACGGCCACGTCGCGCCGCAACGGCTGCGTCTTCTGCGCCTCCGTGCACGCCCGGTTCGCCGCGCACCACTCCCACCGCCCCCAGGACGTGCAGCGGCTGCTCGACCAGGGCGTCGACGCGCCCCAGGACGAGCGCTGGCAAGCGCTCGTCGACGCCGCAGCGGCGCTCACGGCCACACCGAGCGCGCTGGGCGGCAAGCACATCGAGGCGCTGCGCGCGGTCGGCCTCGACGACCTGGCGATCAGCGACCTCCTGCACGCGGCAGCCTTCTTCAACTGGGCCAACCGGCTCATGCTCTCCCTCGGGGAGCCCACCCCACCGCCGACCGCGTGACAGCGACCTGAGAAAGGCAGCGACATGACCGAACCCCTGCTCGACCATCTCGTCTACGCCGTGCCCGACCTCGCCGCCGGCGTCGCCCAGTTCACGGCACGCACCGGGATCGCCCCGATACCCGGCGGCCGGCACCCCAGCGGCACCGCCAACTACCTCGTCGGGTTCGGACCGACCTCGTACCTCGAGATCATCGGCCCGGACCCGGACGCGGACACCGCCGAACCGCCCCGATCCTTCGGCCTGGACCGGCTGACCGAGCCGCGCCTGGTGACCTGGGCGGTGCACCCGGAAGACCTCGACAAGACCGTCACCGCCGCCCGCGAACACGGATACGACCCCGGCGAGATCCAGCCACTGTCCCGCCGCCGGCCCGACGGGGTGCTGCTGTCCTGGCGGCTCACCCGACGGGCGGCCCCGGCCGCGGAAGGACTGGTGCCGTTCCTGATCGACTGGACCGGCACCGAGCACCCCGCGCGGGCCGCCCTGCCGCAGCTGCGGCTCACCTCGTTTACCGCCACCCATCCGGACCCACCGGCCGCCCAGCGTGACCTCACCGCCCTCGGCGTCACCCTCAAGGTGACCGCCGGGCCCGACACCGGGCTGCAGGCGGTGCTGGACACGCCGCGCGGCCCCGTGACACTGCGCTGACAAGGAAGCAGACCATGAGCAACCTGCGCGAGTACCTGTCCCAGAAGCGGGCGGCCTTGACCGCCCGGCGCGAATCCGCGAACGGCGGTCCCGTCCCGCTGCGTGCGCGAGTCACCGCCGAAGGACGCAGCGGCGTACGACGCATCCGGATCCGCGAGTTCCAGATCATCAGCGACAGCCGCCCGGACCTCGCCGGCTACGACCTCGGCCCCGGCTCTCCGGAACTGCAGGCCGGCGTGCTCGGCAGCTGCGTCACGCACATCTTCCTCATCAAGGCGGCCGAGTTGGCGATCCCGCTCGACTCGCTCGCCGTCGACGTGCAGGCGGAGTACGACCCACGCGGCCAGGCGCCCGACAACGTCGACGTGCCCGTCCATCCGTACAACTTCCGCTACCAGGTGCAGGTCAGCTCGCCCGCCTCCGACGAGGACCTGGCCCGGCTGCACGCCGAGGTGCAACGGGTGTGCCCGATCCTCAACCTGCTCCGTAACCCACAGGAGATCCACGGCTCGGTGGTGCGGGTGAGCCCGGCCGCCGAGGAACTCAGCGCCGCCTGAGCCAGGGCAGAACTCACGAAGCTCAGCACGGCGGGGGAGAGCCGGACCGGTCAGACGTCCGGGCCCGGCCCTGGGGAACCGGGGCCGGGCACGTCCCTCGTCGTCAACTCATCCCCGGGCAGGGCGGCCTGGAATCAGGATGTCGGGCGGCACGCCGGAATCGGCTGGAAAGCCGAGGGCGGGCAGCGGCCGGCCCCTGCGATACCCCGCCCAGCTATGGTTGACGCCATGATCCTTCGCCACGTGACCGTCGACTGTGCAGAGCCGTATGCGCTCGCGACGTTCTGGAGCGAGGTCACCGGGTGGCCGGTGTCGGATCTGGACGAGCCGGGCGACGCCGAGGTCCTCATCGAGGCGCCCTCACCCGTACCCGGCCTCCTGTTCATCCGGGTGCCCGAGGGCAAGACGGCGAAAAATCGGATTCACTTCGACTGGATGCCGACCGAGCGGACCCGCGACGACGAGGTGGAGCGCATCGTCGCCCTCGGTGCGAAGATCTACGAGGACCACCGTACCGCCGACGGGCGCGGCTGGGTCACTCTGCTCGATCCCGAGGGCAACGAGTTCTGCATCGAACGGGGCGAGGCCGAGCGCGACAGCTAGCTGAAACCATCCTCGCCGCCGGGCTGGCGGAGAGGTAGAACGCCTGCGGAGCTGATGTAAGACCCCAAGGGAAACCTCCCGGCGAGGCAATCGGCGACGAAACAGGAAACCTCACGGTGGGTCACACCGTCCCGACGGGGCGCTGGTGGGCTCCGGTGATGTCGGTACCGGTGAGGTAGGGCGTGGAGCCGGTGACGAGCAGTCGGTAGCCGTCGTGGTAGCCGACGTACGAGCCGCGCTGGTAGTAGGTGACGCGCAGCGTGAGCCGGGTGCCGGCGGCGACCTGGACCTGGATCGTGTCGGCCAGTTCGACGGAATCGGACGTGGCGAGCACCCGCCCGGTGTCGTCGGTCAACTCGAGGTCGAAGTCGTCGACCAGGGCGCTGCCACGGGCCGCGCCGGTCGGGTAGTTCAGCTGGTTGCCTGCCGCGGTGGTCACGTAGCCGGACAGCGTCGCGAGGTCGTAGCGCATCCACATCGGCACGATGTTGACGGTGACCCACTGGGTGCTGGTGGAGGTGAACCGGTACTCGACGCTCCCGCCCGGCGCCAGGTAGCTCCGCTCGACCATGAACGAGGTGTCGTTGCCGTACCCGAGGGCCCGGGCGTACTCGTCGCGGTAGAGCTCGTACAGCTCGTAGCGGCGGGTGGCGGAGCCGTACGGCACATCCACGGCGCGGCGTACGTCCCCGCCGCTGTCGACGTACGCTCCGTCGGAGGTCCGGCGGAACCCGTGCGCGCCGGTCGGGCCGAGTGGGCCCAACGGGCCGAGCGGGCCCAGCGGTCCGACAGGCCCCAGCACACCCCAGACACCCCCGGCCTGGAGTTGCTTGCTGAAGTCGCCGAGGGCGGGCAGCGTCTCAGCGTATGCGTGCGGGGAGAGCGGGCCGGTGGGGCCGAGCGGTCCCCAGTCGCTCATCGGACCGTGGTACCAGCCGAGCATGCTGGCCCAGTCGTCCCAGCACGTGCCGGTGATCCACGTGGACGGGTTCCAGACGGTGTTGCCGACGGGGCCGGCGACTCCGAGTGGTCCCCAGGGGCCGACCAGCCCGTAGTGGCCGAGCGGGCCCATCGGTTTGAGGTAGTCGGCGGCTTGCAACGGGTCGTCCGGGTAGGTGCTGCGCACCGCGGGGCTGACCGTGGACAGGTCGCCGTGCAGCGCCTCCACCGAGGCCGCCGACACGTACCTGGGAGAGTCGGCATGGGCAGGTGCAGCCGCCGTCACGACAGCTGTCGCGGCCGCGAGCGCGGCGGTGAGGTAGCGCCATCGGGGGGTCCTCGCCGCGAGTGCTGATCGCATGGACGTCGTACTCCTCTTCCGGTGCGGATGTCGACGACCCATTGTGGAGAGTGCCGCGGACGCGGCTGCGGCGGCCCCGACGTACTGTGAGCTATCCGCCACCGGGCGTGGCAGGGGTCAATCGCCGAAGCGGCGCCACGCGTCGTCCGCCACCGCGTTGACACTGTCGCCGGCGGTGACGAGGTCTGCGGCGGTGAACCGTTCCGCTTCGCCCGCGCGCCAGCGGACGGCTCGGTGCGCGAGATCGGCGTATTCGGGAAGCAGTCGCGCGAGGTAGTCGCCCGCCGCGGCCTTCGAGATGATGTCGCCGTGGGCGAGGGTGTAGTGCAGCCGTGCGGGTCCGAGCGCGAACCAGGCGACGATTCCGGCGTCCACGACCGCGTCAGGGCCTACCCCGGCCAGCTTCGCCGGGAACGTCGCGACGAGCGACTGCCAGTACTCACGCAGGTTGTCGAGGTTGTAGCGGCGCAGCTGCTCCGGGTCGACTCGTACGCGCAACTCGGCGACGGCCGGGCCGCGAACCGGGATGCCGTACCGCTGCAGGGTCAGCCACAGCACCGGCGTGAGTTCACCGCAGGGTTTGCCGGTGGTGAACTCGCCGTTGACAACGAACGGCACGGCGCGCCGGTCGGCCGGCCAGGACTGTGCCAACGCGGGCTCCAGGTAGACGCCGTCGAAATGGGGTGACCGGGGCAGGTCGGCGTGGATGGCCGCGAGCTGGGTGAGGTCGGCGCCGCTGGCCGGCCGGGAGGTCATGATCACCACGTCGACGTCACTGGCACCGGCCTGCCAGGCACCGAGCGCGGCGGAGCCGACGACGTAGAGGCCCCGGACGTAGCCGGGCAGTGCCCGGTCGACCGCCTGAAGGTAGCTCCGCGTCAGCTCCTCGATCACACACGTGACCGTAGCGGTGCCGCACGGGTCGGTGGTGCTGGCACCACCAATGCTGAGGTGCTGACACTCCTGACCAGCCGGGCGGCGCCGCGTTGGATCGACGGTATGACGAACATGATCCACTTGCCTGAACCGGCTCGGGTGCGACGTCGGTCATCGCGGCTGGTGCGCGGCGCCCTGATCGCGGTCACCGCCCTCAGCGCCCTGGCCGTCGCTGCCGTCGCGCTCGCGCCGCCCTCGACCGCGGACCCCACGACGGGCAGCGGCTCCTCCGCCGTGGTCGTGACAGACAGCGGCCCGATCAGGGGCGTGGTCACCAGCGGGTACCGGTCCTTCCAGGGGATTCCGTACGCGGCGGCTCCGGTCGGCGACCTGCGCTGGCTCTCACCGCAGCCGCCCACGCCGTGGACGGAGGTCCGCGACGCCACGCAGCCGGGCAACGCCTGCGCCCAGCCCGCCGGCGTACCGATGGGCCGGCCGAGCACCGCGGAGGACTGCCTGTTCCTGAACGTGACCACACCGCGCGGCGGTGGCGCCCGCCCGCGGCCGGTGATGGTGTGGTTGCACGGCGGCAGCCTGACCTACGGCGCCGGCGACATCTACTCCCCGATGAGTCTGGTGACCCGCGGGGATGTCCTGGTCGTGACCGTCAACTACCGGCTCGGCGCCCTCGGCTTCCTCGCCCATCCGGCCTTCGACGCCGGTGCGGCCAGGTCGGGCAACTTCGGCCTGGAGGACCAGCAGGCCGCGCTTCGCTGGGTACGCCGCAACGCCGCGGCTTTCGGTGGCGACCCGCGTAACGTGACGCTGTTCGGGCAGTCCGCGGGCAGCTTCAGCAGCTGCGCGCATCTGGCCTCACCGGCGTCGGCGGGACTGTTCGACAAGGTGATCATGCAGAGCGGTCCGTGCACCGCGGGGTGGACCCCGGCCACCACGTCGGCGCCGCGACCGCGGGCGGTGGCGCAGCAGGAAGGGCTGGCTCTGGCACAGTCGCTCGGCTGCCCGGACGCGGCCACTGCGGCGGCGTGCCTGCGGGCGAAGCCGGTCGACGACCTGCTGACGGCAACGGCGTCGCTGCCCGACCTCGGACCCGTGCTGGGTGGCCCGGTTCTGCCGATCGACCCGGCCGAGGCGCTGGCCACGGGCCGGTTCCACCGGGTGCCGGTGATCCACGGCTACAACCGGGACGAGGAGCGGCTGCGCGTGTGGGGCCTGGAGGTGTCCGGGGCGAACTGCGGTCCCGGTGTGCCGACGCTGCCGGGCCGGCCACAGGAGTGCCCGCTGACCGACGCGCAGTACCTCGACCAGCTCCGCCAGGAGTGGCACCGCGACGCGGAAATGGTCGCGGCCCGCTATCCGAGCGGCAGGTACCCGTCGCCGAGCGAGGCGCTGGGCGCCGCGCTCACCGACGCCGTCTGGGTCCGATCCACCCTGGACACCGCTGCCGCGTTGGCCCGCCACACCCCGACGTACGTGTATGAGTTCGGCGACGGGCAGGCACCGTTCTTCGTCGGGGCGAACCCGCCCAGCTTTCCGCTCGGCGCCTTCCACACCGCGGAACTGCCGTACCTGTTCACCGTCGGCTACGCCGAGCCGCTGTCCGACGCCCAGCAGGCGCTGGGCGAGCAGATGATCGCCTACTGGACGCGGTTCGCGTACACCGGCGACCCGACGGCTCCCGGCGCACCGAGCTGGGCTCGGTATGACGGGCGGCACGTGCTGTCCCTGACCCCGGAGGTCGTCCGGCCCCTCGACGCCAAGGCCGCCCACCACTACGACTTCTGGCAGTCGCTGGACGGCTGATGATTGCGGGGTCGGCGCCGATCGTGCCGGCCCCGCGCCACCAGCGCGACGGCGCCGCGCTGCGGCGGCTCAGCGCAGCAGCACCGGTCCGGCGTCGATCGGGATGCGGAACAGGGCGTACGGCTTGCGCCGCAGGTCCTGTCCGCGCTGGTATTTCGCCTGCCGGTGCAGCTGGTTCGCGGTGACGTACAGGTGGCGGTCGGTGGCCACGGACATCGTGTCGGGCCAGAGCAGCCGCGGGTCGTGCGCCACGGTCTCGAACTCGCCGTCCGGCCGGCGGCGCAGCACCGCGTTGTGCTCGTACGAGGTCAGGTACAACCGCCCGGCGTCGTCGGTCTCCAGGCCGTCGGCGCCGCCGCCCTTGTCGCCCTCGTCCACCACGGCCGCGGCGACGTCGGCGTCGGTGCGGGATCGGTCGGTCAGGGCGTCGGTGGCCACGCTGTACCAGCGGCGGGAGGCGAGCGGGCAGTAGTGCAGGCGGGAGCCGTCGGCGGAGATGGCGATGCCGTCGGAGCCCATGGCGACCGGCTTGGCGGCCCCGTCGGCGGGCTGCTCCAGGAACGGCCGTCCCTCCACCACGGGCCGGAAGATGTGCAGCGGTTCGGCCTTGGTGGTCGGGTGGTCGTGCAGGCGCCGCCAGGAGGCGCCGCTGGCGAGGTCGACGACGATGATCCCGTTGGGGCCGGAGTCGGAGGAGTCGGTGATGTAGGCGACGCCGGCGTCGCCGCGGCGCAGGTCAAAACGGACGTCGTTGAGGTAGGTCGAGGGCAGTGCCACGTCGGTCGGGAAGGTGATCACCTGCGCGACCGTGTCGGTGTTCAGGTCGATCCGGACCAGCTTGGGCCCGCCGGGGCTGGTGGGCTGGAACATGGGGCTGCCGGTGTCGAGCACCCAGAGCCGGTCGGCCGGGTCCACGACGATGCTCTGCACCGACACGAACGCGTTCGCGTCGTCGTTGCCCGACGGGTTGTTCCACGCCTGGTCGGGGAAGGGCACCTCCTGGCCGTCGCGCAGCTCCACCAGGGTGGCCGGCACCTCGTCGCCCCACTTCGGGAAGTTGACGAAGATGCGGCCGGTGTGCGAGACGCTGACCCCGGTGGGCATGGGTCCGGTGAAGGAGTGCACCAGCTCCAGCTCACCGAGCGGCTCGTCACCCGGCAGCGTCATGCCGCGTCACCCGGCCGGGCCGTTGGATGATGCGTCGGTCCCATGCTCCGCCTCCTGATCATCGCTCGCGAGCCGTCAGCGGCGATCGGCTGAGCCCTCATCCCCGGTGCCGGCGGTCACCGTGCGTTTGTCGACCGGCTGAACATTAAGGGGCTTTGTGCGGCTCTCGCGGGCGTTTCGGATTTCGCCCGAGGCGCGGGTCCGGGTGAGGCTCGGCCACCTGTACGTATGGCGGCCGCCAGCGACAACCTCGCCGACCCCTGGCGAACAACCGAACTCGTCCTTCTGCGCCCACGACTCGCCGATCGGGCGCCACCGAAGGACCGGCTCGATCAGTAGAGCAGGTAGGGCCGGCGCTGGCGGTCGAAGGCGGCCAGTTCGTCGGCCCAGGCGCCGACCACGTCGTCCACGTCGGCGCCCGCGTCGATCATCGTGCGCAGCCGGGGCGACCCGGTGAGCTTGTCGATCCAGTACGGCCGCTGCGCGTCCCACGCGTCCTGCCGCCAGGCGAACGCCGGATACTTGCGTGCCTCCACCAGCAGCGCCACCCCGGTGCGGATCGGGTCGTAGGCGCTCCGGTCCACGACCTTCACCTCAACGCCGGCGCAGAGCTTGTTGAGCAGCGCCGGCTTCTGGCCGGCCGCGGTCGGCGAGAAGTACGCCTCCCGGAACTGCACTCCCGGCAGGTCACGGGCGTTGAGGCGATCACCCCAGTGGTAGTCGAAGTCGGTGGCGAGCCCGCCGATCAGCTCGAACGGACGGCAGGTGCCCCGGCCTTCGGTGATCGACGCGACGCCTTCGAAGAGGCAGGTGCCGGGGTAGACGAGCGCCGTGTCGGTGGTGGGCATGTTGGGGCTGGGCATGACCCAGGGCAGGTCGGTGTCGGCCGCCACCAGGTCCCGCTTCCAGTGCCGGCACTGCACCACCTGCAGCTCGACCGGCCCTCCCACCTCGGCGGGCAGGAACTCGGCGTTGAAGAAGCGAGCCAGTTCACCGACGGTCATGCCGTGCTGTTGAACGATCTCCTTCAGCCCGACACCGGAGGTGTAGCCGGCGGTCATCATCGGGCCGTACGCCCGGCCGCCGATCGGGTTGGGCCGGTCGAGCACGACGTACCGCTTGCCGACCCGAGCCGCGGCGAGCATCGACGTGTACATCGTCCAGATGTAGGTGTAGAAGCGCGCGCCCACGTCCTGGATGTCGAACACCACCGTGTCCATCCCGGACTGGGTGAACATCGTCTCCCACTTGGCCTGCGAGGCGCCGTACGCGTCATAGACCGTGATGCCGGTCCGCGCGTCGGTGCCGGTGCCCTCGCTGCCGCCGGCCTGGGCCGAGCCGCGGAATCCGTGCTCGGGGCCGAACGCGGCGACCACGTCGACCTGGCCCGAGGCGTGCATCAGGTCGACCAGGTGCCGGTAGGCGGAGTCGACGCCGGTCGGGTTGGAGATCACTGCCACCCGCTGCCCGCGCAGCTCCGCGAAGCCGGAGCGCACCAGGACGTCCAGGCCGGTCTCGATCCGGCGAATCCCCGGGTCGGCGCTGCCGGGGGAGCTGGCCAGGGTGCCGGCGAGGGTGCCCCCGGCGACCGCCCCGGCTCCGGTGAGGAAGGTCCTGCGCTCCATCGCGTGCCTCCAAGCAGCTGAGTTCATCGAAACTTAGCTACAGCCCGGTGGTCAGTCAAGGAAGGATACCTACGAGCCTCCGCCGCGCTGGCCTGCCTCGGCGTCGGCGGGTGTGCACCTGACACCGGCGGAGGTGGCTGGACGACCTAACATGCCGGGCAATGATGTTCATGTTTCGCTCCCTGCGGCTACGCCGCGCCGCCCGCAGGCACTTCGGCTGGCAGCAGCTGCGCCCGGCGCAACTACGCGCGATGCGGGCGCTGCTGGCCGGCCGTGACGCGCTCGTCGTCCTGCCCACCGGCGGCGGAAAGTCGGCCGTGTACCAGGTTCCGGCCACGCTGCTGCGCGGTCCCACGGTGGTGATCTCACCGCTGCTGGCGCTGCAGCAGGACCAGATCGGCAACCTCAACGAGCGCGGCGATCCGGCGTTGCGCGCGGTTCGGATCAGCTCCGCGGAGAGCCCGCGCAAGCAGGCCGCCGCGCTGGCCGAGCTGCGCTCGGGTGCCGCGACGTTCCTGTTCATCACACCGGAGCAGCTCAGCTCGCCGGAGCGGCTGGCCGAGGTCCGCGCGCTGCGTCCGGCGCTGGTGGCGGTGGACGAGGCGCACTGCATCTCGTCGTGGGGGCACGACTTCCGCCCCGACTACCTGACCATCGGCCACCTCATCCGAGAGTTGGGGCGACCACCGGTGGTGGCGTTGACCGCCACCGCGTCGCCCCCGGTGCGCGACGACATCACCGCGCGGCTCGGCATGCGCAAGCCGCGACTGGTTCTGGGCGGGTTGGACCGGCCGAACCTCTTCGTGGCCGCCACGCACTGTCCCAGCGAGGACCACCGCTGGCGCAAGCTGCTCGGCTTCCTCAAGGAGGCCGACCGGCCTGGCATCGTGTACGTGCCGACCCGGCGTGCCGCCGAGGAACTCGCCGAACGGCTGTCCGACGTCGGTTTCCCCGCCGAGGCGTACCACGGGGGCATGGCGGCGGGGGTGCGGCACCGCCGCCACGAGGACTTCCTCGCCGACCGGGTCTCGATCATGGTCGCCACGTCGGCGTTCGGCATGGGCATCGACAAGCCCAACATCCGCTGGGTGGCACACGTGGCGCTGCCCGACTCACCCGACAGCTACCTGCAGGAGATCGGCCGGGCAGGGCGGGACGGGATGCCGGCCCGGGCGCTGCTGCTCCACCGGCCCGAGGACGTCGCCCTGCAACGCTTCTTCACCGGCGGCGCGCCCGACCTGGGAGAGTTGCGCGCGGTCGCGGCCGCCCTGCACCGGGGCCCACTGACGCGCACCGCGCTGGCCAAGGAGACCGGCCTGGGCCCGCGGAAGGTGGCCAGCCACCTCAGTCTGTTGGAGCAGGTCGGCGCGGTGGCAACCGGACCCAGGGGAGAGCTGACTGTCGCTCGGTATGCGCCCCTGCCTGATGAGGCGGCGCGGCAGGCGCTGGCCGAGTACGCCCGCTACCAGGCTGGGCAGCGGTCCCGCACCGACATGATGCGCCGCTTCGCGGAGAGCGCCGGCTGTCGGATGCAGTCGTTGCTGGGCTACTTCGGCGAGCAGTTGAGCCTGCCCTGCGGGCACTGCGACAACTGCGACGGCGGCACGTCCGAGGTGATCCCGGACGACGGCCCGTACCCGCTGCACAGCACGGTGCGGCACGCCAAGTGGGGACCAGGCGTGGTCCTCGGCTACGAGAACGACCGGATGACCGTGCTCTTCGACGACGTCGGCTACAAGACCCTGTCGGTTGCCGTCGTGCAGACCCAGGGCCTGCTGGCGCTCGAGGCGAGCCGCCGCTGAGGGGAACGAGCCGTCCACGCCGCTGGCGGGCGGGAACGGTCGCTTGGCCGACAATATTGCCGGCGGTTGATGACGTCCGTCCACTTGCCAGTTAGTACCACCTTCGATACACAATGGGCAGTGGGCTGAGCGCGCCGGAGCGACGACCAGAGTGATCCGCCGACACCGATGGAGGGCCATCCATGGCGTTGACGCCGGCAGCTGGCAGCGGCTGCGGCGCGTCGTCGACCCCACCACCACCGACCCGGTCCGACAGGCCGGCAAACTCTCAGGTCGAGTGGGACAGCTTCGATCCCCAGGCGTACGTCCGGCACAACTACTCGGCACTGCGTGACGACGACCGGGAAATTCTCGGCCGTACCAGAGACTTCTTCGCCGACGCGGAACTGTCCGACGTGCGCTGCGTCGACGTGGGGTCGGGGGCGAATCTCTACCCGGCGCTGTCGCTCCTGCCGTTCGCGCACAGCATGGACCTGTGCGAATGGTCGACGCCGAACGTCAGCTGGCTGCGCACGCAGATCGACCACTACGACGAGCTCTGGGACCCGTACTGGCGGGTGTGCGCGGAGCACCCGACGTACGCGGCGCTGGCCGATCCGCGGATCCGGCTGGCGCAGGTGGGCCGGGTACGCCAGACCAGCGTCTTCGACCTGCCGAAGCATGCCTGGGATGCGGGCACCATGTTCTTCGTGGCCTGCTCGATCTCGGCCGACCCGGCGGAGTCCCAGCACGCCATCGGCCGGTTTTTCGGCGCCCTGCGGCCCGGGGCGCCCTTTGCCGTGGCGTTCATGCTCGGTTCCCGCGGCTACCACGTCGGCCAGCGCTGGTTCCCCGCCGTGGCACTGCAGCGCGCCGACGTGGTGGCGAGCATCGCGGCCGGCGCCGACGACATGGACCTCCACGAGGTGCGGCCCACGCCGCCGCTGCGGGACGGGTACCTGAGCATGCTGCTGGCCACCGGCCGTACCCGTGCCTAGCCATCAAAGCTAGGGCGACGGGGCCCGCCAGATGTTGCGTGACGGCGGCGACCCGCTGGCGAGGCCTTCGTCACGGCGCCGGCACCTCGAACTGCCGACGCCGTGACGGCATGCCGACCGGGCGGATTCACCGCCGATGACACGGACCCACCTGGCGCGGGGCGGCTTCAGTCGTCGCGCCCGGCACCGCGATCGGGTGCGCTCATGTCGCCCGTCCCGGGCGTGCCGTCGGCGAGCCCGTAGCGCAGGTACACGGTGCCCTTCGGATTGGCCACCGGCGGTTCGAGGAGTGTGACGTTCGTGGGCACCGCGCCACCGTCGAACACCTTCTTCCCGACGCCGAGCAGGATCGGGTGCACCCAGAGGTCGAGACGGTCGAAGAGCTTCTCGCGCAGGAGGGTCTGCACCAGGTTCAGGCTCCCGACGACCTTCACGTGCTCGTGCCGGTCACGGATCTCGCGCACCGCGTCGGCCAGATCCGGGCCGAGCTGCGTGGACCCGGCCCACGAGAGGTCGGGCCTGCCGCGGGAGGCCACGTACTTCGGGACGCTGTTGAAGAGCGTGGCGATCTCGTTGTCCTGGCCGCCCTCCTGATGGGGCCAGTAGGCGGCGAAGATGTCATACGTCCGCCGGCCGAGCAGGAGGGCGTCCGTGCCCTCGTACGCGGCACCGACCTGCGCCGCGGCGACCTCGTCCAGCAGGGGCGCCTGCCAGCCGCCGAACGGGAACCCCACCGGGTCCTCGTCGGGGCTGCCGGGCGCCTGCCCGACGAGGTCGAGGGTTGCGAACAGCTCGATGTGGATGAGGCCCATGCCTTACTCCCGATGAGTTGGTTGTCTCGGTCGGGGGGTAGACCTGTGGGCGCCGGCAGACTCATCGCCGCGGCGGCACCCAGCTTCGTACTCGTCGACCGATCTACGGCGGCGGCACCAGGGGCCGGACGTCATCGTTGCGCCGCGCCGGACTCGAGGTCGAGCAGTGCGAGTTCGGCGAGGGTCGGTAGACCTTCCCAGTCACCGGCGGACGCTACGGCGAACGCTCCGCAGGCGACCGCGCGCTCGAGGCGGGCGGCGACGGGGAGCTTCTCGAGCGTCGCCGACAGCAGCCCCGCCACGAATGCGTCACCGGCGCCGATCGTGTCGGTCACCCGCACGGTGCGCGCCGGGCAGTCGATCCGGCCGTCCGCGGAGTAGAGCGACGCTCCCTGTGCGCCACGTTTGACGGCCACCTCGGCGACGCCCGCGGCGAGCAGGGATGCCACCATGTCCTCCTCGCTGCCGGCGGCTTCCGGCGCGACAAGGTGCAGCTCGTCCTCGGATGCCACCACCAGACTCGCGTGCGGTGCGAGCTGGCGCAGGCATACCGCCGCGGCGGCCGCTGACCACAGCTTGCCCCGGTAGTTGACGTCCAGGCAGACGCGCGCACCAACGTGGCGCGCCTGGGCGACGGCGGCGTCGACGGCTTCGCGGGCCCGGGCGCCGAGCGCCGGGGTGATCCCGGTCAGGTGAACCCAGGACGGGGGAGTGCGGAAGCCGGCCGTGACGTCGTCGGCGGACACCGTGGACCCCGCCGATCCGGAGCGGTGGTAGATGACGCGGGTCAGGTCGCCGACACGCCGCTCGACGACCATCACGCCGGTCGGTCGGTCCGCGTCGACTCGCGCCGAGTCGGTCCGGACGCCCTCGGCCCGCAGCGTACGCAGGACCAGCGCCCCGAGCTCGTCGGCGCCGACGACGCCCACCCAGCTCGCGGTGTGGCCGAGTCGGGCGAGGCCGATGGCCACGTTGCTCTCCGCGCCGGCCACCGACAGGGACATCGGGCCACCGAGCCGCAGCGGGGTGGACGCCCGCATCGACGCCATGGTCTCGCCCACGGTGAGGACGTCGGTCATGGCCGGCGCGCCTCGTCGACCGCGGTCCGGAACCGTGCGGCCCGGTCAGCCAACGCCGCCAGGTCGCCGCCTCGCGGGGCGTCGCCGAGCAGCGGCGAGCCGACGCCGACCGCGGCCGCTCCGGCGGCCAGGTACTGGCGGGCGGCGTCGAGGTCGACCCCTCCGACCGGTACGACGTCGGTGCGCGGCAGCGGGTCGCGCAGCGCCCGCAGGTACGCCGGCCCGAACGTCGACGCCGGGAACAGTTTGACGATGTGGCCGGCCTGGTCCGCGGCGATCACCTCGCTGGGCGTCAGGCATCCGGCGAGTACCGGCATGCCGAGCCGCGCGGCCTCCGCGACGCCCGCACCGGCGCCGGGCGTGACGGCGAAAGTAGCCCCGGCGTCGCGGGCGCGGCGGGCGTCCTGCTCGGTCAACACCGTGCCGGCGCCGAGCGTGAGCGGGAGCCCGGAGCCCGCGAGTCGTGCGATGACGTCGAGCGCGTCGGTGCTCGTGAGCGACACCTCGACCAGGCGGATGCCTGCCTCCGCGAGAACCCGCACCGACGCGACGCACGCGTCGGGGTCGGTGCCGCGGACGATCGCCAGTAGCCCGTCCTGCCGGAGCACCGATCGGAAGTGACTTGCTTCTACCATTCTGTGAACGCTCCGTCCTCGTCGCGCCAGATCGGGTTGCGCCAGTCGTGCCCGCGCTTGTCAGCGAGCCGGACGCTCTCCTCGTCGATCTCGACGCCGAGGCCGGGACCGGTGGGAAGGGATGCGTATCCGCCGGCGAAATTGAAGGGCCGCCGGTCGGTGACGTAGTCGAGCAGGTCGGCGCCACGGTTGTAGTGGATGCCGGCGCTCTGCTCCTGGATCAGGAAGTTCGGCGTCGTGAAGGCCACGTGCAGGCTCGCCGCCAGCGCGATGGGACCCAGTGGACAGTGCGGGGCCAGGCGTACGTCGAACGTCTCGGCCAGCGCGGCGATCCGGCGGACCTCGGTGATGCCGCCGGCGTGGGACAGGTCCGGCTGCGCCACCGCGATGCCGGCACGTAGTGGCCCCAGGAAGTCCGTCCGCGAGTAGAGCCGCTCGCCGCACGCGACCGGCACGCTGCTGCAGGCGACGACCTCGGCGAGCCGCTCGCCGTGCTCGGGTAGCACGGGTTCCTCGGCGAAGAGGGGATGCAGCGGCTCGAGGGCGGTGAGCAGTCGTCTGGCGTCCGCGACGCTCACCCGGCCGTGGAAGTCCAGCGCCATGTCGCGCGTCGGTCCGAGCACCTCGCGGACCGTTTCGGCGCGTGCGACGACGGCGCGGGTGTCGGCGGCCGACGCCGCGGCGGGGAAGCGGCCGGTGGCGTTCAGCTTGACGGCAGTGAAGCCGTGCTCGATCTGTTCCTGGACCGCGTCGCGCAGCTCCGCCGGCTCGTCGCCGCCGACCCACGAGTACATCCGGACGCGGTCCCGGACGTGACCTCCGAGCAGCACGTGCACGGGCTGGCCGAGCGCCTTTCCCGCGATGTCCCACAGGGCCTGGTCGAGCCCGGCGACCGCGCTGGAGACCTCCGGGCCGCCGCGGTAGAAGCCGCCCTTGGTCATCACCTGCCAGTGGTCCTGGATGCGCAGCGGGTCCCGGCCGATCAGGTACTGAGCGAAGAGGTCGACCGCGGTGCGGACGACCTCGGCGCGACCTTCGACGACGGGCTCGCCCCAGCCGACCACCCCGTCGTCCGTCTCGACGCGGCAGAACAGCCACCGTGGCGGAACGAGAAAGGTCTCGATCCGTTCAATCTTCACGTCGGGTCTCCCTTGTTGCCATTGCCCGGTGCGAGTCGACGCGCGCCTTGTTCAGCAGTGCCCGCACCGCCCGCTCGGCGGCGTCCGGATCTCCGTCCCGGACCCCGGCCACCACGGCGGCGTGGCTGGGGATCGGGTCGTCGATGTGGCCGGCGGCGTGCACGATCCGGTCGCGCTGGGCCAGGCCGGCCTCCAGCACGACCTCCATCTGCTCGAGCAGGTCGTTGTGGGCTGCGACCAGCAACGCGCGGTGGAAGGCCAGGTCAGCCGACACCACGTGCTCAGGTGCGTCGGCTGCGGCCATCGCCTGCAGAGCGACGTCCAGATGCTCGAGGTCGGTGTCGGTGCGGCGTTCGGCCGCGAGCCGGGCCGCCGCCGGTTCGATGATTTCGCGTACCTCGTCGAGTTGTGCGAGGAAGCGATGGTCGACGCCGTCGACGAACCGCCACCGGATGACGTCCGCGTCCAGCAGATGCCAGTAGCGGCGCGGCTGGACGAAGGTGCCCCGCTTCTGCCGGGCGTCCACCAGGCCCTTCGCGCCCAGCACCTTGAGCGCCTCGCGGACCACCGTCAGGCTGACGTCGAGCTCCTGCTCGAGCGCGTTGACGTTCAACGTGGCGCCCTCGGGCAGCGCTCCGCTCACGATGCGGTGGCCGATGATCTCGACGACCTCGCCGTGCACCCCACGGCGGCGCGCCGGGCGGTGCGTCGTGGCACGGTCCGCCCGGTCGGGCGTCGGGGTGTGCGCGCTCATGCCGAGTCCTTTGCGACAGTCCACCCGCCGTCGACGGTGAGGGTGGCGCCGGTGACGTAGGAGGCTCGGGTGGACGCGAGGTAACCGATCGCATCGGCCACCTCCTCGGGCTGCCCGAACCGCTTCAGCACGGTTGCCTCGACGCTCGCCCGGCGGTCCGGCTCGGACACCCGGTCCCACGCGCCGGTCAGGATCGGTCCGGGCAGTACGCAGTTCACCCGCACCTCCGGGCCGTACTCGACGGCCAGTTGGCGGGCGAGGGCGGTGAGCCCGCCCTTGGCGGCCGCGTAGGCGGGATGCCCGGGCAGCCCGACCACGGCATGTACGGACGACACGACGACGACGTTGCCGCGCCGCTCACGCAGCAGTGGCAGGCAGGCCCGGACGCCGAGGAACGTTCCGGTCAGGTTCACGGCCAGCTGCCGGTCCCACGATGCCAGGCTGAGCTGGTCAGCCGGCGACACCTCCACGGTGGCCGCGTTGCTGACCAGGACGTCTACGCCACCGAACCGGTCGCGAGCGGTGGCGACCACCCGCTGCCAGTCCGCCTCGGCGGCGGCGTCGGCGGCCACGTAGGCGGCCGTGCCACCGGCGGCCCTGATGTCGGCCGCCGTCTGCTCACCGCGCGGGTCGATGTCGCACAGCAGTACGGCGGCGCCCTCGGCGGCGAAGTGGCGTGCGGCCGCCGCTCCGATGCCTGCGGCCGCGCCGGTCACCACGGCGACGCGCCGATCAAGATTCGGGGATGTCACGATGAGATCCTTCCAGAGCCCACCGGCGGCGGGCTGATCACGGCCGTGTCCAGCACCGCGTCAGGGCTTCCCGGACGTACCACCACCAGCTCGACGGCGGCTGCGTCCGGGTGATCCTCTGTGCGCACGTCCAGCGCCAGCTCGCCACCGGCCACCGCGGCCGTGACCGGTCGGTCGGCGATCGGCGCGCCGTCGCTGCCGAGGAGCCGGCAGCGCACCGTGCCGTCGGTGAAGGTGGCGAAGGCGCCGGTGAGCTGCAGCCCGTGGCCCGTACGCGCGGCGTGCAGGTGCCGCAGCACGGCACCGCCGGGCGTGACCCGACGCGGCGGTGCGCCGCAGCGGAGCACGGACAGCCGCACGGTGAGGTCGGTGTGTTCGCCGGGGGCGAGGTCGACCAGGGGGCCCAGCACCTCGCTCTCCAGGATCCGCGCGGTCGGCCGCAGGCCACCGAGTGACTCGATGCCCCGCTCCTGAGGGCACTCGAGCCACACCTCGGCGCGCGCTCCACCGTCGGGGTACCGTCCGGCTGGATCGACGGCGAAGTGCTGGGTGACCAGGTGGCCACCGCTGACCGTGGCGAGCCAGCCGGACGCGCCGGGCACCGCGAGCTTGCCGACGACGTCCTGGCCCGTCACGTGGACGACGCCGTCGGCGAGGGCCCACGACGGCAGGCCGGTACCGGCGAGCAGCCCGCGGATCGGCACCGGGCTGCCGTCGACCCCGGCGTACCAGCCGTCACCGGTGCCGGCGACCGGCCCCGGCAACTGGAGCACGTTCCACGGCGCCCACCGGACCGGGTGCGGACCGGTGTTGATCAGCCGGTGCGTGATGGTGACCGTGGTGCTGCCGTCGACGACGTCGACGAGGCGCCGGATGGTCAGTCCGCTGCGCGGGTCGGCCGCGCTGCTCATGGTCAGCCGCGCCCGGTCACCGTGCTCGGCCACGGTCCAGGTGTAGGGGCCGGAGTCCAGTACCGGGTCGGGCGGGCCGGCCCACTGCCCGGGGCCGTCCCAGCCCTGAGGCGCGGGCCAGGTCTTGTCGCCGCCGTAGTTGCGCCAGGTGGCCATCGTCCCGTCGGGCGCGGGACCGTGGTCGGCCCGGCGGTGCAGGCGCTCGTCGAGCAACGCGTCGTTGCGGTACAGCGTCTCGTGACCGGCGAGACGCAGCGCGAGGATGCGTCCGCCCAGGGCGGGCACCGCGCCGAGTTCGACCGCGCCGGCACGCAGCCAGACCACCTCGTCGGGTCCGGCCTCGTCGACGGTCACCTCCACGGCGTGGGGGAGCAGGTCAGTCATGGTCCCGGTGCCCGGGGATCAGCACGACCTTGCCGCGGCTCTCTCCCGCCGCGAGCCGGTACGCCTCATCGGCCTGGTCGAGGTCGAACCGGTCGCTGACCACCGCCTCCGGGCGCAGCCCCCATCGCACCAGGTCGGCGGTGATCCGCTCCATCCCCTGCACCGAGGTCACCCACGACGCGTAGAGCGTGAGCTGCTTGTGCAGCAGGGCGTCGGACACCTCGGTCTCGAGGGTCCCGCCCTCGCCGACCAGCGAGACGCGACCCCACTCGGCGGTCAGTTCGATCGCGGTGCTGCGGCCCGCCCGGCTGCCCGAGCAGTCGATCACCGCCTGGGCGCCGACACCCGCCGTCGCCTGGGCGACCGCCTCCCCGGAGTCGTCCGGATGGGCTGTCGCGTCGAACAGGTCCAGGCCGTCGGCCCAGCCGCGCCGGGCGGCGCTCGGCTCGACGCCGATCACGCGTCGGGCGCCCATGCCCCGGGCGATCATCCCGGCGGCCAGGCCGACCGGGCCCAGTCCCACCACGACCACGTCGTCCGAGCCCGTCACGCCGAGCCGGTGCAGGCCTTCGTAGGCGGTGCCGAAGCCGCAGGCGATCAGCGCACCGTCGACGAACGACAGGTCGTCGGGCAGCGCGATCGCGGTCCGCTCGTCAACCAGGATGTAGTCGGCGTGTCCGCCGTCGCGCTGCCACCCGTAGGCGGCACGCACCGGGGAGGTGCAACTGATCATCCAGCCGCCCCGACAGTTGTGGCAGACCCCGCAACCGACGATGTGGTACGCCAGGACGCGGTCGCCCGGGCCGAAGCGGCGTACCTGCGGGCCGGCGGCGACGACGGTCCCTGCCGGTTCGTGCCCGGCCACGACGCCGCGGTAGGCGGCGCCCTCCTCACCGCGGTGGCCCTTGTAGCCCCGGTAGATGTAGCCGATGTCGCTGCCGCAGATACCCGAGGCGCCGACGCGCACCAGGAGCTCGCCCGGCCCGGGCTCGGGGACCTCGACGTCGCGTACGACCGCAGTGCAGTCGCCGGGCAGGTAGACGCCGCGCATGCGCTGCGGGATGCCGGACATGCTCACGCCTTCCGTGGTTTCGGTGTTGCTGAGGGCCATCAGGAGGTCAACCTCCTGCGGCGGCCGAGCAGGACGTTGATGAGGACGGCGAGCACGATGATCACGCCGCGCACCACGTCCTGGAGGAACTGGTTCACGCCCATCAGGACCAAGCCGTTGCCGATCAGCGTGATGAAGATGACGCCGAGGGCGGTGGCCAGGATGGATCCGGACCCACCGGCCAGCGCCGTGCCACCGATCACCACCGCCGCGATGACGTCGAACTCCAGGCCCATCGCGGAGCCGCCGTTGCCGGAGCCGAGGCGGGCCGCGAGGAGCACACCGGTGATGGCGGCGAGGAGGCCGTTCACGGCGAACAGCGAGATCCGGATCCGCTTGACGGGGATGCCGGCCAGTTCCGCCGCGCGGGCGTTGCCGCCCAGTGCGTAGACCGCGCGGCCGTACGGGGTCTTGAGCGCGATCACGAGGAAGACGGCCAGCAGGACGATCATCACGACCGCCGGGGTCGGCACCCCGGCCACCTCGCCGGCCAGGAAGTCGAAGAACCGCGACTCCGGCAGCGGGACCGGCAGCGCGTTGCTGATGAACTGGGCGAGGCCGCGTAGGGCGCTGTAGACGCCGAGGGTGGCGATGAACGCTGGCACGTTGTACTGCGCCCGCAGGAACCCGGCGAACGCGCCGATGGCGGTGCCGATCACCAGGGTCAGGACGACGGCCAGCGGGATGCCCAGGCCCCAGTCCGTCGCGGCCTTGGCCACCATGACCGAGCCGAAGGCCACGGCCGGGCCGATGGAGATGTCGATGTCTCCGGCGATGATGACCAGGGTCATGCCCCACGCGGCGATCCCGATCTGCGCGGCGTCGCGCAGGATCCCCAGCTGGTTGCTGCCGGTCAGGAAGCCGCCTGCCTGGGTCCCGAGCACGAGGTACAACACGACGATGGCGGCGAGCAGTCCGAGCTCGTTGACGCCACGGCTCAGTCGCATGCGGCGTACCTGTTGCTGCACCTCGGTGGGCGCGGGTGCCGTCTGCACGGTCGAACTCACACTGACTCCCCAGTTGTGGACGGGGCCGCGCTCCCGGTTCCGTCTGCCAGGGTGGCGGCGAAGATTGCCGATTCGGTGATGTTGTCGCCGGTCAATTCGGCGGTGATCGCGCCCTCGCGCAGCACGACGACGCGGCTGCAGACCAGCGGCAGCTCCTCGAGTTCGCTCGAGACGAACAGGATGCTGACGCCGTCGTCGGCCAGCTGGCGTACCAGCTCGTAGATCTGTGCCTTGGCTTGGACGTCGACGCCGCGGGTCGGTTCGTCCAGCAGCAGGACCCGGCTACCGCGATGCAGCCACCGGGCGATCACGGCTTTCTGCTGGTTGCCGCCGGACAGCGCGCCGACCGGCACGGTCACGTCGGGGGTGCGGATCGACAGGGCGGACACGAGCTTCCTGGCCGCGCCGCGCTGCAGTCGGCTGGACAGCAGCGGTCCGCGGCGTACCGTGCGGCGATCGGCGAGGACGATGTTCTCGTCGACGCCGAGCAGCGGGACGATCCCGTCGGTCTTGCGCTCCTCGGGGGTGAGGCCGACGCCGCGGCGGATCATGCCGCGGATCGACCAGCGGCGCAGCTGCTCACCGAAGAGGGTGAGGGTGCCGGCGGCGGGCGGCAGGAGACCGGCGATCGCTCGGAGGAGTTCTGTGCGACCGGCTCCCCGGACCCCGGCGATGCCGAGGATCTCGCCCTCGTGGAGGTCGAAGCTGACCTCGCGCACCTTGGGTGGTACCGACAGGCCGCGTACGGCCAGCGCGACCGGCCGGCTGGTCGCCGGCGCCGGGGACTGGTGACTCATCGACACCGTGGCGTCCGCTGCGGTGCCGAGCATCAGGGCGACGATGTCGTCGCTGCTCGCGCCGCTCGTCCTGACGGTCTCCACGAGGCGGCCGTCCCGCATCACCGAGGCGCTGTGGGCAATCTGCCTGATCTCGCCCAACCGGTGGCTGACGTAGATGATTCCGACGCCGGCGGCGGCGATCCGGTTCACGGCCTGGAGTACGACGTCGACCTCGGCGGCGGCCAGGGAGCTGGTGGGTTCATCCAGGATCAGCAGCTTCGGCGATCCCTGGAGGGCTCGCGCGATCTCGACCATCTGCTGCTCGGCCACCGGCAGGGCGCCGACGGGCGCGTTCGGGTCGACCCGCACGCCGAGCTTCGCCAGCGCGGCCTCCGCCGAGTCCTTCATCCAGCCGGTCCGGACCAGGCCGCCCCGGCCGACCGGCAGCGCGCCCAGGTGGTAGTTCTCGGCGACGCTGAGCTGTGGCACCAGGCTGAGTTCCTGGTACACGGTGGCGACGCCGAGCCGGCTCGCCTCGCGGCTGCCGCCGCCGGTGAGGACCGTGCCACCGATCGCGACGGTCCCCTCGTCGGGTTTCTCGACGCCGGAGAGCAGCCGGATCAGGGTCGACTTGCCGGCGCCGTTCTTGCCGAGCAGGGCGCGCACCTCACCGGCGTGCATCTCGAAGTCGACGTGGTCGAGGGCGAGCACGCCGGGATAGCGGCGGACCACTGCCCGGGTCTGGGCCACCGGGTCGGATCCGTGCTCCGATCCGGCGCCCCAGACCTTGCGTTGATCGTTGAGCGATCCCATGGTTACGGCAGACCGTCCGCGTGAACCTTCAGCCATTCCTGCACGGTGGCCTTGTCGTCGGCGGTGTATCCGGTGATCGGGTCGTCCACGATCTTGCCCAGCGACTTGTCGCCCTCGAGGATCCGCTGGACCTGCTCCCAGGCGAGCTTCCCGGTGACCTTGCCGGAGATGTCGGTGATGCTCTTGATCACCGTGCCGTCGGCGAGGGCGTTGGCGATGTCGGTGGTCATGTCGCTGCCGAACACCACGATCTTGCCGGACTTGTTCGCTGCCTGGATCGCCTTATACGCGCCGTAGGTGGCGCCGCCGGACTCACCGTAGAACGCGTCGAGGTCCGGGTTGGCCTGGATCTGGTTGCCCGCCACGCTGACGGCCTTGTCCTGGGTGGTGCCGGCCTGGTTCGACACGATCTGGTAGCCGGGCACCTTCGCCTTCAGGGCCTCTTCGAAGCCCTGCCGCCGCAGCTTGCACACCTCGACGAACTCGCAGTTGACGACGGCGATCTTCGGGTTCGTGATCCCGGCCTTGAGGAAGTAGTCGGCCGCCGCGTTGCCGGTGTCCCGGCCGAAGGCGACCGGGTCGCCCTGTACGTAGGCGGACACGTACTTGCTGATGTCGGCGTCGCCGACGCAGGTGTTGTAGCAGACAACCGGGATGCCCGCCTTGGCGGCGGAGCGGATCGCGGGGACCGAGCCGGTCGCGGAGCTGGCCGAGATGATCAGCGCGTCGACCTTGGAGCTCACCAGCGTGGAGACGAACGACGCCTCCTTCGAGACGTCGCCGCCCGGGTTGCTCTCGACGAGCTTGAGCTTGGCCCCGGACGTCGAGGCAGCGCTCTGGAATCCGGCCTTGACTCCGCCGTAGAAGCCCTGGGAGTCCATGAAGACCGCGCCGACACGCAGCGACCGATCCTTGACCGGACCGGTGGAAGCACTGTTCGACGTGCCGCTGCTGCACGCCGACAGGGTCACGACGAACGCGGCGGCGGCCGCCGCGACCGTGGCCCAGCGTCGGGGACGCATGCCCAACCCAACCTCCAACAGACAGGAGCCCCCGAGGGCTCGCCGACCGCCTCGAGCGAGGCGCTGACCAGTGTTAACCTGACCGACACAGCAGGTCAACATAATTTATGAAAAAATCTGGAGGCCGGTGTGCGAGCCCAGACGTTGACCGGACCCGTCGCCCAACACGGCGAGGGGCCGACCTGGTGGCCCGACGGCACCCTGCGGTGGGTCGACATGCTCGCCGGCGACGTACTCAGCCTCGACGGCGACGGCCGGATCGAACGCCGGCACGTCGGCCAGGTCGCCGCCGCGCTGCGCCCCCGCGCCGTGGGCGGTGCGGTCGTCGCGCTCGAGCGTGGCTTCGCGCTCTGCGAGCCCGACGGGAGCCTGCGGCCGCTGGACCCGCTGTGGCGCGACCCCGGCGTACGAATGAACGAGGGCAGCTGCGCTCCGGACGGCAGCTTCTGGTGCGGATCGATGGCCTACGACGCGCGCCCCGGCCAGGGAACGCTCTTCCGGCTCGCGCCCGACCTCTCCGTGACCCCCGAACTCACCGCAGTCACGATCTCCAACGGCCTCGACTGGAATCCTGACGGCACCACCGCCTACTACGTCGACACGCCCACCGGCCGCATCGACATGTTCGACTGGGCACCGGAGACCGGTTTGACCGACCGGCGCACGTTCGTCGAGATCCCGCCCGATGAGGGTGCTCCGGACGGGCTGACCGTCGACAGCGAAGGCGGCGTGTGGGTCGCGCTGTGGGGCGGCTTCGCCGTACACCGGTACACCCCCGACCGCCGGCTGGACGCGGTGGTCACCGTCGCGGCGCGTCAGGTCACGGCATGTGCCCTCGGTGGGCCGCGCGGCGACGAGTTGATCATCACGACGTCGCGAGAGGGTCTGCGGCCCGATGAAGATCCGCTGGCCGGCTGCCTGTTCCACGCGGCGGTGGGGATACCCGGACAGGCCGTGCGGCCCTTCGCCGGCTGAGCGCGGCTGCCACGCGGTGCGCCGTCCGCCGACGCGGCGAAGGCGACCGCCACTCACCTGAAGACGGCTCACTCATCTCCGTCCACCCGACGGCGCCGAAGACGACGGGCTGGGGGCCGTCCCTGGTGGATCAGTGCGCGAGCAGCACCTGGAGGGGCGGAGGCCGTCGCCGACACGCGGCATCGATGGGGACCTACCGGTACTCGACGGGGCCGCTACGATGTTTGTTGCACACCATTGTGGATCACCGTGGATCATCGTGCGCACGGCAACACCAGCAGTTTCGAGTCGACGACTACAGCAGACGGCGGTGGATCATGCGGATACAGCCGCGCCAGGAGATCCTCGACATCTGGCGGGCCACGGTGCGCAGTTGCTGGCAGAACGGTGAATGGCACTGGGGTGGCCGGAGCGGCAGCAACTCGATCAGCGACGCGGAGCAACTGCTGACCCTGCTGCTTCCGGCGGCCAAGGTGCCGGTGCTGTCGCTGGACGACCCGGACCGCACCGACGAAGAGGTCATCGAGGTGCTCAACCCGATCGGTGGGGCGATCGAGATCCCCCGCCGGCTGGTCGGCGTGATGATCGATTACTTCACCCGGTACACCGACGACACCGGCACCCCGCTCTTCGGCGGTGGCAGCTACCTCAACCCGGTGGAGGGTGGTCCGGAGCTCACGGATGAGCAGCGCTCCCTGGACATCGTCGACTCGTTCGCGGTGTCCGTCACGCTCACCCTGGCCACGATCGGTTTCGTCAAGGTCTACCGTGGCTCCACCCAGCGACGCGATCTGCTCGCGCAACTCGACACGCTGGAGGCGATGGCCAGCGCGCGGCTCACCGCGGCCATGGTGGGCCTGCTGCGCAGCTTCAGTACCTTCGTTTTCACCGCGTCCGACGAGTACGGCGTGCGGCTGTGCGACATGGTCAACCAGGACGAGCTGCCGCGCCGCGAACTCGTGGCGGCGCTGCGCGAGCAGCTGCGGGACACCATGGCCAGCCTGCGCAGCGTGGTGATCGGGTCCGGCCGGGTGACCGAGGACCTGGACAACAGCGAGATGCTGTTCGAGTGCGGCTGGTCGTGGGGGGTCATCGCCGGGGCCGAGGAGGTCCCGACCAGCGAACCGATCGGCCTGCAACGCGAGGGCGCGGCGGAGAACGCTCCCTACCTCTACTTCACGGTCATCGCGATGGACGCCATCGAGGACCTGAACTCCGAGCGCACCCGCCTGCTCGGACTGCTCAACGAGGAGCAGCAGCGGCTGTCGCGGGCACTGCAGCTGCGATGGGAGCTGACCCGCACCTACTGGGCGACGGTGGCGACCTTCGACAACCGGCGGCGCTGGCCCATCGAGGACATTCCGTGGCGGACCACCGACGGTGACCGGACCGACTACTACACCCTGCAGGCCACCTCGCTGGCGGTAAAGGGGCTGCTCGCCGGCGGGCGTGGCGCCGACGAGGAGCTCGGGCGGATCGCCGCGGTGCTGGTGGAGCTGGCGCAGCGGGCGCGGATCACCCGGCGCGCCTCCCCTGACGAGTCGGCGTTGATCGTGCACGCGCCGGGCAAGCGGGTGACGTTGAACGACGACACGTCGAAGCCGATCATGACGTGGAACGTCAACGAGTTCTCCACCGTGCTGCTGCAGCGGGCGGCCACCGTCGCGGGTCTGCTGAGCAACGCCCGCGGGCGCAGTGAGCTGCTGGAGTTGGCCGACGAGGTGTGGGATCACCTGCTGCTGCGGCGGATGCCGGACGGCCGGCACCGGGGGCTGTGGGATCACGCCGGTGGCGCCTTCCCGGGGCTGGCGCCGAAGCCGGAAGCGCCTTCGTGGTATCTGACCGAGCGGGTGGTGCAGGCCCTGGTCAGCGCCGGTCAGTTGCTCTGGGAGCGGCCGTTCCCGCGGGCCGGCCGGCTCGCCGCGTACGCGCAGGATCTCATCGACGAGGCCGAGTACCTGTTCGACCGGGAGTTGATGCGCGGCACGTTCGCCGGTGAGGCGATGCAGCGCAGCATGCGCAGCATCCGGGCCAGCCTGCGCCGGGCGCAGATGCTGGTGGACGAGCGTCCGGGCACGGCGGCCGCCCTGGCGAACACCCTGCTGTTGCTGCTCAACGACGTCACCACCGGGCAGCAGAAAGCCAGCGAGGGGATCTGAATGCTGGTCTTCGTCACGTCGCACAAGGGCGGCACCGGGCGGTCGGTGACCGCGGCGAACATCGCCTACCGCAGCGCGTTGTCCGGCCGTCCCACCTGCTATCTGGACTACGATTTCGGCTCGCCGACGGCCGGTATCACGTTCCAGATTCCGCAGGCGGTCAACGGGGTGGAGGGCGCCGGGCCGAACGGGGGTGGCCTGCACCGGTACCTGCGCGGGGAGATCCCGTCCCCGGAGCGGTTGGACGTGTGGGGCACCTCGGAGCGGGCCAGCCTGCGGCAGCGGCCCATCGGGTCGGGTCCGCTGGTGCTGCTGCCGGGGCAGCGCAACGGCAGCGAGTTCGGCTTCACCAACGACATCGCCAAGCGCTGCGCCGAGCTCTTCCTTCGTCTGGAGGAGGAGTTCGACCTGACGCTGGTGGATCTCAGCGCCGGGCGGTCCTACGCCAGCCAGATCGCGTTGGCCGCTACCGCCACGTCGACCCTGCGGAAGGTGAATGTTCGCTGGTTGGTCTTCCACCGGTGGACTCCCCAGCACGTCACGGCCGCCGCGGACCTGGCCTTCGAGGCCGGTGGGATCGTGGCCATGGGCAAGGAGTACGGCCACGAGCCGGAGCGGCTGCGCGAGTCGCTGCGGTTCATCCGCACCGCGGTGATCGACTCGCGGGGTCCCGAGGTCGGTCACCTCGATCTCGCCCAGCAGGCCTTCCTGCGCAAGTGTGACGCGGAGCTATCGGAGCTGGCCCGGCGGCGGGGGGTCGGGCGCACCACGCTGCTCGGCGCGGTGCCGCTGGATCCCTTGCTGCAGTGGCGGGAGCAGCTCATCTCGGACCACGACGTGCAGACGAAGATCGCGAACGCGAAGACCGTGGACGCCTTCGTGGATCTGACCGAGAAGCTTTTTGATGAAACGGCATGGGAGACCGTGTGATTGGCGTGGATGTCAGGTTCCAGGAGGCAGCTGCGGTGCGTCGAACGGAGAGCGTGGCGTACTCGCACCTGTCCGTGGAGTTGGGGCACTTCTACGCGGAGGACTTCGGCGACGGGTGCCAGGAGCTGCGGCGCAAGTTCGAGCGGATCGCGGACTGGGCGGGGGCGATCCCGGGGCTGGCCCGGCGGGGGCTGCCCCCGCACCGGCAACCGCGCATCAGCACCTGTTTCCTGGTGGACGACTACTTCCACCGGTTCGGCACCCCCCGCGAGGTGATCCCGCAGGTGCAGAGCGCCGCGGCGGAGCACGGCCTGATGGTGGACTACGTGGCGCGGGAGTCCAGCTTCGCCCGGTACGACGGTGTCGAGCTGGCCCAGCTGGTGGTGGACACGCTGGTGGTGGAACCGCCCCGGCACACGAACGGGAGTCGCCCCCCGCTGAGCGAGTCGGGCTGGCTGTCCAACGGTAAGCGCTCGCCCGGGCATGTCGACGCGCCGGCGATGACGCTGCCCCGGCCCTGGTCCCCGCCGGTGCAGTCCGGCGACCCCCGCCACTCCATCTTCGTCGACGTCGAGTTGTGGTCCGACGAACCGAAAACGCGGGTGTGGGCCTGCGCGCTGCTCGCCTCGGTCTGGCAGATGACTCGGCTGGGCGTGCTCCGGCACCGAGGTGAGACGATCACCCAGCCGTCCCGGCTCGCCGGCGAGCTGCCCAACGACTGGGACGAGCTGCCGTCGGTCGTGCAGCTGAACCCGGTCGCCGCGCCGTTCTGCGCGTACCGCACGCTGACCCTGATGGACACCCAGTACCTGCCGGTGGAGCTGGCCGTGCGGACCATCCTCGGCCAGGTGGCGGTGCCACCGCCGGTCGCCGAGCAGGTCGCCAAGCGGGCCGGCGGTGAGGGCCTGCAGTTGCCCAGTGAGCTGGTCGACCGGTTGAGCTACGTGTTCATCGGCGAGTGAGCGTGGTCTGCGCGCTGGCTGACCGTCACCCGGCCGGCCAGGTCGCGCAGCAGGGCCATGTTGCTCACGCTGATCTGATCACGGATCCAGTTGACCGACGACTTCCACTGCCGGCTGAACCCGGGCACCTGCTCCAGCCGGTCCCAGATCGGGCGCAGCCGCGGGTCCACCCGAGCGCCGGGCAGCCACAGGTGCAGCAGGTGCTCCAGCACCGGCCGCAGCCGTTCGACGTGCTCCCGCCCGGAGACCGATCGGGTCACCGCAGCCTCCACCAGGGCGGACAGCATGGTGAGCAGCCAGTCGTGCAGGGCGAGGTCCTCGCAGAGGCCGGCCACGGCGGCCGGCACGTCCTGCGGGCCGACCACGAGCTCGACCGTGCGCAGCGTCGGGGACTCCACGGTGACCACCGCCGAGGCGTCCCGGTCCGGGTCGACCTGCGCGGCCCAGCGCAGCCGGGTGCGCGCCGCGCGCAGTGGCGGGCGCCGGTCCAGCAGGTCCGACATCTGCACGCCGTCGAGCACCCGGCCGGTGATCGCCTCCAGGTTCAGCACGTCGGCGGCGTTGCCGTGCAGAAAGCCTGCCGTCAGGTCCGCGGCGTCCAGCTTGCCGACCGTCTCCAGGACGCCGGGATTGGCCAGGTAGTGCGACCACGGCCGGCGGCGCTCTCCGGCGACGATCTGGATGACCGAGCTGGCCTGCCCGATTCGGCCGCCGGTGATGATGGCCCGGGTGACCACCGCGCCCACCCCGCGCAGCTGGCGCTTCTTGGCGCTGGGTAGCCAGCAGTCAACACCGGTGCGGACGTCGGGCGACACCGCGTACAGCGACGGGCGCCGGGAGGTCAGCACGGACTCGCCCTCGACCAGGCTGAGCACCTCGGCGCTCTGCTCCTGTGCCAGCGCCGTGCTGTGCTGCAGCAGGCTGGTGTGCACCTCACCCACCGTGAGCATGGCTTCCTCCGCATCGCCGCCACCGGTCCGCGGTCGCCCCGCGGAATCCGGTCCCATGGTGATTGACGTACGCCGCCGTGACCCGCACCGACACGGATCCGCATGGAATTACCGAAATACCTGCAAGTACGGGGTTCGGTCCCGTACCGGATCCGTATCTGTCCGGCGGCCATCATAGGCCCCGCGCTGACGGGAATCCCATGTGCGGCCGGGGTTCCCGGGGGTTCAAGGGTCAGAGGGATGTGACGTCTACTGATATTTTCGATGGTGCGGTCCCCAGCCACCCCCTGGAGTTTGCCGTCCCATGAAGGTTTATATTTCGGCCACCCAAAAGGACCTGCTGGAATATCGCGCCGCCGTGCACGCCGTGGCCCGTCGTCTCGAGATCGAGGACGTGGCCATGGAGGCGTACGGGGCCGACATCAGGCCACCCCTGGAACGCTGCCTGGCCGACGTGCGCCGCTGCGACCTCTACGTGGGGCTGTTCGCCTGGCGGTACGGGTTCCGACCGCCCGGCCAGGAGTCCTCCATCACCGAGTTGGAGTACCGCGAGGCGCTCGCCGCCGGGAAGCCCTGCCTGATCTTCCTGCTCGCCGAGGACACGCCGTGGCCGGTGGACATGATCGACCGGGACGCCGACTGGCAGCAGGTCGTCGCGCTGCGCCGGGAACTCAAGGAACGCCACCTGTGCGCGTTCTTCTCCAGTGTGGACGACCTGTCGGCCAAGGTGACCGTGGCGCTGGCCGACGTGCGCAGCGGCCGATCCCCGGCACGCGAGCCCGCCGACCCCGACACCCACCTGCCGGAGGTCGTACGCAGCCACTACTACAAGCAGTTGGCGCTGAGGTACCAGGCCGTGCCCCTGGACGGCGTCTCCCCGCGACCCACCATCGGATACCTCACGGTCGGCCTGCCCAAGGTGTTCGTCGAGCCGCGGGTGCACGAGGACGCCCGGCCGGAGATGCCGCTGGCATGGTGGCGCTGGGCCGGCTCCACACCGGACGGTGACGCCGGCGGGCTGCCCGGCGTGGTCGACCCGGAGGAGGTGGAGCGGCTCTGGGAGGAGTACGCGGCCAAGGACGCACAGGCGCTGTTCGACGTGGTGTGCGACCCGGGCCGGCGGGCGATCGTCCTGCTCGGCGACCCCGGCTCCGGCAAATCCGCGGCCGCCCGGTACCTGGCGCTGGCGCTGGCCGGAGTCTGCGCCGAGCCCCGGCTGGCGGCGCTGGACCGCCACCTGCCGGTCCTGATCGAGCTGCGCTCGTACGCGGCACACTGCGGCGACGGCCGGTGCGACGGCCTGCTGGACTACGTCGGCCACCGCCACCAGCAGGGCCTGGCCGGAATCGACCAGGACGTGCTGGAGGCGTACCTGCGACAGGGCGGCCAGGCGCTGTTCCTGTTCGACGGCCTGGACGAGGTGTTCGACCCGGCGCAGCGGGAGGAGGTCGCCGCGCAGATCGCCACGTTCGCCAACGAGTACCCGGGGGTGCGGACGGTGGTCACCTCCCGGGCGGCAGGCTACCTGCGACACACCTTCGCCAACGCCGGCTTCGACCACTTCACCCTTGAGGACCTCGACGACGAGCGAATCGCCCGGTTCCTCGGCAACTGGTACCGCTATGTGATGCCCACGCCGGCGCCCGAGGCGGACCGGCAGCGGCGGCAGATCCTCGACGTGGTCCGCGGGTCCCGGGCGATGCACGAGATCGCCAGCAACCCCCTGCTGCTGATGCTGATGGCGATCGTCGGCCGGGGCCACCCGCTGCCACGCAACCGCCGCCGGCTCTACGCGCACGTCACCGACGTGCTGATCTCCGAGTGGGACGTCACCAAGCAGCTGCGGGAAAGCCACGGCGACGTGCCGCCGCTGGACCCCCAGGCCAAGCGACGGCTGCTGCGCCACCTGGCGTTCTGGATGCAGTTCCGGGAGTCCGGCCCGGCCGGAAACTACATCGAATCCGACGAGCTGGCGCGCATCTTCCGCGACCACCTGGTGGACTTCTACGGTTTCGAGAACGAGCGGGCACTCGCCATGGCCTACTCAATGATCGACAAACTGCGCCAGCGAAGCTTCATCCTGGAACGGTACGGACTGCGACTGTTCGGGTTCGTGCACCGCACGTTCCTGGAGTTCTTCTGCGCCGAGGAGATCGTGGACAGGTTCGAGCACGATCCGGACGCCTGGAGCCTCGACCAGCTGCGCACGCTCTTCCGCGACCACTGGGCCGACCCGTCCTGGCGGGAGGTGCTCCGCCTGGTCGCCAGCGCGCTGCCCGCCCCGGCCGCCGACGACCTGGTCACGCTCCTCGCCACCGAGGTCAACCAACCCTGGCCGCCGCTGAACCTGGCCGGCCCGCCATGGAACCTGGTGCTGGCCGCCCAGTGCGTGGCGGAGGCGCCGCAGCCGGCCGAGCTCGCCGGTGCGGGCGAAGCCGTGCTGCGCCAGATCGTGCTGCTGGTCGAGCACGGTATCTCCGCCGACGACCCGAACCTGGTCGAGCTCACCGAGCAGGAGCTGCTGTCCTCCATCCGGGCACTCGGGCCGCACTGGCCCGGCCGGGGCGCCTTTCTGCACTGGTACCGCCGCCGCGGGGTGCGGACCAGCTGGCGCTCGGGCTCCGCCTTCGCCACCCGGATCGCCGCGGTGCTGTCCACCCCGGCGGAGCAACTGGAGGACCTGCTGGTCCGGGAACTCGGCCAGGGCCGCGAGCGACAGGCCCACCTCACCCTGGTCGCCGGACTGGCCGAGGCCGCCGGCCGGCTGGACACCACCAGCCGCAGCCGCCGCCGGTGGCGCGACCTGCTGCTCGCCCAGGCCCAGGCGGAGGTCTCCACCGCGGTACGGCAGGCCGCCGTACGCGCCCTGGTCGCCCACTTCAGCGCCGACCCCGATCTCGTCGACGTGCTGTCCGACCTCGCCGAGGCACCCGATCCCGCGGTACGCGCGCTCGCCGCGCAGTCCCTCGGCGGCCGACCCGAGCTGCCCCAGGACGTCCGGCACCTGCTGGTGACCGCCACCGCAGACCCCGCCACCGCGGTGCGGCGCGCCGCCGCCGCAGTGCTCGCCGCGCGCAGCGCCGACCTGCCGGACGCACCCGAGACGCTGCGGCGGCTGCTGGTCACCGACACCGACCCCGCAGTGGTGCAGTGCGCGCTGGAAGGCCTGTCGGCGCTGCCGGAACACGCCGAGGCGGCCCGCACGCGGGCGCTGGAGCGGGTGGCCGGCGACGCCCCGGACGAGGTACGCCGCTGCCTGGTGACCGAGCTGCTGCCCGGCAGGCCCAGCCCGGACAGCACCGAGTTGCTGCTGAAGCTGGCCGGCTCAACCTCCTCTGCGCGGCTGCGCACGGTCGCCGTGCAGCGGCTGGCGCTCGTACCCGACCCGGAGGGGCGCTGCCGAGCCCGGCTGGTCGACCAGATCGAGCAGGACGAGGACGCATCCGTGCGGGCCGCGGCGGTGACCGCGCTGCTCGACCAGGACCGGGTGGACGACACCGGATGGACGGTGGCGGCGCAGGTGGCGCGTGCCGACGAGGACGCGACCGTGCGCCTCGCCGCGGTGCGCGCGCTCGCCGAGGCCTACCCGGACCACCGCACCGGGGAACTGCTGCTGGAACGGGCCCGCCGGGACCCGACCGCGAGCGTCCGGCTCGCCGCGGTCGACCTGCTCACCGGCCGGCCACTGGTCGACCACGCCACCCGCGACCTGCTCATCAGCCGGGCTTCCCAGGAACGGGACCCGATCGTCCGGTTGCGGGTCACCCGCAGCCTGACCCGCCTCGCCGATCCGCCGGACCCCGAGGTGCGGGAGTGCCTGGCCGAGCAGCTCAGCCGCGACCCCGACCCGAACGTGCTGCGCGCGGCCGCACAGGCGCTCGCCCGCCACGGCGACACCGACGGCCTGGTGGAGACGCTGTGCCGGCGGGCCCGTCGGGACAGCTACGCCGGCATCCGGCTGGCCGCGGTGCAGAGCCTGTGCGCGTACGGGAGCCCCGACGTGGTGACCGATGTGCTACTCGAGTGCGTCGAGTCGGACACCGACCCGGCCGTGTTCGACGCGGCGGTGCGCTGCCTGACCGAGCGGGGCTCGGCGTCCATGGCGGTGACGCTGCGGCTGATGCGCCGCCTGGCCGACCAGGACCCGGCGATCCGTGCCCGCATCGCCGCCGCCCTCGGCGAACACTTCGGGGCCGATCCGGAGGTCCGCGTACTGCTGGTGGGCCTGGTCCGCGACGACCCGGACCTCGAGGTCCGGCGCCGGGCCGTGGAGCAGCTGGGCGCCACGCTGGCTGGCCGGGTGGGGGTACGGGACCTGCTGCTGCGGCTCGCGGACGACGACGACTGGGAGATCCGCCGGACCGCGCTGCTCGCGCTGACCACTCACTACCGTGGGGACACCCGGACCCGGGAGGTGCTCGTCCGGCTCGCCCACCAGGAGGACGACGGCACCGTGCGGCGGCTGGCCGGGCAACTGCTGGCCGCCCTGCCCGGTACCAACCCTGACGACTTCCCGTGACGATGGGTGGCTGACGGGCGGCCATCAGCGCCCGGTTGGGTCGGCGCGCGGATCCCAGCCGAGCACGTACGCCGGGTCGCGCAACCGCGCGGCCTCGCTCGTGGTGAGCTGCCGCGAGCAGGGCAGCCGGGCGGCGGTGTCGAGCGGCTGGCCGGCGAGATCGGTGCTGCCGTACTCCCAGAAGCGCAACTGGTTGGCCGCGGCGCAGTCGTTCGGATTCGTGATCTGCCAGCCGGTCCTCTTCACGTGCGTGTCCATCGCGGTGTCGATGAAGACGACCTGGCTGGTGGGGAAGCGGTTGAGCTCGATCCGGCTGAGGTAGACGCTGTCATCCGGCGCTTCCGCTCCCCGGGTGAGCCGTACGTCCACGAAGACGTTGCCGGGGCCGTCGTCGGTGTTTCGTACCTGGTTGTAGTACCCGGCGTGCAGTGCCTTCAGCTCCGAGTGCTGCACGAAGACGCCGCCGGTGCCCCAGACGAAGTCCACGTCGCCTTCGATGTAGCTGTCCGTGACGAACGCTCGACCCTGCAGCCGTAGGGTGTCCTGGAAGCTGAGCAGGCGAACCCGGGCCAAGGTGATCCGGTCGCCATTGCCCCGGAACGCCTCGGCCTGGGAGCCGCGATACGGCGTGAGGTTGTGCACCGTCACGTCGGTCAACCGGAAGTCGTCGGCGTCCACACCGAAGGCCGCCCGCCAGCAGTTGAAGCGGTCCGGCTGGGGGAGTACGCGTCGTGGGCACCAGCTCTGCTCCGGCGGTACGTCGCTCATCGCCGAGTCACCGTTGAGCAGGTTGTTGTTCGGGTAGGCGATGGTCGTGCGTCCCGCGCCGGCGCCGGTGATCGAGATGTGCGGCCGGGCCTGCGACACGTAGACGATCTCCCGGTAAACCCCGGGTGCGATGTCGATGCGGACGGGCCGCGTGTTGCCCTCGGGGACGAAATCGATGGCGCCCTGCACCGTGCAGAAGTCGGCCTCCCCTCGGCCGTCCACCGTCAGCCGGTCCGACTGCGGTCGGGGATCCGGCTTCGTCCGGAACTGCCAGGCGGTCGGACCGGTGACGCCGGTGTCGCCGACGAAGAAGCCGGGATCAACGCTGACGTAGTAGACCTGCCGGGGCGCGAGCCGGGTGTGCAGGTACACCGACGCCACGTCGCCGTCGATGACGACGGGCTGGTAGTTCCAGCGGTGGATCTGGCCGTAGTCCGTTCGTGCGCCGCCGACAGCACGCTGGTACGTCGCCGGATCGGCGAGGTCGATCGTATCCACGACGGCGCCGCCGGCGCGGTGCACCCGCAGACGGCCGGCGGTGCCGAGCTGCACGGGGTGGTCGAAGGTCAACCGCAGGGGAGTGTCCGTGCACACCGCGGTCGTCGGACCGTTCGGCTCCAAACGGACCGGAGCGCTGGTCGTGTCCGAAGACAGGGCGGCCAGCTGGGGGAGGGGTGCGTGACCGGCCGGCGGAAGCCACGTACCCGACAGCACCAGGGCGGCGGTGACCAGCAGTGCTCTGGTGAGAGCCATGGCCCTCCTTCATCGAAGGCGGCGGAGGTAGGCCCGGGCGCGCGTGGCACCCGACTGGGGAGGCAAAGCTTTTCCGACACCACCGTCGCAGGGCAGGTCCCCGTCCGTCAATCCGTTGACGCCGATGCGTCCAGCCGGTAGGAAAAGCTTTACCCGCCTGTCCCGGCGAGATCAGGAGAGTTCCATGACGACCGAACACAGCAGACGTGACTTCCTCCGATGGGCCGGGGTGGCTGCCTCCGCCGCGGCCTTCGCACCGCTGGCCGCCGGCCGAGCAAGCGCCGATCCGACGCCCGCCGGCAACCCCTGGGCCCGTGCCGAGTACATCAGCGCGAAGGTACGCCGCCCGCACTTCCCGCAGCGGTGGTTCGACATCCGCACCTTCGGCGCCGTCGGTGACGGTGCCACCGACAGCACGGAGGCGATCAGGCAGGCGATCGCGGCGTGTCACGCCTCCGGCGGCGGGCACGTGGTGGTGCCGGCCGGCAGGTTCCTCACCGGGCCGATCCACCTGCTCAGCAACGTCGACCTGCACGTCACCGCCGAGGCGGTCGTGCTGTTCAGCCAGCGCCCCGCCGACTACCTGCCAGCCGTCCTGACCCGGTTCGAGGGCGTCGAACTCTACAACTACTCACCGCTCATCTACGCCCTGGACCAGGAGAACATCGGGGTCACCGGCTCGGGTGTGCTCGACGGCCAGGCCGACAACAGCCACTGGTGGCCATGGAAGGGCAAGACCGAGTACGGGTGGAAGCCCGGCGACCCGAAGCAGGACGCCGCCCGAACCCGGCTGTTCGCGATGGCCGAGCAGGGCGTCCCGGTCGAGCAGCGCGTGTTCGGCGAGGGCGACTACCTACGCCCGTCGTTCATCGAACCCTACCGCTGCCGGAACGTGGTCATCGAGGGAGTCACCCTCGTCCGATCGCCGATGTGGGAGATCCACCCGACGCTGTCCGAGAACGTGCTGGTGCAGAACGTCACCGTCAATTCCCACGGCCCGAACAACGACGGCTGCGACCCCGAGTCCAGCCGCATGGTCGTCATCCGCGGCTGCACCTTCGACACCGGCGACGACTGCATCGCGATCAAGGCCGGGCGAAACGCCGACGGGCGCCGGGTCAACGTCCCGAGCGAGGACATCCTCATCGAGGACTGCCTGATGCGCGACGGCCATGGCGGAGTGACCATCGGCAGCGAGATGTCCGGCGGGGTGCGCAACGTCTTCGCCCGCAACTGTGAGATGTCCAGCCCCAACCTGGACATCGCCCTGCGGTTCAAGACGAACTCCGTCCGCGGGGGGTTCATCACCGACATCTACGCCCGCGACATCCGCATCGGCGAGGTCGCCGGCGCCGTCATCGACGTCAACTTCTACTACGAGGAGGGCCCCGGCCACGGGTTCAACCCGGTCGTGCGCAACATCGACGTCCGCAACCTGACCGTCGGCCAGGCCGGGCGCGCCCTCAACCTGCGCGGCTACGCCGACGACCACATCACCGACGTGACCCTCACCGACGTGGACTTCGGCATCACCAGCAACCCCGACGTGGTGCAGTACGTCGACAACCTCGTGCTCCGTAACGTCGTCGAGAACGGGCAGCCGCTCGAGCTCGCGTCCGCTGCGGCCTGAGTGTCCGAAGCACTGGCGGCCGCATGGTCAAATGTGGCGGTGCAGCGAACGCCCCGCAGCTCACCGCCCCGCTCGACCATCCACGACGTGGCTCGACTCGCGCAGGTGTCCACCGCGACCGTGTCCCGGGTGCTGACCGGCGCCAAGCCGGTCTCGGCCGACCTGGCCCAACGGGTACGCGACGCCGCAGCGCGCCTGGACTACCGGCCCAACCCCGCGGCGCAGGTGTTGCTCAGCGGACGCTCGCACACCGTCGGCGTCGTCGTCCCCGACCTCGCGAATCCCTACTTCGCCGAGGTGCTCAAGGGTGCGACGCCGGCGGCCGCCGAGCACGGCTGGCGCACCCTCGTCGCCGACACCGACGAGGACCCCGAGGTCGAGTACCGGGCCGCCAGCGAACTGGGCCGGTGGGTGGACGGCGTGATGCTGTGCTCACCCCGGATGAGCACCCTCCGACTCCGGGAACTGGCCACCAAGCTCCCGGCCCTCGTCCTGGTCAACCGCCTGGTACGACACCCGTCGGTGGCGGCGGTGCTGGTGGACTACCACCAGGGGATGACCCAGCTGTGCGCCCACCTCGCATCGCTCGGGCACCGGCGGCTCGTCTACCTGCAGGGGCCGCCCCACGCCTGGTCCGACGGGCAGCGCCGGCGGGCCCTGCGTACCGCCGCCGGCCGGGGGCTCGACCTCGTGCAGATCCCGTGCGGCTCGACGGCCCCGGACGGCCACCGGGTCGCCGAGGAAGCGCTGGGGCACAAGCCGACCGCGATCGTCGCCTTCAACGACTACGTCGCGCTGGGCGTGCTGAGCCGGCTCACCGAACTCGGCGTCGCGGTGCCGGACGACGTCTCGGTGACCGGTTTCGACGACATCCCGCTCAGCGCCCTCACCCCGCCCGGGCTCACCACGGTCGCCGTGCCCAAGCGGACGGTCGGGCGGCTGGCCTGGCAGCGGCTTGCCACCGAGGGGACCGGAGCGTCGACGACGGCGATCAACGTGCCGGTCGAACTCGCCGTCCGCGGCTCCACCGCCCCACCCTGGCAGGGGCGCGGGTAGCTCAGCGGGTATCGGGCCCGCCGTCCGCCGGGGGGCGCCCGGTGCTGGCGCGGACCGTCAGCGTCGGGGTGAGCATGACCGGCGGTGGCCACTGGTCACCGGCCAGGCGCGCCGACAGGTGACCCCAGGCCAGCCGGCCGAGCTGCGCGCGCTGGTTGCGCAGCGAAGTCAGCGGCGGTCGCGCGTACGCCGCGACGGGGATGTCGTCGTACGAGGTCACCGACACCGCGCCAGGCACCTCGACGCCGGTGTCGTGCAACCAGCTCAGCAGCCCGATCGCGACCAGGTCGTTGAAGGTGATCACCGCCGTCGCGCCGGTGGCCAGCACCTCCGGCCCGGCCGCGTACCCGTGGTCGCCGGACCATCCCCCGGTGATCTCCTCCAGCCGCATGCCCATCTTCCGGGTCAGGGTGCGCAACGTGCGGCGCCGCTGCCCGTCCGACCAGGAGGCGGGTGGCCCACCCACGTACGCGATCCGCCGGTGGCCGAGGGTCGCGAGGTGGTCCAGCAGTTGTCGGCTGCCGGAGCGGTAGTCGACGCAGACCACGCCGGCCTGCTCCGCCGTCCGGTTGACGCAGACGACCGGGATCGGCCCGTCGAGGATTTTGGTGAGGTGCTTCGGTCGCAGCCGCGAGCTGCACAGCACCAGGGCGCTCGCATGGCTGGTCAGCTCCTCCGCGAGCCGCAGTTCCTCGTCGGGGTCCTCTCCGCTCTCGCTGATCAGCAGTCGGTAGCCCGCCGCGCGCGCTGCGGCGCCGAGGCCCTTGAGCACCTCGGGAAAGAACGGGTTGGCCAGGTCGGGCACGGTCACTCCGATGGTGCGGACCCGGCCGAGCTTGAGTTCCTTCGCCGCACCGTCGGCCCGGTAACCCAGCCGCGCGGCGACCGAGCGGACGTGATTGCTCACCTCGAACGAGATCTGCTCCGAGCCGTTGAGGACCCGGGAGACTGTCGACACCGACGTGCCCGCTTCGCGTGCGACGTCGACGAGACGTACCCGCCTTCCGCTCGTCACACCCGCTCCTCCTGATCGTGGCTGGCCGAGTTTCGGCTCATCCGGACGCGGTCGCCGCCGGTCCGGATGTGGTGCGCCGTGAGTCCTCCCGGTCGACCGCGTCGGCGCGGGTCACGTCGAACCAGCTGTTGCTGGTCGCCACTGTACGACCGGGGCGACGGAGGCGCGGAGCACCCTCAGCCGCCATTCTCCTGCAAACGTTTGCTCGGATCGGCGCAAGGGGCTGCGGCCGTCAGGAGCATCGTACGCCCCGGCGCCCGGGCAGCCGGCCCTGATCTGCGCTGGCCGACGGATCTGTCGCCTCAGGACCGTTGACAAGGCTCGGTGGCGGTCGAATAATCCATGCAAACGTTTGCATGCTCGATCGCCGGTGGACGGTCACCTCCGGACTCCCGAGCTCCCCGGCAATGAGCAGATCCCGACCGGTGCCGCAGGGGCAGGGCCGGGCCGACGCCGTACGAGACGCGCACCACCGTCACCACCTGTCCGTTCCCCGAACCGAAAGGAATGCCGTGACGACCCCATCGTCGGGACCGAGGCGAGCATCACGACGCCCACGACGTCCCCGTGCCGCCCTGGTCCTGCTGACCCTGGCCCTCGCTTCGACAGTCACCGCGGCTGCCGCAGCCGACGCGAGCCCCCGAGCCAGCGCCAACGCCGACTCGGCGATGATCCAGCGAATCGTCGACAAGATCGAGACACCCGCCATCCCGAGGCGGGACTATGCCGTCACCGACTTCGGCGCCGTGGGCGACGGCAGCACCGACGCGCGACCGGCCATCATGGCCGCCATCAAGCGCGCCTCTCAGGATGGCGGCGGGCGGGTGGTCCTGCCCGCCGGACGCTGGTTCAGCAAGGGGCCGATCCACCTGGCCAGCCGCATCGACCTGCACGTGGCCGAGGGAGCCACGCTGCTGTTCAGCCCGGCCGCCAAGGACTACCTGCCCGTCGTGCACACCCGCTGGGAGGGCACCGAGCTGTTCGGCTACTCACCGCTGATCTACGCCAATGACGTGCACGACGTGGCGATCACCGGCAAGGGCGTCATCGACGGCAACGAGCAGCACGAGTTCCACAGCTGGACGGGGAAGCAGCAGAACGACCAGCTGAAGCTGCGTCAGATGGGCTTCACCGGCGTGCCGGTCCAGCAGCGGATCTTTGGCGCCGGCACCTACCTACGGCCCAGCGCCATCCAGTTTTTCCACGCCACCCGGGTGCTCCTGGAGGACTACACGATCCACAACTCCCCATTCTGGATCAACCACCTCGTCTACACCGACGACGCCATCGTCCGCAACCTCGTCGTGGACAGCCACCGGGCGAACAACGACGGCGTGGACGTCGACTCGAGCACGCATGTGCTCATCGAGAAGAACACCTTCCGCACCGGCGACGACTCCGTGGTGGTGAAGTCGGGCAGAGACCTCGACGGGCGGGCCATCGGCCGGCCGAGTGAATACGTCGTCGTGCGCAACAACGACATGGGCGGCGAGGACGGCATCGCCCTCGGCAGTGAGATGTCCGGCGACATCCGCTACGTCTACTTCACCGACAACGTGCTGCGCACCGGCGCCTCCGCCATCCGGTTCAAGGGCAACCTCGACCGGGGCGGCACGGTCGAGCACATCCGCGTGCGGAACATGACGGTCGAGTCCTTCGACACCTTCATCTGGTTCCAGCTGAACTACCCCGGCGAACTGGGCGGCAACTTCCCGCCGGTGTACCGCGACATCGTGTTCTCCGACATCACCGTCGAAGCCGCCGGCCAGGTGCTCGAAGCCCATGGCCCGCAGGCCGCGCCGCTGCGGGACGTCCTGCTCAAGGACATCGTGGTGAAGAAGGCGGACAAGCCGTTCGTCCTCGAGAACGTCGAGCGACTCCGCTTCGACAACCTCATGATCAACGGCGACCGGGTCGACGGCAATCTCGACTGGAAGTAGGCGCCGCAGCATGACTCACCACCTTCGACGTCGGGACCTGCTGGCCGTGACCGGCCTCGCCCTGACGGTAGGCACACTCATCCGCCCGTCGGCAGCGACGGCGGTACCGAGCCAGGCCGGCGCGGCGGACCGGGCCTGGGACGAAGCCGCACGGATCCTGCGACGCGTCCAACCGCCCACCTTCCCCGACCGAGACTTCGACATCACCGACTTCGGCGCGGTGGGCGACGGCACGAGCGACTGCACGACGGCCATCCGCGCCGCCATCGCCGAATGCCACCGGGCCGGCGGCGGCCGGGTGGTGGTCCCCGCCGGGGCCTACGCCACCGGCGCCGTCCACCTGCTCAGCAACGTCAATCTGCACCTGGCCGACGGCGCCACGCTCGCCTTCAGCCGCGATCCGGCCGCGTACCTCCCGGTGGTCTACACCCGCTACGAGGGTGTCGAGTTGTTCAACTACTCGGCTCTCGTCTACGCCTACGGCGAGCGTAACGTGGCGATCACCGGAAGCGGTGTGCTCGACGGCCGCGCCGATGCCGAGCACTGGTGGGACTGGACCGGCGGCCCGCCACCCAACGAGGGGCCGGACAAGACCAGCCTGACCAGGATGGCCGCCGACGGTGTGCCCGTGGCCGAGCGGGTCTTCGGCGAGGGGCACTACCTGCGGCCCAACCTCGTGCAGCTCTACTCGTGCCAGAACGTGCTGATCGAGGGCGTCACCGTACGCGACTCACCGATGTGGAACATCCACCCGGTGCTCTGCCGCAACGTCACCATCCGCTCGGTCACCGTGGACAGCCCGCACGGCCCCAACAACGATGGCATCGACCCCGAGTCCTGCACGGACGTGGTGATCGAGAACTGCCGGATCAGCACCGGCGACGACTGCATCGCACTGAAGGCAGGCAAGGACGCCGACGGCCGCCGGGTCAACGTGCCCTGCCAGAACGTCGTCGTGCTCGACTGCGAGATGGCCGACGGCAACGGCGGCGTGACCTTCGGCAGCGAGACCACCGGCGGCATCCGCAACGTCTTCGTCCGGGACTGCCGGATGAGCAGCCCCCGCCTGGAACGCGCCATCCGGCTCAAGAGCAACCCGCAACGCGGCGGCACCATCGAGAACATCTACATCCACCGGGTGGACGTCGGGGTGGCCCGCGGGGTCGCCGTCGAGATGGTGCTCAACTACGCCAACGTCACCACCGGCGACCACCACCCGGACGTGCACGACATCGTGCTCAGCCAGGTGACCGCGGCCTCCACGCCGCAGGCGTACACCCTGCTCGGCAACCCCGGCCACCCGCTGCGCGACATCCGGCTGCACGCCTGCCGGTTCGACGGTGTGACGCAGCCTGACGTCGCCCGCGACGTCGACGCGCTTGCACTCGACCAGGTGTGGGTCAACGGGATCCGCATCGACAACTGATCCGGAGCCGGGTCGGCGGTCTCGCCCGCCGACCCGGCCGGCCCCCAGCACACGAGATGAAGGAGCATGCGCGTGTCCACCCGATGGAGCCGTAAGGACTTCCTGCGACTGGCCGGTGCCGCGGCCGGCGCCACCCTGCTGCCTTTGGCCGGCGGCGCGCCGGCGGAGGCGTCCGGGAGCACCGAGTCCGGGCCGGGTGCCAGCACCGGCGCCGACGCCTGGAGCGACGTCGGCCGCGTCCTACGCAACGTGCAGCCGCCGCGGTTTCCGCTGCGCGACTTCGACATCACCGACTACGGGGCGGTCGGCGATGGTGTCACGCCCGCCACCGCCGCCATCCGCGCGGCGATCGAGGCCTGCACCACGAGCGGCGGCGGCCGGGTCGTGGTCCCCGCTGGCTCGTTCCTCACCGGTGCCGTGCACCTGGCCGACAACGTCAACCTGTACGTCTCCGACGGCGCGACCCTGCTCTTCAGCACCGAGCCGCGCGATTACCTGCCGGTCGTGCTCACCCGGTTCGAGGGCGTCGAACTGATGAACTACTCGCCCCTCATCTACGCCAACGGGTGCACGAACGTGGCGGTCACCGGCACCGGGACGCTGGACGGGCAGGCGTCGTGGGACAACTGGTGGGCCTGGGGCAGCCAGGCCAGCGAGGGGGTGACCCGGCTCGGTCAGTTGGCCGAGCAGGGCGTCCCCGTGTCCGAGCGGGTCTTCGGTCCCGGCTACTACCTGCGGTCGAGCTTCATCCAGACGTACCGGTGCACGAATGTGCTCATCTCCGGGGTCCGGATGGTTCGCTCCCCGATGTGGGAGGTGCACCCGGTGCTGTCGCGCAACGTCACCATCGAGGACCTGCACATCGACACCCGGGGACCGAACAACGACGGTGTCGACGTCGAGTCCTCCCGGTACGTGGTCGTGCGGGGCTGCACGTTCGACGTCGGCGACGACTGCATCGCGATCAAGTCGGGCCGGGAAGCCGACGGGCTGCGGGTCAACGTGCCCTCCGAGGACATTCTGATCGAGCAGTGCACCATGAACATCCGCTACGGCGCTATCACGCTGGGCAGTGAGATGACGGGCGGGGTCCGCAACGTGTTCGTACGCAACTGCCGGATCGGCGGGCCGAACCTCTACTTCGGGCTGTACATCAAGACGAACTCTCACCGGGGCGGCTTCGCCGAGAACATCTTCCTCAAGGACATCGAGATCTCGAACCTGACGAAGGAAGTGATCTCCTGCAACTTCTACCGGGGCGAGGGGGACACCGGCCCGTTGACCCCGCGGGTGCGTAACGTCGAGTTGCGCAACGTCCGGGTGGGCCGGGCCCGCAACGCCTTCTCCATGACCGGCTATCCCCGCTCGCCGATCCAGGATGTCCGGATCGTCAACTGCACGTTCGAGGAGATCGCCCAGCCGAGCACCCTGCAGGACGTCGACATCGCCTTCCACAACTTCCAGGTCAACGGCACCCAGGTCACCGATCCCCGCCAGCTCCTCTGAGCGGGACGACCGACGGCGCCGCTGATCCCCCCAGGGACCAGCGGTGCCGCCGGGTCAGATTGGCTCGCCCTTCATCAACCGCGCGACGTGGTCGATCAGCGCCGCCCGGAAGCCGTCGTGCTGGGCAAGGTCCGCGCCGAAGATCTCCGGTACGCCCAGCAGCGAGTCGACCAGACGCTGCGGGTCACCGTCGGCCGGCCCCGCCGCGGCGCGCAGCCGGTCGGCCATCGGATCGTCCAGTGGCAGCTCTCGTCCCCGTACGTCGCGGCCCCGCGCGACGTACACCATCCAGGCCGCGACCGCGAGCGCCGCGTGCCTCGGCACCTCGCCGGCGGACAGGCGGTCCCGAACGGTGCCCAACAGTCGCACCGGCAGCTTTTGCGACCCGTCCATCGCCACCTGCACGGTGCGGTGCCGCAGCGCGGGGTTGGCGAAGCGGGTCAGCACCTGACGCCGGTAGTCGTCGAGATCCAGTCCGTCCGGCACCCGCAGGGTGGGTGCCACGTCCTGCACCATCAGGGCTTCGGCGGCCGCCGCGAGCCGGTCGTCGGACAGCGCGCCGGCGATGGTGTCGTGTCCCGACAGGGCGCCCAGGTAGGCGAGCAGCGAGTGGCTCGCGTTGAGGTTGCGCAGCTTCACCGCCTCCCATCCGGCGACGTCGGTGGTGAGGACGGCGCCGGCGCGTTCCCAGGCGGGTCGGTCGGCGGCGAAGTCGTCCTCGATGACCCACTGGCTGAACGGTTCGGCGACCACGACGCCCTGGTCCTCGAGGCCGAGGATCCGGTGGACGTCGGCGCGGTCCTGGTCGGTGGTGGCCGGCACGATCCGGTCGACCATGCAGGACGGGAAACGTACCGACGTCGCGATCCAGTCGGCGAGCCCCGCTGCCTGCGACGGCGGCAGCGCGTCCACGAAGTCGTGCACCAGTGCGCGCAGCACCTGTCCGTTTCCGGTCAGGTTGTCGCAGGACAGGATGGTGAGCGGTGCGCCGCTTCGCGACCGGCGGTGCTGCAGCCCGCGTACCAGCTGGCCGACGGCGGTGCCGGGCGGCCGGCCGGCGAGGTCGGCCGCGACCTGTGGATCGGAGCGGTCCAAGCCGCCGGCGCCGTCGCGGCGGTATCCCTTTTCGGTCACGGTCAGCGTGACCACGCGTACGGCGGGGTCGGCGATCCGGTCGACCACCGTCGCCGGGTCGGCGCCGCCGAAGACGACCTCCCGGACGCTGCCGATGACGCGCAGCGATGCCGCGTCGGTGGACCGTTCGAGCACCGAGTAGAGGCCGTCCTGCGGCGTCAGTTGCTCGCGCACGGACGCCGACCGCTGGGTGACGCCGGTGATGCCCCAGTCGTCGCGGCCCGTGGCCGCGGCGGCCAGTTCGGTGAAGACGGCCTGGTGGGCCCGGTGGAAGGCGCCGATGCCCAGGTGCACGATGCCGACCCGCAGCGCGCGCGGGTCCACCTGCGGGCCGCGCCAGCTCTGGCCCGGTCGGGTGATGCGCGCCAACGTGTCGAGGCGTAGCCGCTGCGCGGTCCCGGCGGTCACAGCACCGCTCCGAGCTGCCACGGCACGATCTCCTCGCCGCCCAGGCCCATCTCCTCGCTGGCGGTGCGCCGGCCCGACGCCACGTCGAGCAGCAGGTCGTACACCTGGCGGCCCATCTCCGGCAGCGGTACGCCCTGCTCGACCACCGCCGAGCAGTCCAGGTCGATGTCGCCGGCCATCCGGGTGGCCAGCTCGGCGTTGGTGGCCAGCTTGACCGTCGGCACGGGGCGGCTGCCGAAGACGGAACCGCGGCCGGTGGTGAAGCAGATCAGGTTCGCCCCGCCGGCGACCATCCCGGTCACCGAGACCGGGTCGTAGCCGGGGGTGTCCATGAACACCAGGCCCGGCCGGGGGATCGGTTCGCCGTACTCGCGGACGGCGGCGAGGGGGCTGTGGCCTGCCTTGGCGACCGCGCCCAGCGACTTCTCAAGGATGGTGGTGATGCCGCCGGCCTTGTTGCCCGGTGAGGGGTTCGCGTCCAGCGTCGTGCCCTGCTGCCGGGTGTACTCCTCCCACCAGCGGATGCGGGCCATCAGCGCGTCCGCCACCGCCGGGTCGGTGGCCCGGGCGGCCAGCAGGTGCTCCGCGCCGTACACCTCCGGCGTCTCACCCAGGACGCTGGTCGCGCCGGCGGCGACCAGCAGATCCGAGGCGACGCCCAGGGCGGGGTTCGCGGTCAGGCCGGACCAGCCGTCGGACCCCCCGCACTGCAGGCCGAGGACGAGCTCCGCCACGTCGACCTCGGTACGTGCCGCGCCGGCCAGGTCGTCGATCATGCCCCGGACCAGTGCCACGCCGCGCTGCACCGCCGACGACGTGCCGCCCAGTTCCTGGATGGTGTACGACGACACCGGTACGTGGTCGGCCACGCCGAGGTCCGCCATCAGGCCGGTCACCGTGTTGACCTCGCAGCCGAGTCCGATGACGACCAGCCCACCGATGTTCGGGTTGCGTGCGTACCCGGCCAGGGTGCGGCGCAGCAGTTCCCAGCCGTCACCCTGGGCGGCCATGCCACAGCCGGTGCCGTGGGTCAGGGCGACGACCCCGTCGACTCCGTCGACCTCCTCGGCCAGGTCCTCGGTGAGGCGGGCGACCTTCCGTGCCACGGTCGCCGAACAGTTGACGGTGGTCAGCACCCCGACGTAGTTGCGGGTGGCCACCCGACCGTCCGGCCGGCGGTAGCCGTGGAACGTCCGCCGCAGGTCGGCGGGCAGCGCAGGGGCCGAACCTGCTTCCCCCTGTGCCGTCCGGACGGCGGCGTTCTCCGGCATGCCGAGGTTGTGCACGTGCACGTGTTCGCCGGCGTGGACCTCGGCGAGGGTGCGGCCGATCACCTGGCCGTACTTGCGCACCAGCGCCCCGGCGGGCAGGTCCCGCAGGGCGACCTTGTGCCCGGCGGGCAGGTCGCCGCGCAGCGTCACCTCGCCGGCCCCGCGCACCGCGACGCACGTCCCGCCCGGCATCGCCGTGGTCGCCACCGCGACGTCGTCGCCCTCGTGCAACACCACCAGGCTCATCCCGCCACCTCCACTTCGGTTTGCGCGACCAGCCGGCGGGACTCGTCGAGCGCCGGCAGGTATCCCGTGCCGCCGTGGCCGCGCAGCGACAGCGCCGCCGCGGCCGCGCCCAGCCGGATCGCGTCGGGCAGGTCGTCGCCGAGGGCGAGCCGGGCGGCGACGGTGCCGGCCAGCACGTCCCCGGCGCCGGTCTGGTCGACGATTCGCTCGGCGGGATACGCGGGCACCTCGGTCCGCTGCCCGCCATCGTCCAGCAGCACGCCGTCGGCGCCCCGGGTGAGGGCGACCGCGGTCGCTCCGAGCGCGCGGAACGCGGCGCACGCCTCGGCGGGATCCGTGACCGCGGCGTCGAGCAGCGCCGCGGCTTCGCGGGGCCACGCCGGTGTGACCAGCCGGGCGTGCGGGGCCAGCGCCCGCAGGTGGCCGGCGGCGGTGTCCGCGTCGACGAGTCGTGGCCGCCAGTTGGGGTCGTACACGAAGCAGTTCGCGGCATGGGCGGCCACGCATACCGCCTCGAAGGTGGTGGTCGAGATCGCGCAGGCGACGCCGCTGGAGAGCACCACGCCCGCGCGTGCGGCGAGGTCCTGCGACACGTCGGCGGGGGACAGGCAGGAGCCGGCGCTGCCGCGCCGGACGTAGACGAACTCGCGCTGCCCGGACGGGTCGGCGTGCTGCAGGTAGAGGCCGTGCTGCCCGGGGGTGCGGATCAGGCACGACGTGTCGATGCCGAGCGCGGCCACCCGGGCCACCAGTTCGTCGCCCAGTTCGTCCTCCGGGACCCGGGCCAGCAGGCAGGTGTGCGCGCCGGCCGCGGCGGCCGCGGCGGCGGCGTTCAGCGCGTCTCCGGAGAAGCCCAGGCGCAGCGCCGCGCCGTCGCGTAGCGGTTCGAGCGCGGTCAGTTCGACGAGGATCTCGCCGAGGACGAGTACGTCCGGGGCGGTGCTCACCATGGGTGCACCGTGCCGTCCTCGAGCCGGTTCACCGGCAGGTACGCGGGGGAGTAGGGGAAGCGGGCCGCCGCCTCCTCGTCGATGTCCACCCCGAGCCCCGGCGCCTCGCTGGGATGCAGGAAGCCGTCGGCGAATTGATAGTCGTGCGGGAACACCTCGTCGGTCTGGGCGGTGTGCCGCATGTACTCCTGCAGGCCGAAGTTCGGGATGGCGATGTCGAGTTGCAGCGCGGCGGCCAGGCAGACGGGGGAGAGGTCGGTGGCGCCGTGGGAGCCGCTGCGGACGTGGTGCAGGGCGGCGTAGTCGAAGATGCGCCGAAGGTGGGTGATGCCTCCGGCGCGGACCACCGTGGTGCGGATGTAGTCGATGAGCTGTTCGCGGATGAGCTGGGTCGCGTCCCAGACGGAGTTGAAGATCTCGCCGGTGGCGATCGGGGTGGTGGTGTGCTGGCGGATGAGCCGGAAGCCGTCTTGCAGCTCGGCGGGGACCGGGTCCTCCATCCAGGTCAGCGCGTAGGGCTCCAGGCTGCGCCCGAGCCGGGCCGCCTCGATCGGGGTCAGCCGGTGGTGCACGTCGTGCAGCAGCCGCAGGGTCGGGCCGAACTCGTCGCGCACCTTCGCGAAGACCGACGGGATGTGCGCCAGGTACCGCTCGGTCGACCAGGTCGCCTCGGTGGGCAGCGCCGCGTCGGCCTGCTCGTAGAACATCTTGTCGCCGCTGACGCCGTACGTCTTGGCCAGACCTGGGACGCCGCACTGCACCCGCACCGCCCGGTAGCCGAGGTCGACGAACCGCGCCACCTCGGTGAGCACCTCGTCGACCGTCTCGCCGTTGGCGTGGCCGTACACGGTCACGCCCTCGCGGGAGCGGCCGCCGAGCAGTTGGTAGACCGGCAGCCCCGCGACCTTGCCCTTGATGTCCCACAGGGCGGTGTCCACGGCGGCGATGGCGCTCATGGTCACCGGACCGCGCCGCCAGTACGCCCCCTGGTAGAGGTACTGCCAGGTGTCCTCGATCCGCGCCGGGTCGCGCCCGATCAGCAGCGGGACGACGTGGTCGCGCAGGTACGACTCGACGGCCAGCTCGCGGCCGTTGAGGGTGGCGTCGCCGACCCCGGTGACACCCTCATCGGTGATGATCTTCAGGGTGACGAAGTTGCGGCCCGGGCAGGTCACGATCACCCGAGCGTCGACGATCTTCATGACGGCTCCTCGCTCCCGTCCTCGAATGCGTCCAGCAGCGACCGCAGCCGGTCCGCCGCGCCCGGCCGCAGCAGGTCGCTGCCGACGCCGACCGCGCACGCGCCGGCCCGTAGCCACTCCGGCACCGCGTCGAGCGCGATCCCGCCGGTGGGCACCAGGTCGGCGTCCGGCAGCAGCTGCCGCAGGCTGGTCAGGAAGGCCGGGCCACCCACGTGGGCGGGGAACACCTTCACCGGCCCGCGCGCGGCCGCGGCCGCCACCTCGCCAGGGGTGAACGCGCCCTCCAGGAACGGCAGTCCGGCGCTCGCCGCGACGGCCCCGACGTCGGGCGCCGGCCACGGGCTGACCAGGAACTGCGCGCCCGCCTCCACCGCCTGCGTGGCCAGCGCCCCGCTGGTGACGGTGCCGAGGCCGACCAGTGTGCCGTCGGGCGCGCCGCGGCGCGTGTCGCGCACCGCGCCGGCCCAGCCCGGGGTCGTCGCGGTCAACTCGACCACCCGCAGGCCGTGGCCGAACATGGCGGCGGTGGCGGCCGTGGCCTCGGCCGCGGTCGGCAGTCGGAGCACCGGGAGGACCCGCTGCCCGCGCAGCAGGGTGATCAGGTCGCTCACGAGTCCGGCTCCTCCTTGACCCGGGCGACCAGTTGGGTCGGGTTGACGTAGCGCAGGCTGATCACGAGCAGCACCAGCATCATGGCGGTGTAGATCACGGCCATGGCGTCCACCGACTGCTGGGCGCGGATACCCGCCGCGGACATGGAGTAGTACAGGGCGACCACCAGGGTCTGGGAGTCCGGGCCGGCGGTGAGGAAGGTCAGCTCGAACATGCCGACGGTGCGCACCAGGACGAGGATGGCCGAGGCGAGCATCCCGGGCAGCAGCAGCGGCGCCAGCACCCGGAGGAACACCGACCACAGCCCGGCGCCGCACATCCGGGCGGCGCTTTCGATCCGCGGGTCGATCTGCTCGATGAACGGCGTCATGGTGAGGATCACGAACGGCACCGACGGCACGAGGTTCGCCAGCACGACGCCGGAGAGGTGACCGGCCAGGCCGAACTTGTAGAGCACCGTCGCCAGTGGAATGCCATAGGTGATCGGCGGCATCAGGATCGGCAGCAGGAAGACCAGGTACGCCAGCCGTTTGCCGGGGAAGTTGCGCCGGGCCAGCACGTACGCCGCTGGCACCCCGATCACCAGCGACAGCGCCACGACCAGCAGGGAGACCTGCAGGGTGACGACGATGACGTCGAAGAGCGCGAACTCGTGCCACGCCTCCCCGTACCACTTCCCGGTGTAGCCGTCCGGCAGCCACGTGTCGAACCAGCGCTGGCCGAAGGAGCTGACCAGGACGGAGCCGACCACCCCGAGCAGGTTGAGGAAGAAGAAGACCACCACGCCCCAGACCAGCCAGGCGGCGGGGCGCGCGACCAGCCGCCGTCGCGGCCGGGTCTCGCCGGCGGCGGTCGCGTCGCCGTGGTGGATGCCAGTGACGGCGCTCATCAGCCCTTACCTCCCGTCGATCCGGTGTAGAGGCGGGTGCGGGCCAGCAGCACCACCGAGATGACGACCAGCTCGATCAGGCCCATGATCATGGCGATCGCGGACGCGTACGGGTAGTCGTACTGCTCATAGGCCGCCTGGTACGCGGCGATGGAGATGACCCGGGTCTCGCCGGCCGGGTTGCCGACCAGCACGGCGGACGGGAACACGCTGAAGGCCAGCACGAAGGTCAGGCAGAACGTGGTGGCGAGCCCCGGTGCCAGCAGCGGCAGGGTGATCATGCGGAACCGCTGCCACCAACCCGCGCCGAGGGTGGCCGCCGCCCGCTCCAGCGTCGGGTCGATGCCGGTGAGGTACGACAGCACGAGCAGGAAGGCGAACGGGAACCCGGTGATGACCAGGGAGAAGAAGACGCCCCAGTAGTTGTGCACGAGCCGTACCGGCTCATCCGTTAGATGCAGCGCCAGCAGCACGCGGTTGAACCAGCCGGTGGGACCGAGGAAGTTGAGCAGACCCTGGGCGGTCAGCACGGTCCCGAGCGTGATGGGTACGACCAGCAGGATGGTGACCAGCCGCTTGCCGCGGAACCGCCCCCGCATCCGGTAGGCGATGGGCACCGAGGCGAGCACGTTCAGCAGGGCCGCCGGCAGCGCGAGGCGCAGCGTGATCCACATCGTGTCCCGCTGGTAGGCGTCCCCGAAGAAGCGGGAGTAGTCGTCGAACGGGCCGCCCTCGGTGGGTTGGAAGGAGAGGCCGAGGCCGTAGAAGAACGGGTACAGGAACAGCAGGACGACGAAGAGCACCGCCGGCGCGAGCAGCCACAGCTGCGCGTCGACGCCCCGTTCGGCCAGGCGGTGCCGCCAGTGCGCCCGAGGAGGCGGCGGCGCAGCGGCGGATGTCGTGGGGCGGGTGGCCGTGACGCTCATCCGACCAGCCCCGGTTCCTTGACCACCGCGTCCGCCGGGTCGCCGGGGGCGGCGGGGGGCAGCTCGTGCGGGTCGGTCGGGAAGACCAGCAGCCGCCGCGGTGACACGCGCAACGAGACCGCGTCGCCGGGGGCGAGCCGCTTCTCGGTGCGGACGTGGACCTGCAGCCCCGAGGCGGTGCGGGCCTCGGCCGCCAGTTCCCGGCCCTGGTACTCGACCACCTCGATCTCGGCGGGCACCCCGTCCGGCGCGCCCGGCTGGTCGACCCGGACATCCTCCGGGCGCACCCCGGCGACCACCGCGTCACCCGGGGCGATCTCACCGACCGGGTCGCCGACGAGCCGCAGCCCGTCGGCCTCCACCGTGACCAGGCCGTCGCGTACGGACTGCGCCCGCATCGGCCAGAGGTTGCGGTAGCCCATGAAGTCCGCGACGTGCCAGTTGCCCGGCCGGGTGTGCAGCTCCTCGGGCGACCCGATCTGCTGCACCCGGCCTCCCCGGAGCACGACCAGGCGGTCGGCCAGGGACAACGCCTCCTCCTGGTCGTGCGTCACGTAGACCGTGGTCAGTCCCAGCGACTGGTGCAGCCGGCGGATCTCGGTGCGCATCTCCAGGCGGAGCTTCGCGTCCAGGTTGCTCAGCGGCTCGTCCATGAGCACCAGCGACGGTTCGAGCACGACCGCGCGGGCGATCGCCACCCGCTGCTGCTGTCCGCCGGAGAGTTGCCCGGGCAGTTTGTCGGCGTGCTCCTCCAGACGGACGAGGCGGACCGCCTCCGCGGTACGCCGGCGGATCTCGTCCTTCGGCAGCCGCCGCATCCGCAGACCGAAGGCGATGTTGCCGCGGACGGACATGTGCGGGAACAGCGCGTAGCTCTGGAACACCATCCCGAACCCGCGACGTTCCGGCGGCAGGGTGTCGACCCGGCGTTCGTCCTGCCAGATGCTGCCCGCGGTCAGGGGCAGCAGCCCAGCGAGGCAGTTCAGCGCGGTGGACTTGCCGCAACCGGACGGCCCGAGCAGGGCGATGAACTCGCCCGCCCGGATGGTCAGGTCGAGGTCGCTGAGCGCGTCCTGGCTACCGAAGCGGCGGGACACACCGTCCAGCCGCAGCTCGGAGAAGCCCGAGGTCGCGGTGCTCATCCCTGCTTCACCTTTCCGCTGCCGATCTCGCGGTCCCAGCGGTCGAACGCGGCGACGAGAGCCTTCGCGTCCAGCGGCACCTCGGTCGGGTTGCTGGCGATGAGCTGCTCGTACTCCGGGCGGCCGAACTCCTTGATGGCGTCCTGGCTCTTCTGCGGTGCCATCGACAGGTCGACGCCCTTCACCGCAGGCCCGGGGTAGAAGTAGCCCTGGTCGAACGCCTTGGCCTGCTGCTCGGGGGTGAGCATGAACTTCAGCAGGGCCAGCACGGCGGCCTGGGTGTCGGTGGAGACGCCCTTGGGGATGACGGCGTAGTGGGCGTCGGTCACCCAGTGGAAGCCCTGCAGCGAGCTGACCTTCGCCTCCTTGGGTACCGTGCCGAGCACCCGCGGGTTGATGTCCCACCCGGTGGTCGAGGCGATCACCTCGACGGACCCGTTGGCGAGGTTCTTCATCGTCTCGCTGGTGCCGCTCGGGTAGTACTCGACGTACTGGTTGAGCTCCTTGAGGTAGGCCCAGGTCTTGTCCCACCCGTTCACCGGGTCCTTGGGGTCCTTGTCGCCGAGGATGTAGGGCAGTCCCATCAGGAAGGTCCGGGCGGGGCCCGAGTTGGAGGGGCGGGCGTACTGGACCTTGCCCGGGTGCGCCTTGGCGTAGGCGAGAAGCTGCTCGGCGCTGGTCGGCGGGTTGGGCACCTTCGCCGGCAGATACTCCAGGAGGGGGCCGGACGGGTAGTAGGTGACCGTCACGCCCGCGTTGCCGGCCAACTTCTGCATCGCGGCGGCCGGTTCCAGGTAGTCGTTCATCCCCGGCAGCCGGTCCGCGTACGTGGGCAGCAGGTCCGTCCACAGGTTCTGGTCGATGCCGGCCGCGAGGCCGTCCACGCCGGTCAGGACCAGGCCGATGTCGACCCGGTTGGCGTTCTGCTGCGCCTTGATCTTGCCGGCCAGTTCAGGGGCGGGCGACTTGGAGTAGGTGACCCGCGAGATGACGTCCGGGTTCTTCTGCACGAACTCGTCGATCATCCCCTGCGTCAGTTGCAGGTTGCCCGCCACGTCCAGGACGTTGAGCGTGACGGCCTTCTTCGGCTTGTCGGGCACGGGCCCGCTGCTGTCGCCGCTGTCCCCGCCGGGGCCGCTCGGCGCCCCGCAGCCGACGGCGAACGTGAGTACGGACGATGCGGTGGCGATCAAGGCACTGCGCCGGGTGATACCCATGAAAACGTCCCTTCCTCGGTCACCCCGAAGGTCGCGGCCGTGGCCCTGCAGTCGGGGAGGTGGTGGTCAGGTGGTTCGCGCAACCCCGGTGGAGCCGCGCACGAGAAGTTGAGCGGGCAGCTCCCGACGCGTGTTGCGCACGCTGTCGGGCTGCAACAGCAGGGCGAGCAACAGGTCGACCGCGGCGCGGCCGGCCTGCTCCTTGGTGAGCGAAACGGTGGTGAGGGCCGGGGAGGACATCGCCGACATCTGGATGTTGTCGATGCCGATCACGCTGATGTCGCCCGGCACGTCGACGCCACGGTCCCGTAGCCGGCTGAGCAGGCCGAGGGCCATGACGTCGTTGTAGGCGATGACCGACGTGACGCCGGAGGCGATGACGAGATCGGCCGCCGCGACCCCGCCCTCGAAGTAGGGCGGGAAGTGACCGGCCACGTACAGTTCCATGCCGGCGGCGGCGGTCGCTGCGCGCATGGCGCGCATCCGGTCCCGGGTGGACCATGAGGTCCGCGGCCCCCCGACCCAGGCGACCCGCTGGTGACCGAGCGCCTGGAGGTGGGCGATCGCCTGCCGGATGCCCTCCGCGTTGTCGAAGACGACGGACGGAAGGTTGCCGAAGCGGCGGTTGACCATGACGAGCGTCGTGTGCTCGGTCAGCTCGCGGATCTCCTCCTCGCGGGCCCGAGGGGAGCAGAGGATGAGGCCGTCGACCTGCTTGGCGAGGACCCGCACCAGCCCGATCTCGGCAGCCGGGTCCTCGTCGGTGTCGGCGAGGAAGACGGCGTAGTCCGCCTCCCGCGCCTTGGCCTGCACCCCCTTGACCACGCTGGGGAAGAAGGGGTTGGTCAGGTCCGGGACGATCAGTCCCAGGTTGCCGGTGCGGCCGGTGATCAGACCACGCGCAGCGCGGTTGGGCGCGTAGCCCAGTCGTTCGGCTGCTCGCAGGACCCGTTCCCGGGTGGCGGCGTTGACCATCTCGGGCGTCGACAACGCCCGCGACACGGTCGATGCCGAGACACCCGCCTCGCGGGCCACCTCGCGGATCGTCGCTCGCACGGCTCACCTCCCTGCTCCGTGAAGCGCGTGCCTCGCAGTCTGAAACCGATTGCAGTTCTGTGTCAATACTCGGTTACGTGAATGTTTCCAGGAGGCCGTCGGCTTCCCCTTGAAGGTGGACGAGGTCAATGCAATCCTTTGCAGGAGTTGTTCAGCCCTAGCCGCCCGAGGAGACCTGCGTGGCACAGCTGCGTCTGCACCCCGACCGAGCCCTGCCAGCCGGAGACGACATCCGCGCCGTCGCCCGCCGGATCTACCAGTCGACGCAGGCACTGCCGCTGCTGTGCATGCACGGGCACGTCGACGCGGCCGTCTTCGCCGACGACGAGCCCTTCACCGACCCGGCGCAGCTGCTGGTGGTGCCGGACCACTACGTGACCCGGATGCTCGTGTCCCAGGGCGTGCCGCTGGAGGAGCTCGGCGTTCCCAGGGTCGACGGGGGTGCGGTCGAGCGCGACCCCCGGCAGATCTGGCGGCGCTTCTGCGCCCACTGGCACCTCTTCCGCGGCACGCCCAGCCGCTACTGGCTCGAGCACGAGATCGCCGAGGTCCTCAAGATCGACGTGGCCCCCGGTCCGGACACCGCCGACCTGCTCTACGACCTCATCGAAGCCCGCCTGGCCGAGCCCGGCTTCCGGCCGCAGGCGCTGCTCGACACCTTCAACATCGAACTGATCTCCACCACCGACCCGGCCACCTCGGCGCTCGGCGATCACGCCCGGCTCGCCGCGGCGGGCCTCGGCGCACGGGTGATCCCCACGTTTCGCCCGGACGCCCTGACCCACGTCGACTCCACCGGCTGGACCCACCGGGTCCAGCGGCTCCAGGAGCTCTCCGGAGTGGACACCGGCGACTACGACGGCTTCGTTGCCGCACTGCGCCGCCGGCGCGAAGCCTTCCTGCAGGCCGGGGCGCGGGCCACCGACCACGGTCACCTCACCGCCGCCGCCGAACCCCTGCCGCCAGCGGGGGCGAGGCGAATCTACGCCGAGGCGCTCCAGGGCGGCGTGCGCGACGACGACGCGGCCGCCTTCGCCGGCCACATGCTGTACGAGATGGCGCGGATGTCACGTGACGACGGCCTGGTCATGCAGATCCACCCCGGCGTGCTGCGCGACCACGACACCGCCATCCACACCGCCTTCGGCACCGACAAGGGATTCGACATCCCCGTCAGCGCCGAGTTCACCCGGGCGCTGCGACCGGTGCTCAACGCGTTCGGGCGCGACCCGAACTTCCGGCTCATCCTGTTCACCGTCGACGAAACCGTCTACTCCCGCGAGCTCGCCCCGATCGCCGGCGTGTACCCCTCGGTGCGGCTCGGAGCGCCGTGGTGGTTCCTGGACAGCCCCGACGGGATGCGCCGCTTCCGTGAGCTGGTGACCGAGACCGCCGGCTTCTACAACACCTCCGGCTTCGTGGACGACACCCGGGCGTTCCTCTCGATCCCCGCCCGCCACGACCTCGCCCGGCGCATCGACGCCGGCTACCTGGCCCGTCTCGTGCTGGAGCACCGGCTCTCCGAGGACGAGGCCGTGGAGACCGCGATCGACCTGGCGTACCGCCTGCCGCAGCAGGCGTACGCCCCTGCTGCCCTCGGGAAGTAGCCGCGGTCGTCCGCGCCCTGGCATGTCAACGCCGCGGCCCGGCTCGCGCGATTCAGGTGAGCCGGGCCGGTGCGCGGCAACGAGAGCGAGGGCGGCAGATCGTCGTGGCCGTGCGTTGTCGCCGGCGGACCGACAACGCCGCGGAGGAATATCGAGATTGAAACAAGTTTCAGTCTCGTGACGCATTGACCGCCGGCCAACCCTTTGGTGTCGTGAACCTCGCACCGCAAACGGTTTCACCCGTACGCGTGGAGGAGTTGCCATGCCGCCGATCACGCAGCCCGCCATCACCCGACGAGGGTTGTTCGGCCTGGGGGCGGCCGCCACGGCCGCCACGACGCTCGCCGGCACCGCTCGGCCGGCGCGAGCGGCGGAGGCCGCAGGGTCGCCGGGGGACGTCTCCACCGATCTGCTGCAACAGTGGCGGGCGGCCCCCGGTTGCCACCCGCTGGTGCCGGACGTGTCCGCCGCAGGCTACCGGCTCGGCGAGCGGCCGCCGGCGCCTCCGGTCATCGCGAAGGTCACCGACTTCGGCGCCCGCCCCGACGGGACGGACTGCACCGCGGCATTCAACGCCGCCGTAGCTCACGCGGGCGAGCACGGCGGGGGAGTGGTACTCGTGCCGCCGGGGACCTACACGCTGTCCGGGCCGGTCTGGATGCACTGGTCCGCAGTGGTGCTGCGCGGGGCAGGTCGGGACTCCACCGTCCTGCACTTCACCCGTCACCTGGAGGACGGCTACCGACCGAACCGCCAGTCCAACGGAAACAGCCGCTGGTCCTGGACCGGCGGCCAGATCTGGTTCGTCTCGCCCGAGCGCCGCGCCCGGTCGGAGGCCGAGGACTACGCGGGAACCGAAGGGTGGCTGCTCGGCGACGTGCTCGCCGAGGTCGGCGTCGCCTCCCGCGGTCAGCGGACCCTCATGGTGTCCAGCACGACCCGGCTGACTCCCGGGGACATGGTCGTCCTGGAGTGCCAGAACCCGCCGGACGCGAGCCTGCTGAAGCACCTCGCCGGCGACGTTCCCGGCACCCGGGACTACGACTGGCCACGCGGGGCGCCCCAACTCGTCACCGGATCCGGCGGGCAGTACGTGCAGTACGCGACCCTGCAATGGCCGGTGCGGGTCGACGCGGTGCTCGGCGAGCGGATCGTCCGGCTGGCCCAGCCCCCCAAGTACGACCTGCGGCCCGGATGGCCGGCCCGGCTGCGTGCCATCGGCCCCACGGTTCACGACGCCGGCGTCGAGCACCTCACGATCAGGAACGAACTCGTCCCACAGACCGCGCACAACAGGCATCCGGGCTCGAACGGCGTGTGCTTTCAAGCGGTCCACGACTGCTGGGCGCGGGACGTACGCGTGGAGAACTGCGACCTCGGCTTCGGGCTCACCTCCGCCAAGTCGGTCACCATCACGGGCGTGACCGTCGGCGGACGGGCCGCCCACCACAGCTTCGCCTGCCGCATGCAGTCCAACGACAACCTGGTGGAAGACTTCGAGATCGAACGGTTCACCGTCCCGGTTCCCGCCGGTGCCATCCATCACGGGCTGAACCTGGAGGGACTGTCCGCCGGGAACGTCTACTGCAGTGGGCGCATGGCGGAGGGGACGTTCGACTCCCACCGAGCCATGCCCTTCGAGAACGCCCGGACCAACATCACACTCGAGAACAACGGACGGGTCGGTGGCTCCGCCGCGTCAGGTCCCCTCTTCGGCGCCCGGATGGTGCACTGGAACGTCCGGATCACGAACGGCCGCCAGTACGCGGTCATCATCGCCGACGTGGCACCGCGCAGCGTCACGGTGTGCGTGCAGGGCGTCGAGGACACCAGCAGCGGGCTGCCCCGCGACTTCTCCGGCGACCTCGAATCGCTGCTCGCCGTCCAAGGGACGGCGCCGTCGGTCGAGGACCTGTATGTCGCGCAGCGCGGACGGCCCTGATACGGCAGCCCCGCGGCGCCTGACGCACCGCGACGGCGACGGGCCCGACCGAGTCTGGCCGGGCCCGTACGCGACCGCTCAGTAGTAGCGTTCCAACAGGTTGAAGTCGTCGGTGTTCGGATACCGCTGCGAGCTGCGGTACGCGTAAACGCAGCTACTGGTTGACGTGTTGTGCCCCAGGCCGAGCACGTGCCCGAGTTCGTGGCAGGCGGTGTTCCAGCGCTCGTACTCGGTGCCGCTGTAGTAGGTGTTCAGCTGGACCGTCGCACCGGCGTAGTAGGTTGCCGCGGCGTTGAGGGTGCGGCTCGTCTGACCCGTCCAGCCGGAACCGTAGTTTCCGCTGTAGACGTGGACGCAGTGGATTCCGCCGCCCGGGCAACCCGAGCTCGGGATGCGATACACCGAGTCGATGCCGGAGGTCTCGTTCCACTTGGTCACTGAGCGACCGACGGGCCACTCCGATCCGGAGTGGTCGATGAAGTAGACCTGCGGCCGCACGTAGCCGTTGTACGCCCAACGGACGAAGCACGTCGCCGACGATGGCCAGGTCCGGGCGGTCCCGGACGAGCAGGCGTCGACGAGCGCACCCATGTCGGGTTCGTCGGCGACGGTGACGTTCGGCACCCCCCGTGCCGTGAGTCGGGCGGCCAGATCCTTGGGAGTAACCCCCGGCGCAGGCGTGTAGGCGGTTTCGGTGATCGTGCCGTCCAGGTTCTTCTGCACCGAGACCACCACCGCGTCCCGGTCCTGCATCGGCGGGGCGCCGATGGCTTGGGCGGTGGAGCTGAGGGCGACGACGATGGTGCCTGCGGCCGCGAGGAGGACCCCGCCGATGGATCGACCTGTTTTCTTCACATGAACTCCCCCATGTCGAGCTCTACGCACGGGCGGTGCGTCGTCCAACCCTGCCAGATGACATGGGGGGAGATGAATATGACGCGGGGGAGAAACATATTATTGTGGATATTTTGACGTTGGATGGCGACGCGGCCGCGTCATCCCGCTGCGCCCGGTCACGTGACCCGGAGGTCGCGCTCGGGCGCCGGTTGGATCACCGCAACGGCCGCAGCCAGCACGATGCCGAGGCTTGCCAGCTGCACCAGGGGCGCCCATGCCGGCGCGCGTACCGCGAGCAACCCGCCGAGCGCTGCGCCCGCGATCAGCCCGAGCAGAGTGAGGATGCTCTGCGCGACGTCGCGCAGCCGGTGCCCGGAGGTGAGACGCGCGATCACGGTGGTGAGCGTTCCGGTGAGATAGGTGGTCGACAGCCCCGCCACCCCGAAGCGCTGCACGGTGCTGCTCTGGATGCCGAGCGCGATCGCGTTGAGGACCAGCAACAACAGTTGCAGCTGCCCCGACGGGTGGGCGCCGCTCAGCCACCAGCCCACCGCGTACGCCCCGAGCACCACGCCCTCGACGGCCAGTGCGCGGGTCACCGCCCGCGGCCAGACCGGGTCGTCGGGGCTGGGGGTGCCGGCGATGCGGGTGCCGAGCGAGCAGCCGAGGATGAAACAGGCGATCGCCGCGCCGGTGTGCACGGCCAGTGCACCGTCGGCCCCGGCAGCGGCGATCCCGAGCAGAACCATGTTCCCGGTCATCACGCTGGTGAAGGCGCCGCCCAGGGCGAGGAAACCGATCGCGTCGGTGGCTCCGCTGTTCACCGCCAGCACGACGGCCAGCACCTCTCGCCACCGGCGCTGCTGATCCCTGCTCCGCGCCCCCATGGTTGGCGTCCACCTGGTTCGGCGCGGAAGCGTGCTCTTGATCGTGGGCATTGGTCCACGATGACAAACCGGCCGACGGGAAGCCGTGGGCTGATTGCACAGAAGAGCACGGCGAAGCATGTGCACCTTAGCCGTGGGGCGCTGGTCGTGGGCTCCCTAGCGTTGGTGGCACCCCAGACACCCATGGCGTTACGCCGAGCTGCCGGGACCGCCCCGACGCATCACAGAGAGAGGCGACAAGATGACCGAGCTGCTCTCCCGCGACAAGTTCCGCGCTGCCCTCGAGGACGCGATCAAGGGCAGAGAGGCCAAGAACGCGTCGTTCAGCCAGGCCTGGGCCGACGGCAAGCTGCAGCGGCACCACTTCGCCCGCTGGGCGGAGAACCACTACCACTACGTGGGCCCGTTCGCCGACTACCTGGCCTACGTCTACGCCAACACCCCCGACACCTGCACCGACGCCAAGGACTTCCTGCTGCAGAACATGTACGAGGAGGAACTGGCCGACATCCGCCACACCGACCTGCTGATCCGCTTCGCCGAGGCGTGCGGGACGACGCGGGAGCGGATCGAGGACCCGAACAACATGAACGCGGTGACCCGCGGCCTGCAGGCGTGGTGCTATGCCACGGCCATGCGCGAGCACTTCGCGGTGGCGACCGCGGCACTGGTCGTGGGGCTGGAGTCCCAGGTGCCGAGCATCTACAAGAAGCAGATCGTCCCGCTGCGCGAGGTGTACGGCTTTACCGAGGACGAGATCGAGTTCTTCGACCTGCACATCACCTCCGACGAGGTACACGGCGAGCGCGGCTACCAGATCGTCCTGGACCACGCCAACACGCCCGAACTGCAGCAGCGATCGTTGCAGTTCGTCCGCTGGGGCGCGGAGATGCGCTTCGCCTACACCAAGGCGCTCTACGACACCTACGTCGCACCGGACCTGGTCACCGCCTGATCGCAAGCCGCCGGACGGGTGGGTCGACTGTTGGCCCACCCGCCGGCAGCTGCGGCCGCAGTTCCGCTGCTTCAGACCCGGAGGGAGTCGCACATGAGCGAGCCTGACCCCGTCGAGTGGGTGCTCGTCGCCGAGCTGTCCGAGCTCGCGCGTCGCAAGAAAAAGCAGGTAGTAGTCGGCGGTACGCCGGTAGCGCTCTTCCTCGTGAACGGCCGGGTCTTCGCGTTGCACGACGTGTGCGTGCACAAGCAGCGCTCCCTGAGCAAGGGGACGGTGCTGCACGGGCGGATCATCTGCCCCGGCCACCAGTGGTCCTTCGACCCGGCCACCGGCGAGGCGGCAGACCAGACCGAGTGCCAGCCGACGTACGACGTCCGGGTGGCGGACGGCAACGTCTACGTCGACCCGCGACCGCGCGCCCGGCGCGCGCAGACCGCCGACGCAGGGCACCGGGTCGAGGTTGCGGGGTGACACGCCGATGACGAGGACCATAGTCACCGTCGGTGCCGGTCAGGCCGCCGCCGTCGCCGCTCGCGCATTGCGTCGACGCGGTTTCGACGGTCGGATCGAGCTGCTCGGCGCCGAACCGGAAGCGCCGTACCAGCGGCCACCGCTGTCGAAGGAGTACCTCGCCGGCGACGACGACTGCGGCCTGGACCTGCTGTCGGAGCAGTGGTGCGCGGCGAACGACGTGCACCTGCGGCTCGGCCAGCCGGCCGTGGTGATCCGGCCGGAGCGCGGGCTGGTCGAGTTGGCCGACGGCACCGAGGTCGCCGCCGCCGGGGTTCTCCTCGCCACCGGTGGCAGCCCCCGCCGCCTCCGGGACGTCGGGGGTGAGCGGGTCCACTACCTGCGCACCCGGCGGGACGCGGACCGCCTCCGCGCCGAGCTGCACCCGGGCGTCCACGTGATCGTGATCGGCGCGGGTTTCATCGGCGCCGAGGTCGCCGCCACCAGCCGCGGCAGGGGCGCCGAGGTGACCATGGTGGAAGCGCTGGACGTGCCGCTGCAGCGCGTACTGGGCCGGGAGATCGGCACCACCTGCGCGGCGATCCATCGCGAGCAGGGCGTCGCGCTCCGGCTGGGAGAGTCCGTCGAGTCCGTCGTCGAGACACCGACCGGTGTCGTCGTCACCACCAGCGGCGGCCGCATCGAGGGCGACCTGGTGGTGGTGGGCATCGGTATCACGCCGAACACCGCCGTGGCCGAGCGGTCCGGCCTCGCCGTCGACAACGGCATCCTCGTCGACGAGTACTGCCGGACCGCGGTGCCGAACGTGTACGCCGCCGGCGACGTGGCCAACCACTGGCATCCGCTCTTCGGCGAGCGGATCCGGGTCGAGCACTTCGACAACGCGAGCCGGCAAGCGACCGCCGCCGCCAACAACATGATCGGCCGGAGCACGGTATACGCGGATCCGCACTGGTTCTGGTCGGACCAGTACGAACACAACCTGCAGTACACCGGCCACGCGCCGGTCTGGGACGAGCTGGTCGTGCGCGGTTCGGTCGAGGAGCGCGACTTCTCGGCGTTCTACCTGCGGGGCGGCCTGGTCCGGGCGGCGTTCGCCGTCGACCGCGGCGGGGACGTCCTCGTCGCCAAGGAACTGATCGCCGCGCAGGTCAGCGTCGAGGCCAGCGTCCTCGCCGACGAGGACTTCGACCTGGCGGAACTGACGGCATTGGAGGAGCAACTGTGAAGGGCAACTTCATCGGTGGCGAGTGGGTGGGCTCGGCCAGCGGGCGTACCCGCGAGCGACGTAACCCGGCGGACGAGCGCGACGTCGTCGCCGTGTTCCCGGACTCCGACGCGAAGGACGCCCACGACGCGGTGACCTCGGTCGCCGCCGGCTACCGGGAATGGGCGCAGCGCGGTCCGGAGGCGCGGGCGAACGTCCTGCACCGGGCCGCGGACATCCTCGCCGCCCGCGCCGACGACCTGGCCCGGGAACTGGTCTGCGAGGAGGGCAAGACGCTTGCGGAGGCGCTCACCGAGACCCGTCGTACCCCGTCGAACCTCCGTTTCTATGCGGGGGAGGCGATGCGGATCGCGGGCCGCACCTACGCCACGGGCGACGGCAGCCTCGTCTACACCTCCCGAGAGCCGGTCGGCGTTGTCGTGGCCATCACCCCGTGGAACTTCCCGCTGAACATCCCGTCCCGCAAGCTCGGCCCCGCCCTGGCCGCGGGCAACGGGGTGGTGTTCAAACCGAGCGAGGTGACCCCGCTGATGGGGCAGCGGCTGGTTGAGGCGCTGCTCGAGGCGGGTGTCCCGGCCGGTGCGCTCGCCCTCGTGCAGGGCGGCGGGGAGGCCGGCGCGGCGCTGGTCGCGGATCCACGGGTGGGTGCGGTGACCTTCACCGGCTCCTACGACGTCGGGGCGGCCATCCACCGCACGGTCGGACCCAGCCAGCGCTGCCAACTGGAGATGGGTGGCAAGAACCCGGTGATCGTGCTGGAGGACGCCGACCTGGACCGGGCGGCCGACATCGTGGTCCGCGGGGCGTTCGGCCTCAGCGGCCAGGCGTGCACCGGCACCAGCCGACTGATCGTCCACGATGCCGTGCACGACGCGCTCGTCGAGCGGGTGGTCGCACTCGCCCGCGCCCGCCGCGTGGGCGACGGGCTCGCCGACGGCGTACAGATGGGCCCCCTCGCGACCCGCGCCCAACTGGACAAGACCCGGCACTACCTCGACCTCGCCGCGGCTGCCGGCGCCCGTCTCCGCGCCGGTGACGAGCCGCTCGGCCCGGGCCTGGAGCACGGCAACTTCGTTCGTCCGGCGGTCTTCGCCGACGTCGACCCCTCGTCGCCCTTGGCGCAGGACGAGGTGTTCGGGCCGGTCCTGGGCGTGCTGCGGGTCGGCAGCTTCGACGAGGCGATCAGCCTCGCCAACGACACGGCGTACGGTTTGTCGGCCGGCATCGTCACCCGCGACCTGGGTCGTGCGCTCGAATTCGCCCGGCGGGTCGACAGTGGCCTGGTCAAGGTCAACCAGCCCACCACGGGCATGGCGATGAACGCGCCCTTCGGTGGGCTGAAGAACTCCAGCACGCAGACGTTCAAGGAACAGGCAGGGGAGACGATGATGCACTTCTACACCGTCGACAAGACCGTGTACGTGGGATCATGAGCGCGCCAGAGGCCGCCGGCGCCGCGCCAGCGGGAGCGGAGCCGGGCACCGTCAGGTTCGTCTGCGTCGCCCGCTCAGGTCAGGTGCCCGACGGCTACGTCCGCCGCTTCTACGCCGACAGCCTGGAGCTGTGCGTCGCCCGCTTCGAGGGCAAGGCGTATGCCACGTCGAACTACTGCACGCACCTGGACTGCCTGCTGTCGTCGGGCAAGCTGGTCGACGACGGCATCGGCTGCTCCTGCCACGGCAGCGTCTTCGATCTCGAGACCGGCGAGCCGGTCTGCCCGCCCGCCACCGAACCGATCAAGACCTTCCCCGTGCGGGAAGAGGAGGGGCAGATCTACGTGGGCGTGACGCCGGAAGACATCGCGACCGGTGGCCCGCGCCGCCGCAAACCGGTGAGGTGATGGGCATGAGTGCGGACTGGCCGGCACCGACCCGTAACGCGGTCCTCGCCGGCGAACACATGGCGGTCTCAAGCCACCCGGCGGTCACCGCCGTCGGCCACCGGGTGCTCGCCGAGGGCGGCACCGCGATCGACGCGACGGTGGCGATGGCCGCGATGTCCTGGTTGGCGCTGCCCGGCCAGTGCGGCGTCGGCGGCGACGCCTTCGCCGTGGTCCGCGAGCCGGACGGGTCGGTGTGGACCATCAACGGCAGCGGGTACGGACCGGACGGCGGCGACCTGGAGTTCTACCGCGGGCAGGGCCTGCCCGCGATTCCCCTCACCGGGGCGCTCGCCGTGGCGGCTCCGGGTGCGGTCGCGGCGATCGCCGCACTGCACGCCCGCGGGGCAACGCGCAGCCTCCCCGAGTTGTGGGCGCCGGCGATCGCCGCAGCCGAACGCGGCCTGCCCTGCACCCGGAAGACCCGCGCGGACATCCTGGAGCACGAGACGCAGTTGCGTGCCGACGAGGGGGCCCGATGGACGTTCCTGCGTAACGGCCGGGCGCCGCAGGTCGGGCAGTGGCTCCCACAGCCGGAGCTCGCCGACTCGTTGCGGCTGCTGGCGGCCGATCCCCGCGCCCTGTACACCGGCGAACTGGCCGATCGGGCGGTGGCCGCACTGGCGTCGGCCGGCGCTCCCTTCAGCGGCGACGAGTGGGCCGCCTCCGGCGTACCGCTCGACGGTGAGGCGATCGCCGTGCGGTACGGCGACCTGATCGTGCACACGACGCCGCCGCCCACGCCGGGCTGGATGGTGCTGCAGCAGGCGGCTGTCTGCGACGGGATGCTCGCCGGGCTGCCGTGGCTGAGCGCCGAGGCGATCGGCTGGCTCGCCGGAGCGGCCCGCCAGGCCTTCCGGGACCGGTGGGACCGGTGCGGCGCCGACACCGACGCCTGGCAGGCGCTGCTGCGGCCCGAGACGGTCGCGGACGTGCGGGCGAAGCTGGCCGCTGGGCAGCCTCTGGCCATGGCCGGGCTGACGCCCGACGGGGACACCACGACCACCATCGCGGTCGACGGCGACGGCCGCGCGGTCAGCTTCATCCACTCGCTCGCCTTCACCTTCGGCGCCCGGCTCACCATCCCGGGCACCGGGATCATGCTCAACAACCGGCTGGGGCGCGGCGCCTACCTGATCGAGGACCACGCCAACCAGGTACGACCGCGGCGCCGCCCGCTGCACACCTGCCTTGCCTGGCTCGTGACCGACGCCGGGGGAGCCCTGCGGCACGTGGGCAACACGCCCGGCGGCGACGGGCAGGTGCAGTGGAACATGCAGGTGCTGTCGCACCTGATCGACCACGGCCTGGATCCGCAGGAGGCGGTCTCGGCGCCGCGGTTCACGGTGTTCCCCGGCAGCGACGCGGACGTGGTGGGGGCGCCCGACGAACTCATCTGCGAGTCGCGGCTGGGCGGGCGCACCTTGGCGGGGCTGCGCGCCGCCGGGCACCCGGTCCGGGTGGTCGGGCCGTGGGACGCCGGCGGCAGTGCCCTGGTGGTCTCGGTCGACCAGCGGCTCGGCTGCCTCGCCGGTGGCGCCGACCCCCGCCAGGACGGGGTGGCGCTCGGTGGCTGAACCACTCGCCCGGGGGACGCTGCCGACGCCCCCGGCCCCACAGGGCCACTACGTGCTGGTGGTGGTGCACGCCGGCACCGCGTACACGGCGGGCATGACCCCGCGGGTGGACGGCCGGCTCGCCGTGCGTGGCCTGGTGGGCGCGGACCTGACCGTGGCCGACGCGCGGGCCGCAGCCGGCCTCGCGGCCAGCAACGCCCTCGCCGCGGTGGCCGAGGCGGTCGGGGGACTGGACCGGGTGCGCCGCTGCCTGCGGATGACCGTGTACGTCGCCTGCCGTCCCGACTTCACCCAGCACTCGGCGGTCGCCGACGGGGCGTCCGAGGCGCTGCGGAACTGGCTCGGCGAACGCGGCGGCGTGGCCCGGTCGGCCGTCGGGGTGGCGAGCCTGCCGTCCGGCGCGCCGGTCGAGGTGGAGCTCACCGTCGCCGTGACCGCGGATTGACCCCTGGTGTCGGGTTCACTCCCCGCCCGCGCCGCCGCCTGCCTGTGGCGCATCGTCGAGGGTCAGCGCCTTGGCAGCTATGGTCACGGACGATTCCTCATCAAATTGGTCAGCCTTCGGACACCGTTGGGCGCTGTCCGAAGACTTGACTATTGGGCGGTGTACCCGCCGTTGACGGGCAGCGCTACACCGGTGACGTAGCTGGATGCCGGGCTGCACAGCCACAGGACCGCGTCGGCGATCTCCTCCGGGCGCCCGAGACGGCGCATGGGGGTGGCGGCGAGTGTGTCGTCGAGGTCCAGTTCCCCGTTTGCGGTCATCCGATCAACCATCGGCGTCGCGATGGTGCCGGGGCACACCGCATTCACCCGCACGCCGAGCGGCGCGTACTGCAGCGCCACACTCTTGGTGAGCCCCAGCACCCCGTGCTTGGTGGCGTGGTAGGTGGCGCGCCCGGCTCCACCGACCAGGCCGCCCAGCGACGAGCAGTTCACAATCGCACCCGACCCCTGAGTGCGCATCTGCGCCAGCTCATGCTTGACCGACGTCCACACGCCGCGCAGATTCACACCGGTGATCGCGTCGAAAGCATCCGCGGGCTCGTCGGCGGCATCGGTCGGGGGGAGCATGATGCCTGCGTTGTTGAACGCCATGTCCAACCGCCCGAATGCCTCGACGGTCTTCCGCACCGCGTTGGCGACCTCGGCCTCGTCGGACACGTCGCACCGTACCGCCAACGCCTGCTGCCCCTGCCCGGTCAGCTCGCCGCGAGCTCGTGCACGGCGTCGCCGTTGAGGTCAAGCAACGCCACCATTGCCCCCGCTTCGGCGAAGGCGCGCGCGGTGGCTGCGCCCATACCGGCGCTCGCACCGGTCACGAGAGCGGCCTGTCCGGTGAAATCGTAGGTAGGCATAGGCATCCGGACTCCAATGGTTGGCGACCCGTCGGGTCGGTGGGCTCAGCGGTCGGTGTCAGATCGTTGAGGCTTGATAGGCGTGGTTCGGGCACGTCAGCGTGGGGCAGCCGGCGGGGTGATCTTCACCGTCGGGCTCACGCGTGCCCACTGATTATCGAGGCACGGAACGGGCTGCCGACGTACTTCTGGTGGCGCGAGGCGGCGAGGCCTGGGGCGATTGCGTGCCGGGCGCGGTGTGGGTGACGAGTTCCCTGGCCCACCTATCGGGCGGGGAAGCGCAGGATGCGATCGTCACCGTCCCGTACGTCACCGCGGCCGTCGGTGTTGGAGGTGGTCAGCCACAGCGCTCCGTCGGGTGCGATCTGCACGGTCCGCAGGCGGCCGTAGCGTTCCTCCAGTTGCGCCGACGGCTCGCCGGCGGTGCCGTCGCTGAGGGGGATGGTCCACAGCCGCTCGCCTCGCAGCGCCGCCACGTACGCCGTGTCGCCGGCGATGGCCATGCCCGACGGCGAGGCCTCGCGGACGGGCCAGGTGACGAGTGGGTTGGTGTACCGCCCACCGTCCGTGTCGCCGGTTCCTTCGACCCGGGGCCAGCCGTAGTTGCGTCCCGGCTCGATGTGGTTGACCTCGTCCAGCTCGTTCTGCCCGAACTCGGTGGCGAAGAGCCGTCCCGCCGAGTCCCAGGCCAGGCCCTGCACGTTGCGGTGTCCGAGGCTGTACATCGGGGAAAGTGGGCTTGGGTTTCCGGGGGCAGGGGAGCCTTCGGGGGCCAGCCGCAGGATCTTGCCGTTGGGGCTCGCCGGGTCCTGCGACCGCTGCGTGTCACCGGCGTCCCCTGTGCCGATGTAGAGCATGCCGTCCGGTCCGAAGGCGATGCGTCCGCCGTTGTGGTAGCTGGCCTTGGCGATACCGTCGAAGATCACTTCGGGGCGTCCGCCGTCGAGCCGGAACCGGACGATTCGATTGTCCTGCTCCGCCGTGAAGTAGGCGTAGATCAGGTTGTCGTCGGCGAACCTCGGCGAAACCGCAAGGCCGAGCAGCCCGCCCTCACCGCCCGCCACCACTCCCGGCACCTCGTACACCTGCCGGGGGTCTCCGCCGCCCGGGCTCAACCGCAGCACCCGACCGGTGTTCCGCTCCCCGGCCAGTGCGTCGCCGTTCGGCAGGAACGCCAGACCCCACGGTACGTCGATGCCTCGCGCCATCTCTTCGCCGGCGTCGAGATCGGGACGGCCCGACGGCGTGCTGACGGCGGCGGTGGTGGCCACGCCCTGCGGCGCTCGACCGGACTGGTCCCCGCTACTGGGGCCGCTGTCACAGCCGGCGATCGCGCCTACCACGAGCAGCGCAACCCACGCCGCACGCCACCGTTTGTTTGTCGTGACAATCGCCATTCGTTTCCTTCAGAACCAGTGGGGAGCCCGGGTCGTCTTCGGCGGAGCGGATGCCGTTGCTTGCGTCGTGGGCTGCCAGCGAGTACGGGGACAAGCGGTGTGTGCTTCCCGCGGAGGAGAAGTCGGAGTGGTGAGTTCAGCGCACGATCTCTACGGTCGCCTTCTGGCCTTCGAGACGTTCGAGTTCCTCGGCCGTGGCGTCGTAGGTGCCCAGGTGGAGGGTCTGATCGGAATACCCGATGCCGTCGGTGTTGTAGTAGAAGCCGATGTTGCCCCACGGAATGAAATAGATGAGGTCGCCGTCCTTCGGGTCCGACCCTGGCGATCCCTCGTACTTCAAAGCTCGCGGAAGATCGGCGATCTTTTCGCGGCCATTGAACTCCTCGAGCGTGAGGGTGAGTGGCAACATGCTCAGGAAGTCACGGGTCGCTGGGCTGTCCGCACCGATGGTCACGTCCACCGACTCCGAGGCCACCGTGAACCGGACAACGGTGCCCACAATGGCCTGATCGGTGCTGGGCGGTGCCGTGCTTGTCCTGCTCTGGGGTGTCGACGACGCACCCGGCGTGGACGACGCGGCGGTGGGAGCGGCCTCGCCGGTGGAAGGCGCACTGCACGCGGCGAGGGAAAGCGTCAGCGCGAGAGCCGGTGCCCCCGTGAGATTCTTCTTCCGCATGCGATGAGACTCCTTGCCAGTCAGGCCTTGGTCGTTCAGACCGTGGACAGTTCGCTGCTATCCAACCTGCCTCCTCCGCGCGCAGGGAGTCCCTGTCGAAAGGCGTACCGGCAGGGCACCCCTGACGCCCCGCCCGACACGCAATCTCGCCACTACCGTGAAGCACAAAACGACAAAGGGTGACCGCATGAAGATCGAGCTCACGATCGGCGAAACCCGCGTCGAGGGTGAACTGTTCGGTGGCGCGAGAACTCGCCGGAATGCTCCCGCTCAACCTTGTATTCGAGGATTTCAACCAGGTGGACCGCCTGGGGTTGTTGTTCGGTCTCCGTCGCGGGCTGTGAAGTGCGCCGGGCGGGCCGGTCAGCCCGATCCGTTATCGTCGGCGATCAGCGTGACCCGGCCGTCGGTGTGCTCTATCGAGAGCAGCGCGCCTGGCCGGAAGGAATCCAATACCTCGGGAGGCAGCTGCACTGTGCCATCGCCGGCGATCACCGCGAACTCCCGCCCATTGCGGCCCTCGGAGCCGACCCGGCCATCGCGGATGGTCACGGCCCGGCCGAGCCGGGCACCCACCTCCGGGTCATGAGTGACCGCGACGATCGTCGTACCGCGTTCCTGGTTGACGGTGGCCAGCGCGTTCAGCACCTCGTCGCGGGCTCCGCGGTCCAGTTGGCTGGTCGGTTCGTCGACGAGCAGCAGGCCGGGCGAGGCGGCGATGCCGACGGCGATCGCGACGCGCTGCGCCGTGCCTGGCGGGAGGTCCCGGACACGCCGATGACCGAGCCCGGTCAGCCCCAGCAGTGCCAGGATCCGCTCAGGCGGCTCGACATCGGCCGGCCGCACCTGGGCGGCGCGGCGCTGGGCGAGCCACAGGTTGCTGAGCACGGTGGCGTACGGCAGCAGGTTGCGCCGGGCCCCCTGCAGCACCACGCCCAGATCCGTGCCGCGCAACCGGGCGAGCTCGACCTCGCTGACCCGTCCGATGTCCACCATTCCGATCTGGACCCGTCCGGCGCTCGGCCGCATCAGCCCGGCCAGGAGAGCGATCAAGGTGGACTTGCCGGATCCCGAGGGCCCGACGAGGGCGAGGGTCTCCCCGGGCGCGATGTCCAGATCGACACCGGCGAGCGCCACCACGTCGCCGCCCTCGGCGCGATAGATGTGCATCACCCTGCGGCACACCACGGCCAGTCCGGTCATGTGCCGCGCCCTTCTCTCTCGCCGCTCGCCATCCGGCCGGTGAACCAGCAGGTGAGGAGCAGAACCAGGACGGCGCCTGCCACCGGCACCGCCACCCCCGCGACGGTCGGCACCACCGGGGGTGGCACCGCCACTGTCCGCTCCGCCGCCACGTACATCGGTAGCACGTCCCTGGCCAACCACCATGACACGGCGGCGGCGGCCAGTCCGAGTGCGGCCGCCAGGATGACGAGGCCGCCGCGACGCAAAACGGCAACCGCGCGCAGGGTCCGCACCGGGACGCCGTGCTCCCGCAGCGCCGCCAGGCCGTCGGCCGGGTGGCCGCGTTCCAGGGCCGCGGTCACCAGGATCGAGCCCATGGCGAAGACCACCGCCGCGTACGCGGCCATGAGCAGGAACCGCAGGGCAAATGCGGGCGCCTGGCTGGCGAGGACGGCCCGCCGCGCCACCACGCTGCGGTCATCCGTCACCGTCAAGCCGGCTGCCCGCAACCGATCGGCCACATCGGCGGGTGCGTCGGCGGCGAGCCACACCTCCATGGAACCGGGGTCGACGTCCAGGCTCAGCTCGTCGGCGTATTCGAGATCGACCAGTGCGCCAGCCGTACCGTGGCGGGGCACGAGGGCCGCTTCCCCAGCCCGGGTGACCTCGATGCGGCGCGCGCCGCCGTGGCCGAGGACGTCGTCGGGCAGCGGTGCGGTAGCCACCATCGGCAACGGCTCCGCGACCGCGGCGGGAAAGATCCGCAGGTCGGCCCAGAGGGGCGAGTCCACTGCCATGCCGAGTCCGCCCGGAGTGCCGCGCAGTTCAGCAACCGGTCGGGCGGCGCTGGGTGTCGGTTGCCGCCACCGGTCCGGTTCGGCGATGCGGGCGGCATCGGCGAGGAGGGCGCCGTTGGTACCGTCCCGGATCGGGCCCAGGATCAGGTTGATGCGGTGCCGCCGCGTCACGGACATCTCCGGCGCGATCTCGTCGAGCCGGCAGGCGGCCTCCGCGCACGGTGGCACCGCGATCGAATAGCGATGCTCGCCGGGGCGTAGCTCGTCGGTTCGCGCCACCACCACCGCCCCGCTCTGCGTGGTCAGCCGCACGCCTACGCGCGCCGTCGCGCCCGGCGCGATGTCGAGGAGGGTAACGGTGAGCTCCAGTCGGGCGGCCCGGAGCTCCAGTGGCTGAGGCGGGGCCGGCCGTAGCCGCTGTGCCACGTCGGCGGGCGAGAGCGGCCCGAACTCCGACGACCAGATCGCCACGTTGGCCAGCCGGGCGCTGTCCACGCCGAGCACGGGTGGCGTGCCGGGCACCTGGAAGCCGGCCACCGCCATCGCGTACGTGCCTTGCGGATCGACCGTGCGTACCGCCGTCAGCAGGGCCGGTACCGACGCCTGCTGGATCGACAGGGCATGCGCCGCGCCGGTCTCAAGCCGGGAGCGCTGCGTCCATGCCCGCTGCGCGGTGTCGTTCGCGGTCACCGCGAAACCCACCAGCCCGAGGGCCACCGTCAGCAGCGCCACGATCCGGTTGGACTCGGGGCGCCGCGCGAGCGTCATCGCCGCGATGCCCAGTGCCAGCCGGCCGTGTCGCAGTGCCCAGCGGCCGAGCCGGTCCGCCGGCGACACCAGAGCGCGGGATGCCACCAGGCCCAGGCCGAGGCTTATGCACAGCGGTGCGACCAGGGCGACCCCACCGCCACCGCTGTCGACCTCGCCGCCGGCGAGCGAGAGCTGGTAGCCGGCGGCGATCGCGAGCGCGCCGATCACGACCTCAGCGGCTCCGACCAGGCCGGAGCGACGCCTGGCGCTCACCCGGCGCAGCAGGCTCAGTAGTGGCGCGGTGAGGATGCGTACCTGCGCCAGCAGGCCGGCCAGCAGCGCGCCCAGCACCGCCGCGGCCGCGTACGCCATGGACGTCCAAGAGGGACTCACGCCGGGGGCGCCCGGCAGCACCAGCGCGGAGTAGGCCGCTGTCGCGCCGAGGCCGACCAGGTATCCCGGCACCGCCGCGAGCAGCATCGGCAGTGCGGTCTCGACGCTCGGCAACAGCCAGCGCAGCCTCGTCGGTACTCCGCGCAGCACCGCCAGACCGAGTTCGCCGCGGCGTTGCTCGGCCGCACCCGCCGCCGCTAGGAATAGCACGAACCAGCACAGCAGTACGAGCGGCAGCATGGCGACGGTCAGGCTGTCGCCCAGCGTTCGCCGGTTGCGATCGACCCGATCGGCGAGGTCGCGGATGCCGGTGTCGAATGTGTAGCCGCCCGCCACCAACGTCTCCGCCGCACGGGTGATCTCGACCCGAAGCCGGTGCAGGTCGGCGAAGGCGGTCGGGCCGGCGACCAGGTCCACCGTCTGCAAACCCGTTCGGCTGGCTCGCTCGACGGTGCGCTCAGTGGTGAGGAACACCCCGCCGTCAGCACCCACCAGGCTGCGCCGCTGAGCCCAGTAGGCATCCTGCGGTTGCGGTGTCCGATAGAGGCCCACCACGCTCAACGACACCGGCGACCGGGTATCCGCGGGGTCGAACACGACCTCGCTGCCCACCCGCGCGCCGGTCAGCTCCGCGGTGTCCGCGCGCACCAACACCTCATGGTCCGCGACCGCACACCGCCCCGCGGTGAGCACCACCTCACGGCAGTAACCGGTCCGGGTGGCCAGCCACACCTTGTGGCGGAGATGATCGCCGCCGGCGTCGCCGAGGACGGATCCGGTGACCTGACGGCCGCTGATCGTGCGGAAGCCGGTCATGTGGGGTAGCGGCGGCGGTTCGCCGTCGAGCAGTGGATTCTGGTTATCTCCGACGCGCTGTGCGCTGAGCAGCCGCTCGGCCACGGGTGCCCGGTCGACCTCGACGCTCACGGTGGCGGCGCCCGCCGCCTGCCGGTAGAGCGGCCCGGCGGCAGCGGCCGCCGCAGCGGCCATGCCGATAACCAGCATGATCGCGGCGACCGTCGAGCGCGCGCGCACCATGGACCACAGCAGCGTCGTCATCCGCGCGCCTCCGCCGCGTCGAGCGGCCGCGCCTCGGTCGCTCTGGTCAGCCGGTGCGCGGCCAGGAGGGCCACGCCGACCAGCAGGGCGGCGGCGCCGAGCAGTGCCGGCACGACCACCGCCAGGCGCGGTCCGGGCATCGCGAGGGCGCTCGGCAGGTCGACGAACGCCCCGAGGGCGCCTCGTCCGGCGACCCACGCCAGGCCGGTGGCGAGGGCGCCGACCGGGACGGCGACGCCCACCAGGGCGAGGTAGCAGCCGCGAATCGCGCGGGCGACGGTGCGCCGGTCGACGCCTTGGAGGCGCAGCGCGTCCAGGTCGACGGCCCGCCGTGGCCGGTCCGTGGCGGCCAGGACCACCACGGCGAGCGCCGCGAGCAGTACGGTGAGGATCGACGCGATCAGCTGCAGTAGCAGGCCCAGCCCGGGCCCCTGCATGCGGTAGCGGGCCGCACGATCCACGACGGTCTCGTCGCGCAGCGCGACCAGGCCGGCAGCGCGCAGCTGGGCAACGGCGTCGGCCGGGGCATCCGCGCCGAGCCACACCTGCAGCTCGGCCTCGTTGTCCTGCTGATCGCTGAGCCGGTCCGCGTACTCCAGGTCGGCCAGGATCCCGTGGCTGCCGACGCCGGGCAGCACCGGCAGCGCCTGAGCCACCTCGACCCGCCGTAGCCCGGCGAACACCGGCGCCGTCCGAAGCTCCTGCGTATCAGCCAGGCGAGCCGGCGCCGCCGCGACCACGGGCAGCGGCAACGGCGCGTCGGCCACCTGCAGCCGGATGTCCGTGCTGGCCGTCTGTGCGTCGCGCGGCGGCGCATAGTGGAGCACCACGCCCTCATCGCCACCGTGGATGCGCACCGCGTCCTCGGCGCCGATGGCCGATCGCCACCGCGCGGCAGCCGCCAGCGCGCGGCCCTCCAGGATCGGTCGCTCCGGTGCGAGTTGCCCGATCCGGTTCAGGACGAGGCGGTCCGGCGACCTGGCAAAGCTCAGCCACCCCAGGCGGCAGCCCGGCGGCTGGACGCAGGCTGGCACCTCGATCCGGTACTGGCGCCGGCCCGGGTCGGCGGTGATCTCGAAGCTGCCGGTCTGTGGCTCCCCGCGCGGGCCGGTCAGCGCCACCGTCACGGGCAACGGCCGGCTCAACGGTTCGCGCACGGTGACGTCCAGAGCCAACGCCGCCCCGGTCAGCTGCACCGGCGGGTTCGCCGCCGGCCGCAGGGTCGCGGCCACCTGCGTCGGGGGCGACGCGCCGGCGGCGCTCGGCCACAGGGCGACCGCGGCCAGCCGAGGGCTGTCCACCGCGACGAGCGTGGTGTCGCTGGTCGTCTGCCTGGCCGCCGCCATCGCCCAGCGGCCGTCCGGGTCGGCCGCGCGGACCGCGGCGAGCAGAGCCGGGCGAGACACGGCGTGCACGGTGAGCACCCGTGCGGCGCCCAACTCCACGGCGGCGCGGTCGCGCATCGCCTGGCCCCGCGCATCCCACGCGCTCGCCGCGAAACCTAACAGCGCCAACGCGACCACGCTCAGCGCGACGAGTCGATCTGCCCCCCGACGCCGAGCGATCTGGATGGCCGCAAGTCCGACGGTGACCCGGCCGCGATGGAGGCTGCGCGCGCCCAGCGCGGCGGCGATCGACCGCATCAACCGCGCGGCGAGGATCCCGGCGACCAGCGCCAGCAGTACCGGGACGAGCAGCGGGAGGCCGCCACCGGGTGCCTGGCGACTCGTCATCGACTGGGCGACCGCGGCGAGCGCCAACACGATCGCGCCGAGTTCGACCAGGCCGGTGGGTACCCTGCGGCGTGGGGGAATCTGCCGCAGAGCGTGGATGAGCGGTCCGCCGTGCGAGCGTCGCTCCGCGATCGCGACGCCGGCGAGCACCGCGAGCAGTGTGGCACCGGCAGCCGTCAGGCTCGTCGATTCGACCGGCACCGCACCGGAATCGGTGAAGACGGTCCCGGTGATCGCACGTACGAGGAGCCAACCAAGGCCGAACCCGAACGGTGCGGCGGCCGCCAGCACCAGCGCGGTGGGGCCGAGCGCGAGCAGGATGCGGTGGCGGGTCGGTGCGCCACGCAGGGTGGTGAGCGCCGTCTCGGTGCGGCGCTCCGCCGCGGCGTAGCCCGCCGCCAGCAGCAGTACGAACCAGGACAGCACGAGCAGTTGCAGCGCGCCCAGCGGCGCCGACAGGTGCAGCACCTGTCGGGTCTGCTCGATGCGCGCCAGCAGTTGGGGCAGGCCACTGGCCACCTCGAGACCAGGTCCGTAGCTGGCCTGGGCCAACGCCGGGGCGAGCCGGCGGACGCTCTCGGGGGTGAGCGCGTGCTCCCCGGCGACCAGATCCACCGTGCCGACCATCGTTTCGAGTTCGGCCGCGCTCAGCGTCGTCATCGAGGTGAAGATCGGGTTGGCCGCGCGCACCGGCTGTGGCGCGAGTTCGTGCCGTCCGGCCCAGTACGGGTCGGCCACCGGTGTCGCGTACCGCCCACCATCGCTCGGCCCAACCGGGTCGTAGATGCCGACGACGCGCAGCGCCAGTGGCTGCTCCCGTCCGTCCACCTGGTAGCTCAACTCGGCGCCGGTGTGGAGCCCGAGTTGCCGTGCGGTCGGCGTGCTGACCGCCACCTCGTTCGCGTTGCCCGGGCAGGCGCCGGACAGGGCGAGGTGGTGACAGACCTCGTCGCGGACGGCCAGTGACACGCCCAGAGGCCCGGTCGGCGCATCAGCGACCACCGCGCGGCCGCGTACCCAGCCCCCGGTGATCTCGGTCAGGTCGGACTGGAGCACGGCGCCTCGGAGCTGGCTGACCAGGTCGGCGAGCGCGGCGGCGGCGCCTGCCGAGGAGGAGACCTGCGCGGTCACGGCGACACTGCGTTCGATCGGGGTCGCCGCCGCCACCTCGGCGAAGACCACCTGGCGGTCGGCAGCGGCGGCGTACAGGGGCGCCGCGGTGCCCGCCGCGAGCGCGAGCACGGCCAGCAAGGCGAGACTCAACGCCTGGCGTTTTCGGCTGGCGAGCACACCGAACACCAAGTGGAGCATGGCCACCCTCGTCGTCGACGGACGTCCGCAGAGGCTAACGGGAGACCATTTGTCGACACGAGGTTTCGGGCCAGGCCGTTATGGCATCGTTGTGAGCCCGTCGATCAGGCCGGTCCCCTGGCGCACCACCTCGGCGAGGCCGTCCGTCAGGTGCAGTTCGACCTCGCACGCCGCCGCCGTCTCCGGGTCGTGCGTGGCCACGACGACCGCCGCGCCCCGACTCGCCTCGGCCCGCAGCAGGTCGAGCACCCGTTGCCGGTTCGCCGCGTCCAACTCGCTCGTCACCTCGTCGGCCAGCAGCACGTCGCCGCGCAGCGCAAGGCCCCGGGCGATCGCCGTACGCTGCTGCTGGCCGCCGGAGAGTTCCTCGACGAGCTGGTTCGCCTGGCCGGTGAGGCCGACCCGCTCCAACCACTCGGCGGTGCGCCGGCGCGCGTCGTCGGTGGCGACCCCGTTTGCCATCAGCACGACCTGCAGGTTCTCTTCGGCGGTCAGGATGGTCGCCAGTCCATTGTGCTGCGGGATCAGCACCACCTGCCGGGCCACCGCATGATCGCGGTCCCGCAACGGCTCGCCGGCCACCGCGACCGCGCCGGCCGTGGGCCGAAGCTGCCCGGCCATGGCGCGCAACAGCGTGGTCTTGCCGGCCCCGGATGACCCGGTCACCGCGAGCATCTGGCCGGAGGGCACCGTGATCGACACGTCACGTAACACCGCTGGACCCTCGCCGTAACCTACGGTGACGCGGTCCGCCACAAGAGTCAACGGCATGCAGCATTCCCCCTGGGGTTCGGACCGCATCTCACGGCGGTGCGAGTGTACGTGGACCGGCGCGTACCGCCGGTATTCCCGCCCGGGAAGCAGTCACGATGGCGTCGGTGGTTTTGCTGGCAACGGGTTGACCGGCGTGATGCTCCCCTGCATGATCACGACGATTGACGGAGCTGTACGGCGGCGTTCTCGACAACTGCACCATGACGCCCCGCTCGTGTCGTCTTTAGTGTCGTGCCACGTGCGCTCTTCGGCCGCGCGGTGCCCAAGCTGCGCTGAGGGTCGCCAAGGGAGAAATGCCAAAGGGAGAAACGTGGTGAAAACGAAACCCCTCGTGGCGGGTGCCGTCGCTCTGGCGACGGCTGTGGCAGTGCAGCTGGGTGGAGCTGGCGCGGCATCCGCCGCCGAGCCGCCAGGATCGAGCCCGTCGGACAACTCCGCCCATGGCGGCGCGGTCCTCGACGACATCCACAACGTGCCGACGACCGCCGTCGCAAAGAACGTCACGTTCATCGACAACGTCAGGGGAGTCAGCGGCTACTCGGCGCTGAACTTCATCAAGTACGACAAGTACGGCTACGACTTCATGTTCGCCAACGGCACCGGCGGCCTCGCCGTCTGGTCGCTGGAGGACCCCCAGCACCCGGCCTTGGTCTCGAAGATCACGGCGGCCGAGCTGCGCCTGCCGGGGGACACCCAGGACAGGTTCTGGGAAGGCGAGAACATGACCGTCGACCCGAAGCGCAAGCTGGTCTTCCTCATTCGGGACCCGCGCGGCTTCGGCGGCACCGTCAAGACCGGTCAGTCCGGCGTCTACATCGTCGATGTCAAGAATCCGTGGAAGCCGGAGATCGTCACCTTCCACCCGATTCCGGCCGGGCACACGTCCACCTGCATCAACGACTGCAAGTACCTGTGGTCGGTCGGTCCGGCCAACACGGGGACGCCAGGTCACGACCCCTCCTGGAACGGCGTCCCGGTGCGGGTGACCGACATCCACGACATCAAGCACCCGTACACCTTCGACCGGGCGGTCGATCTCGATCGGCTCGACGGGGTCACCGACTACGTGCACAGCGTCGACGTCGACAAGGACGGCATCGCCTGGGTCTCCGGTGAGGGTGGCGTACGCGGCTACTGGACCGAGGGCAACCACTACGACCCGGTGCAGAAGCGCAACCGCGTCGCGACGGCGTACGACCCGGTGCCGTACGCGGGCGGGACCGTCACTCCCATCAACCCGGCGGGCACCGCCTTCTACGACTTCTTCGACCACAACGCCTATCACCCCACCGAGAAGGTCGGCTCCTTCGACAAGGGCGAGCTGCTCTACATCACCAACGAGAACGTCACGTCCTGCGCGCAGGCGGGTGAGTTCAAGATCGCCTCGTTGAAGGGCAGCTACGACGGCGAGAGCTGGCGTTCCACGCCCGAGAACCCATTCCGGCTGGAACTGCTCAGCCACTGGTCGCCGTGGGGCAAGGAAGGGTCGGCCACCACGGGGAGCTGCTCCGCGCACTGGTTCACGGTGAACGGCAACATCGTGGCGCAGGGGTGGTACGGGCAGGGCACTCGCTTCCTCGACGTGTCGGATCCGAGGAACCCGACCCAGGTCGGCTATTTCCGCGTGCCGTCGGGCCAGGGCGTGACCGGCGGTTCGGCGTCGGCCGTCTACTGGCACAACGGGCTGGTCTACGTCGCGGACTACAACCGGGGCGTCGACGTCCTGCGGTTCGACGGCAAGCTGGCCGGCGCGCCGGACGACAAGATCTGTTGGAACTCGTGCGACAAGTAACCGTCTGAGCGAAAGCACCGGCCCGAGCGCGGCGACCGCTGCGCCCGGGCCGGCTTTCGGTGGTGACGGACATGGAGGTAGAACGGTGCGACGCAGAGGTGCCGTGCGCGTGGCCGCGCTGGGCGCGACCGCGCTGGTGGTGAGCGGTCTGCTCGCCGCGTGCTCTGCCTCTGACGAGGGCGGGGGCGCCCCGAGGCCGCGGGGCGAGATCACGTTCGGGGTGCTGGCCCCGCTGTCAGGCGACCTGGCTGAGCGTGGGCAGGACCTCGTCGACGGGGCGCAGTTGGCCGCCGCTGAGATCAACGATCAGGGCGGTGTGCTGGGGCGGCGGGTGAAGTTGGCCGTCGAGGACGGCGGCTGCGCGCCGGCGACCGGCGAGCAGGGGGCAACCAGGCTGGCCGCCAAGAAGGTCGTGGGGGTGGTCGGCGGGCTGTGTGAGGACGCGGCGGTGGCGGCGGCGAACGCCGTGGCCCCGGCTGGCACGCCATTCCTGGTCTCCTCCGCCCGCGCCGACCGGCTGATCGAGGCCGGGGTGCCGTCGGTGTTCCCGATGGAGGGGACGGTCTATCAGGAGGCGCTGGCCGCGGTGCACTGGATGGGCTACCGGAGCCCGCAGCGGGTGGCGGTGTTCGATGACGGCTCGCCGGCCGCACAGCGGCTGTCCGGCCTGGTGACCGACCGGGTCAAGGCAGACGGCCTGACGGTGAGCAGGCAGAGCGCCGAAGCGAACGCTCCTGATCTCGCGAAGCTTGCCAGCACCGTGACCGCTGCCAAGGCGGACTTCGTCTACTGGGCGGGGGCCGCGGAACCAGGTGGACGACTGGTGAGCGCACTACGTCAGGACGGCTACGCCGGCCATTTCATGGCCTCCGCTGAGTCGGACAGCCCCGAGTTTCTGCAGGCGGCCGGCGCGGCGGCCGAGGACGCATACCTCGCCATGGCCGCGGGCCCACGGCTTCTCCCCGCAGCGGCGGCTTGGGCTGCCCGCTTCAAGGACCGCTACCGGCGGGACCCGGGCCGCGACGCCATGCAGGCCTACGACGCGCTCCGCGCGCTGGCGCAGGCGGTGCGCCAGGCGGGGGACACGGCACCCCCAAAGGTCGTCGACAACCTCCCGCGGCTCGAGAACTTCACCACCTTCACCGGAACGCTCCGCTTCGCCGTCGATCACTCCCTGACGTACGACAACTACATCATCGCCCAGGTGAGGGGCGGCAAGCTCATCCTGGCCAGCAAGCTGCGTACGGACTAGGTCGGATGACGCAGATGCACCCCGCACGCCATCGCTGGGCCCGGCTGGTCACGCGGCTGGCGGTGGTCGTCCTCCTCGCGACCGGCGGCCTGGTCACGGACCTCGCGTCCACCGCGACCACACATCCGGCGTACGCCCACGCCTACCTGCTGGAGACCTCGCCGGTCGACGGCGAGGTGCTGGCCTCGCCCCCGGCGGAGGTCCGGCTTCGCTTCGACGACGCGATCAGCTTCAACGAGCGGTCGATCCAGCTGCTCGACACGAACGCGAAGAAGCTGGCGATCGGCACCCCCGGTCACCTGGACGGGAAGGCCAACACGGCGCGGGTCAGCCTGCCCACGGATCTGACGGAGGGAACCTACGTCCTGGCCTGGCGGGTCACATCCGCGGACTCGCACGTGGTGTCGGGTGCGTTCAGCTTCAGCATCGGCCACCCGAGCGCTACGGCCGCTCCGGTGGAGCAGGACGCCGACCATGCCGTCCTCGTCGTCGACGCGGTCGGCCGCGCCCTGGCCTTTCTCGGTGTGGCCCTCGCCCTCGGTGGCGCGCTGTTCGTGGCCGTGCTCTGGCCGGCTGGCCGCACCGACCGCCGCGGCCGGCGCATCGTGTGGTCAGGGTTCGGCGTGCTGACCGCCGGCACCGTGGTGGTCCTGCTCGTACAGGGGCCGTACGCCGCCGGCACGTCGCTGGCCGGAGTGTTCGACCCGGACCTGCTCGGCGCGGCGCTGTCCACCCGGTTGGGCCACGCGCTGCTGGCGCGGCTGGTGATCGTGCTCGCCCTCGGCGTGGCCTTCGGGATCGCCGTACGCCCCAACTCTCCCTCTGCCACGGCCGCGACGGCCGGCGCCGGCGCCACCCGCCGGATCGTCCTGCCCGCAGTCGTCGCGGTCGGCGCTGTCGCCCTGACGCTGACCTGGGCGTTGGCGGATCACGCGCAGACCGGCGTGCAGACCTGGCTGGCCGTGCCGGCGACCAGCCTGCACCTACTCGCCATGGCCCTGTGGCTGGGCGGCCTGATCACGCTCGCGACCTGCGTACTCATCCCGACCGGGAGGCGGGAGACCAGCAAGGTCATCACCCTGGAGCCCGCGCTGCCCAGGTTCTCCCGGCTCGCGCAGGTCTGCTTCGCGGTGATCGCGGCGACCGGCGTCTACCTGTCCTGGCGGCAGGTGGGGACGTGGGCCGCGCTCGGCGCGACCGACTTCGGGCGGCTGCTTCTCGGCAAGCTCGCCGTCGTCCTCGCCGTGGTAGGTCTCGCCGCCGGAGCGCGGCGGTTCGTGCGGCGGCGCGGCCGCGAACCCCTCGGCCTCGACGCCGCCCCCGCCGCCGCGGTGCGCTGGCTGCGCCGCTCGGTCGTGGGCGAGATCCTGCTCGGGGTCGCGGTCGTGTCGATCACGGCCGTCCTCGTCAACACCGCCCCGGCCCGCACCAGCTACGCGCCGCCGGTGCACACCACCGTCCCCATTCCCGCCGCCGCGGCCGGCTCGGCCGCCGGGCTGCGGGACAGCTCGGTCGAGGTGAAGATCGAGCCGGCGAGGTCGGGCAGCAACGTGGCCGACATCTACCTCACCGGCCCGGACGGCTCGCTGGTCGCGGTACCCGAGATCTCCGGTCAGCTCGAATCACCCGACCGCGAGGTCCCGGCACTGCCCATCACCGTCACCGCGGCCGAACCCGGCCACTACGTGGCGAACTCGATGTCCATCCCCTTCCCCGGGGTGTGGGTGCTGCGGCTGGACATCCGAGTCTCCGATTTCGACGAGACACCCGTGCGCGTCCAGTTCACGGCACGCTGAAAGGTTTGGTGACACATGCGAGGCGCTGACCGGAAGGGGTCCCGGAGCAGATGGACCCCGTTCGCCGCCGGCTTGCTCGCCCTCGGCGTCCTGGCCGGCTGCTCCAGCGGGAGTCCGGAACCCTTGACCAAGCCGCCCTACACCGTGGACTCCATTCGGTTCGGCCTCGTCAGCCCCAGTGACCTGGGCGAAGGCGCGACCGAGATCAAGGACGAGGGCCACTCCTCGCACGTCGTCTACACGCCCCCGAACAGCATCCCGACCTGCCCGTACGTCCAGCGTTCCGAGGACGTCGAGGTCAATGTGGAGCCAGCGGTCGAGCCGGTGGGTGGGAATCCGACCGGACGGATCATCGTCGCGCCGCAGATCGTGGGACCGTCGTCACTACCGGTAGTCACGCAGGGTGCGGTGGTCTTCCAGAGCGCCTCGCTCGTCGACGGCACGATGAACACCGTGGCGGCCGAGGCCACCAAGTGCCCGGCGACGTTCAGCGTGCTCGGCGGGCCGCCGTCCGTGGTGGGCGACTACAAGGTCGGCAGCCGGTCGATCGAGATCAACGGGTGGAAAGGGTTCGCCCAGCACCTCGTACACACCTCGCCCCCGGAGGTGAACCCGGACACCTACGACGATCTGGTCACCGTCGTGGTGCACAAGGAGAACGCCATCCTCTATGTCGGCTACGCCCAGATCAAGGCCGTGGGCAAGCGCGCCGACTCCGACGAGAAGGTCAAGGCGTTGCTGAAGACCACGCTGGCCCGCCTCGGCTAGCGCGAGTATCTGTGCCGTAGTGCGTATGGCGGCTGCAGCTCGCTTGTTCGAATGATGATTCTCGATGAATGGAAACTGGAGAATGCACCTGCTTCGCCGAGCCGTACGTAGCCTGGTAACCGTAGGCGTGGCGGCCTGCCTGGTCGGCGTCATACCGACGGCGGCGTTCGCGCATGTGACGGTAAACCCGGGCACTGCCACCCAGGGCGGCTATGCAGCCCTGACGTTCCGCGTTCCCACCGAGAGCGACGACGCGAGCACCACCAAGATCGAGGTGCAGTTCCCGGCCGACTTCCCGCTGGCCTCGGTCTCGATGAAGCCACACCCGGGCTGGTCGTACGAGATCACGAAGAAGAAGCTGGCCACGCCGATCGAGGCGCACGGCGCGCAGATCAGCGAGGTCATCGACAAGGTCACCTGGACTGCGGCGGACCCGCAGTCGGCGATCAAACCGGGTGAGTACGACGAGTTCTCCGTGAGCGGCGGACCGCTGCCCGCGACCGATCAACTGGTATTCAAGACGCTCCAGCACTACAGCGACGGCGAGGTCGTGCGCTGGATCCAGGAGGCAGCCCCCGGTGCCGACGAGCCGGAGCGGCCCGCACCAGTGCTCCGGCTCGTGCCCGCGGCATCGCCCACGGCGACAGGCACCGGGCAGGCGGCCCTGGCCGTGGGCAGCGCGCCTGCGACCCAGTCGGTTGCGGGGGTCTGGTGGGCGCTCGGGCTGTCCGTGGCCTCGCTGGTGATCAGCCTCCTGGGCGCGGCGATCGCCGTGCGGTCGCGCCGGGCGCGATAACCCACAACGGTCACGTCGTGAAGTACGGCCATCGCGAAGGTGTAGCGCCCGGGCAAGGTCGTCGAAGGGACCAGCGGATGCGCGGCAACCCAGGCGAAGCCCGGGCGAGGGCGAACCTGTGGACCGCGCGACGCCGAGCGTGCGGCCGGATGTGCGACTTTGGCGGTGTGCGGACGCCAGGTGATGTGCGAGTGTGTCAGTGAATAGGCGATGCGCTGCTGTGTTGGCGATGGTTCTGATCGCGCCCTCGATGCTGGCGTGCTCCTTGGGCGAGACCGCCGCCGAATGCGGTAGTCACGGCACCGAGGACATCACAATGGCGGACGTTGCTGGCACGTGGAGCGGACCGGGCGCGGGCACGATCAAGCTCAACGCCGACGGTAGTTTCATCGCCGCCGAACTACGCGAGAAGGACGGCGACAAGACCAAGCTGGTTTCCGGACAGGGCGTCTGGTCGCTGAACCAGACGTCGTCAAAGGAAAATGAGCGTACGCCGGGCGTCAGCGACGTTCAGTTGACGTTCGTCTATGCGGACGGCACCGAACGCGCATGGAACAAGATTGACGTGGCACAGGTCAGGCCGGTCTCCAGATTGGAATACTTGTACAGCTTCGCGGAAGAGATATGGGACGACTGCGACCTTCGGAAATTGACGAGGGCCGCCGAATCGCCGGAAGCTACTGTAACGACGCCAAAGACGACACCGAGCTGAGCCAGCCGCCTGGCGGACGAGCTCGGGGCTCCCAGGGCGCTAGCGTGCTCGGCCAACGGATGTGGTTGGCACCCCTGGCGTCGGGAGACGGACCGGCCGCGTGGGGCACACAGGGGGGCACGAGACACTGTCAAACGTCGTCAACCAGCCCGCAGCCATGTCAGACGCAGACGCCGGGCGAACAGGCGTCGAGCGCTGTTCTCGCTGGTGGCGGGCTAGCGGCTCTTAGTTCCGCTTCAACCTATGACCGCCCATGCGCAGGGTTCCATGGCTCTGCGGCGCGCATTCCCTAGCATGACGGCATGAACGTCGGCGAGCTGAAAGAGTGGCTGTCCTCGCAGGATCCCCGGTCCCCGGTCGAAATACTCGGCATCAGCGAGAGCGGCGAGTCGGTACAGGAATGGGACATCAACTTGGGCACAGGCCAAGGGCCGTCTGACGGGGTAGATGCTGTGATCATCTCGTGGGTGCCCACTCCAGAAGCCGAAGCGAGGTACGAGGAGCGTTCAACGTTGCATGAGTCCCCGCCTGGGTGACCAGAAGGGTGGCGGCTTGCACGTTCGGGTTAGGAGTGGGGAGGCGCGCACCGGCGGATCCGCAGATCGTCAATGCGGTCGCTGCGGAGCGTAGGGAAGACGGCAACGAACCGGGTTGCGGATGCTGCGAGGAGGAAGCTTGTCGATCCACGGTCTGGTCTTGCTCGTTGCGCCGCCGGCCGCTGGTGTCGCTATCGGCTATCTCCTGGGCGGCCGCCTGTCCGGGTTCGGCACGATCCGGCTGGGAGCGCTCTGGTTGGTGTGGCTGGCCGCACTCGTGCAGGCCGCGCAGTACTATGTGACGGGCGTACGGAGCTTCATCGAACAGCGAGTCGGCATGTCCATGCTGGCGATCGTGTTCGCTCTCGTGCTGGGGTGGCTCGCTATCAACCTCCGACATTGGCCGGTGGCGATCCGCTTCGCTGGTGTGTTCATCGCGCTGGGCGCTGCTTCGAACGGTCTGGCCATCGCGCTCAATGGTCGGATGCCTTACGAACCCGCCGTGGCCGCCGCAGTGGGTCTGCGTCCGGGCCTGGCGACGCCCAAGAACGAACCTGCCGACGCCGACACACGGTTACCGTTCCTCGGCGACACTATCCCGATCGCACCGCTGCACAAGGTCATCAGCCCTGGCGATGTCCTGATCGGCGGCGGCGCCTGCGCGGTGGTCGTGCTGGCCATGTGCCGCCGCCGGCGGGGACTACCTGTTCCATCACAGACCGAGGGGGGTGAATCATGACTCTGTCTATCAACTGGCGCCGCGTCGTGTTGGCGATGTTCACGCTCGCATCGCTGGCACTGCTGCTCTACACCGTGGGCGCACCGCTGACGGAGGGAAGCTAGCAGATCCTCGCCGGCTGGAGCACAGTCTGGCAGGTGCCCCAGCCGGCGCGCTTCTCTGCGTTTACCTTGCAGTCGGTCTGTCAGGACAACGGCTCGGTTTTACTGTCTGCGGTGCGGCGAGCGCCCGCAGGTCTTCAGCGTGTAGCCGTAGAAGTTGGCGTCATCGGGGACGGTGACCTGCGCGCACCGAACCGTGGGCGCAGGAAGTCGATGTATGGCCCGAAGACGGCTTTGAAGGCTCGGCACGCATCGGGCGTGCTGACGGCGGGCCCGCCCCGGGCGAGACGGCACATCATGCCGTTGATCGCGGCCAGCGGGTCATCGCTTCGGACGTGGGCTTGGCTGCTCGTACCGGAGATCAAATCCGATTCCCAAGTCGGTTGGGCGGCGCCGGCCCGATCTAGGGGCCCTCTGGCCGAAATCCCCCGGCTAGAGCAGCTTCGCGCAGTTCTCTACGCCGCCCGCCGGCGACGAGGACCTCCGTGCTGACCAGGCTGGCACAGACAGCCGCCAGCAGGCCGAGCGCTACTACCGCCGATAGCTGGCTGGCGGCCGGGATGAGCGCCACCAGCAGCGCCACGGTAATTAATCGCGGCCAGATGACCCGACTGAGCAGGCGCGTGATCCGCAGTTGGAAGCCGACGTGGGCGAGCAGGAACAGGGCTGCTCCACCGTAGAGCGCGTAGAGGCCCAGGCTCTCCAGTCGCGCGGTCGAATGGTGAATTTCGTTGTCTTTGATGATCGTCACCACTTTGTGCAGTCCGAGGGCGAGCAGCATGATGCCGGCGATCATCGGCAGGTGCAGATAGCTGTAGGCGTCGCGGGCGTAGGCGACCCGGCGCTGGACGGGGTTCTGGATCAGCGTCCGCTCGGCGGCGATCGCGACGACGTCGAAATAGGTCCAGCCCAATGCGGCGGCGGTAACGATGGCGAAGACGAGGGCCGCGACGAGCCCCCCAGTCATCGGCACGCCGCTGCTGGTCAGGCCAACCGCTATGAGCGACTCGCCAAGGGCGACGAGCACGATGAGGCCGTGCCGCTCCGCCCAGTGCCGGACCGAGATGATGTGCCACCCCCACGACCGCATCGCCAGGGCGCGGCCATAGTCGATGACGATGGCGAGCACCCAGAGCCCGGTCTGGCTCGCCTTGACCAGCCACGGGTCGTGAAACAGTCGCTGCGGCACGACGGCGGCGGAGAACAGAAGGACGGAGGCGACAAACAGTGGCGCGGCGATCAGCAGGACGATGCGCGGCCCCGTGTCTGGAATGGCGTACCAGCGCAGCGCCAGATGAACCAGCCGAACGACCATGAAGCACGCGACGAACACCACCGGGCCGGAGACAGCCGCCCCCGGGAGGTCGGTGAATGCCTGCCGGACCGCCACCGCCATCACAAGGGCGACCACCGTCACAAACAGCAGCGCGATCCGGATCAGCCCGACCCGAGCTTGGAGGCTGTTGCCCAACCAGGCATAGATGGACCACGTCGACCACAACAGGGCCAGCGCAAGCATCCCGTTCAGCACGCCGTGACTGGTGAAGGTGTCGTCCATCAACGCAACGACCTGGATGAACGCGAGGACGAACACCAGATCGAAGAAGAGCTCCACGCTGGTTACGCCGACGCCCTCGCGTAGTGGTCGAACGCCGCGCGGCCCTCGCGCTGACCTGCCATCGGACGCCCCGTCGTCCTCACTCACCACAGGACAGAGTGTGGCAGCCGGCCACACCGTAGATGCCCGAATCACTGATCGCGGTCAACCTCGTCGCCGAGATGATCGTTTGCCTGGGCCAGCGAGTCGCCTGGGGCACATACGGGGCACAAGACAGCGTGAAACGCTGCCAACCAGCAACCAACGATCCGAAAACACGCTGTGAACAGGTGTCGAGGGATGTTACCGCTGGTGGCGGGCGCTGCCAACTGCGGTTGTGGGAGCGCGGCGGCCTGGTTTCCTGCTCGCGGTGCAGCAAGATCCGGTAGCTGGCGGGCAGTGGGACCGTCGCCGCCCGTGCTGGCACGGCCACCGCAAGCGGTTATCATGCATCAAGCTCAGGGGGAGTTCGGGCAGTGGTCTAGAGGAAGTTTGGGAGCTATGTCGGCGGCGCAGAGGGCATCCGCTGGGGTCACCGACAACGACGTCTCGAAGAAGGACGTGATCGTCCAGAGGCTTCGTGAGGAGATCGTGTCCGGGGCCATCGCGCCGGGGGAGAAGCTCTCAGAGGCGCGTCTCGCCGAGCGGTTCGGGGTCAGCCGGATGCCGGTGCGTGAGGCGTTCAAGGAACTCGAAGGCGCCGGATTTGTCTCGATCGAGCGGCGCCGTGGCACTTTCGTCAAGAGTCTTAGCCGGCACGAGATCCTCGATCTCTTCGAGGTGCGTGAGGCGGTCGAGGGGATGACCGCCCGCCTGTGCGCGAACCGCGCCAGCAACGAACTCATCGCGCGGATCGGCGAGGTGATGGCGTCGATGCAGGACTGCGTCGAGGCTGGCGACACCGACGGCTACAGCGCCATGGACGCGCGGTTGCACGAACTCATCACCGAGGGTGCCGGCAACGAACGGTTGAGCGACCATTACCGGCTGCTGGTCCAGCATCTGAACCGCGGCCTGCTGTCGTCGATCGTGACCAGGCGAGAGGGGCGAATGCGGCGGTCGCTCGCGGAGCACCGCGCCGTGGTGTACGCCATCCGCGCGCGGGATGCCGATGCGGCGGAGCAGGCCATGCGCGCCCACGTGCAGCAGGGCCGCCTCGAACTCCAGGACGAGGTCACGGCGAAGTTCGGTCGCTGACCGGTCCGGCGCCTTCCGCGCCCGACCCTGGCGTGGCCAGGAGAGGCTCGTCGTCGGACGTGAGCGGAGCGCGCAGCGCCACCTCGCACGCGAGCCCAGCCCGGCGCCGACCCACAGCCGCTGATCGCGCCCGGTAGGAGCGTGCGCGCAGTCGTGCCGGCCTGGCTGGCCCTCGCCTCCGCTGCCGTGTCTGTCCCGGTGCTGGGTCGCCTGACCTGCGGCACGTCATCCGAAGTTCGGGTCGGATCAACCTCTTGACAACTGGTATGTCAGATCAGCAGTATCTGGTTCACGTTACCGCTCCCCCGCAGTAAACGCGCTTGCATCTGCCATACCAGTCTTTCAACCGGTCCGTTTCACCCCCCTGTTACCCGAACGGGCAGCAGCCGACGAAGGGGCTTCGCATGCGTACCAAGATCGCGATCGTGTCAGCCGTAACCGCCATACCCCTCGCACTCTCGGGTTGCGGGTCCTCGGGCGACGCAGCGGCTGCCGACGGGACCAAGAACATCGGTTTCATCTCCCAGGCCCCCCGCAACGACGGCGGGTTCACCCAGTTCGGCCTGGCCGGCGTGAACGCGGCGGTCGAGGCTGACAAGAAGCTCAAGCTGTCCTCCATCGTTGACAACGCCGCCAACTCACAGGAGCAGATCCAGGGCTTGGAGTCGCTGGCCGCGAAGAACCAGATCGTGGTCGCCGACGGCGCCTCGTTCAACAAGGCCGTCGCCGTCGTGGCGCCGAAGTATCCCAAGGTGCACTTCATCCTGGTGGCCGCCGACCTCGACGCCTACGCCGAGAACGTGACCTCGGTCAGCGCCGCCGTCGGCTACAACGCCATCGTCGTCGGGGCTGTCGCCTCGGCCCATTCCCGGACCAAGAAACTCGGGATGATCGCCGGCCTCCAGGTTCCCGCGTCGACCGCGTGGTACTACGGCATGGCTCAGGGCGCCGCGCTGGAAAATCCGAACACCAAGGTCGTGCAGACCTACACCGGCGACTACAACGACGTCGGCAAGGCCAAGCAGGCTGCCGAAGCCATGATGGCCAGTGGAGTCGACTCGATCCTGTCCGACCTCGACAGCGGTTCCGGGGGCGTCTACCAGGCCGCCGGTGGCTCCGCCAGCCCCGCCGACGTGTACGACGTCTTCGCCCTGCACTGCGACTCGAGTCCCCACATCATCGGCTCCGGCGTAGTGAGCTGGTCCGACATCCTGAAGAACGCTGTCTCCGACGCCGCTGCTGGCAAGCTGCCGGCTGGCGCCATCAGCTACGGCCTGGGCACCGGCGCGCTGCGTTTCGAGTTCTGCCCAGGCAAGGGGACGGCGGAGGAGAAGGCGCTCGTCGAAAAGATCACCAAGGACATCACCGACGGCAAGATCGTCGCAGACAAGGGTGTTCTCCTTCCCAAGCCGGCCTACCACTTCGAGCAGCGTTAGGCCGCCGTCGATGAAGACTCGTTCCGATTCCGGCCCCGTCCGCCGCGACACGGGCACCGGAGCATCTGCTCTCCGGCTCACCGGAGTGACCAAGAGGTTCGGCTCCTTCGTCGCCAACGACGCCGTTGACCTCGACATCGCCTGGGGTGAGATCCACGCCCTCCTCGGCGAGAACGGTGCGGGCAAGACAACGCTCATGCGGATCGTCACCGGCCTCTACACCTCGGATGAGGGTGGCATCGAACTCGACGGAAAGCCGGTGCGTTTCCGCAAGCCCGAGCACGCCTTGCGGGCCGGAATCGGGATGGTCCACCAGCACTTCACGCTGGTGCCGACCCTGACCGAGCTGGAGAACCTCGCTATCGCACCAGCCGCCGTTCCGTGGCGGAACGGTCTGACCGAGGCACGCCACCGGTCGCAGGAGGTGGCGGCGGCAACCGGCCTGCGGATCACGCCCGACCGGCTGGTCGCCGACGCGTCGGTGGGGGAGCGGCAGCGACTGGAGATTGTCAAGCTGCTGTGCCGCGGCGCCCGGATCCTGATCTTCGACGAGCCGAGCGCCGCGCTGAGCCCGGGCGAGTGGGACGAACTCGCCAACCTGATGCGGCGGCTTGCCGCCGCCGGTCACGCAGTCATCCTGATCTCGCACAAGCTGTCGGAGGTCTTCAGCGTCGCGGACCGGTACACGGTGCTGCGCCGAGGCGCGGTGAGCGGTTCGGGAACCATCGCGGAGGCGACCCCCGACCACCTGGTGACCCTGATGGTCGGCGATCGAATGGCCGATCGTCCGCCGCTTCCCGCCGGCACGCCGGGTCCCGCCGTCCTCACCATCCGCGGTCTCGACGTCGCTCGGGACGCCGGCCAGCCAGCCGGCCCTAAGC